>NZ_JBSSEW010000016.1:0-186328 GCF_054062095.1 Pseudomonas sp. TE6288
AACTCTTTGATATTCAAGGAGTTTTTCGTTCCGATGTCGCTGGAAGTGGGGCGCATTATAAGGGGATCTGAAACCCCGTCAACCGTTAATTTCATGTATTTGCAATATCTGGTGCTTGGCCTGACGCACGGGTCTGCATTGCCTGATGATGAGCGTCCCCGACCGGCAAGGGTTTATTCAGCAATACCCCCACCACCACCGCAAAGACCAGCGCCGCAGTACCGGCACTGCACAGCACCGCCTCGAAGCCACCGATAAACGCCTGGCGCGCCAGGGGTGCCGCCACCTCTCGGAATCTTGGGTCAAGCAACGCCAGCGCGGCATGCAGATCCCCCGCCGCCACCCGTGTGGCCATCTCCCCCGCCGCACCCAACGCCTCAGGCGCCCGTATCGCCAGGGCATCGCGCAGCAGTTGCCCACTGCGCGCCGCAAGGATGCCGCCAAGAATGCCTATGGCAAGGACGATGGCTCCAAAGCGCGTGGTCGTGCTCAGCCCCGAAGCCATACCTGTGCGCTCACGCGGCACGCAAGCCATGATGTTTTTCTGCGTATCGCCGTTGAGCAATCCAGCTCCCGAGCCCAGCACGACACTGGCCAGGGCGAACGCGGTATAGCCACCCTGCCCGACGGCCCAGGCACAGGCCAGGTTGCCCAGTCCGACCAGCACCAACCCCACAGCGAACACCTGGGCCGGCGACAGGCGCACCGCCAGACGCATGCCCAGCCGAGGCGTCAGCAGCATGGCCACGGCAAATGGCAACATGCCCGCCCCCGCAGCCAAGGCCGACAGTTGCAAACCGTTCTGCAGGTAAAGCGGCAGCAAGGTCATCATCACCTGCGCACAGGCGGCATAGGCGAACATCCCCAGCAAGGCGCCGATGAAGCGCCCGCTGCGCATCAAACCCAGGTCGACCATCGGACGCACCTGGCTACGCTCGACCATCACGAACAGGCCAAGCAGGAACACTGCGATCAGCAGACGTCCCAACGTGGGAGCACTGTCCCAACCGACCCGATTGGCATCGATCAAGGCCCAGATCAGGTAGCCCAGGCCACCGGCGAAAGTCAGACTACCCAGTGGATCGAACCGCGCCGCCGAACCGTCGCGGGACTCCTCGATACTGCGCACGACCATCAGCGCCAGCACCATCACCAGCGGCAGATTGATATAGAAGATCCAGCGCCAGCCCAAGGTACTGGCGATCAGCCCACCGAGCAGCGGCGCGAAGGTGATGGTCGCGCCCATGCACGCGCCCCAGAAAGCCCAGGCCCGCATGCGCTCCTGCGGCGCATGGAAACGGTGGCCGATGGCGGCCAGCGCGGCAGTCAGCAACAACGCGGCACCGATGCCCTTGGCTGCTCGGGCCAGATCGAGGAACAACAGGCTCGGCGCGGCGCCGCACGCCAGCGAGGCCGCGCCGAACAGCGCCAGGCCGAGCAGCAGCATGCGCCGCCTGCCGAAGCGGTCGGCCAGGCTGCCAGCGGGTAGCAGACAGGCGGCGAACGCCAGCAAGTACGCACTGACCACCCATTCGATGTCGCTGAACGAGCCCGACAGGTCGCGGGCAATGCTGGGCAGGCTGACCGCGACGATGTTGGTGTCGAGGATGATCACGGCGCACACCGCCGAGGCGGTGAACAGGGTGAAGCGTGGTGAGGCGGCTGCAGGCATGCAAGGCTCCGTTATAGAGAGCAGGCAGGTCGTCGCCGCTTTACCGCCACGACGCCAGCCTTGTAGTGTTGCCTCAACCATAACGCCGCAGGGCGCCCGGCTTGTTAGCCAGCACGTCCCGCGTCATTAGCGCCTGGCTAACGAGGCCCCATGGAGATACGTCACTTCCGCTACTTCCTTGCCGTCGCCCGCCACGGCCACTTCACCCGCGCCGCCGAGCAACTGGGCATCGCCCCGCCGACCCTGAGCCGGCAGATCCAGGACATGGAGCGTGAGCTGGGCGTGCGGCTGTTCGAACGCAGCCAGCGCGAGGTGAGCCTCACCGCCGCAGGCCAGGCGTTGCTCACCGAGGCTGAACAGGCGGTGCAGCAGTTCGACGCCGCACAGTTGGGTGCACAGCGTGCCGGTCGCGGCGACAGTGGGCGGATCGAACTCGGCTACGTTGCCTCGGCGGCTTACTCCGGCACCCTGCAGCAACAGGTCAGTCGGTTTGCCCAGGCTTATCCCGGCATACAGCTGAACATTCGCGAAGTGCCCATGCTCGAGCTCCCCTCTCTTGTCGACGAGGGCCAACTCGACCTCGCCTACTTGCGCTCGCCGATGGAGCTGCCGCAGAGCCTGAATGCCATCGCCCTGCACCAGGAAGGTTTCGTCCTGGCGCTGCCGGCCAGCTCGCGCCTCAATGAGCTGAAGACAATCCCCGCCGCGCGGCTAGCCGACGAAACTTTCATCTTGCCTGAGCAGATCTCCGGCACCCTGGCAATCGCCGGCCAGGGCGGCTTCACACCGCGCCTGGGGCCGCAGCCGGGCAGCCTGGTGGCGGTGCTCACCCTGGTGTCACTGGGCCAGGGCGTGGCCGTGGTACCGGCGTCGGTGGTCCAGCGCATCAGTTTGCCCCAGGTCAACTACCGGCCCATCGCCGACGCCCAGGCAAGTTCATGGCTGAGCCTGGTGCACCGCCGCTTCGAGAAGTCGCCTGCAGTGCTGCGCTATATAGAAGGAGTGCGCAGAGGAATCGACTGAACACCCACCGTGGCCGTTTCCAGGCCACTGACATCCCGCCACGCGGCGCAGTACACTCGGGCACTCCCCCTTTCGGAGACGCCCAAGGTGCATCATGCAGGAAGCGATGAACGTCCACCGGCACGTGCCCGCCCTGGCGCGGTAATCTGGCTCACCGGCCTGTCGGGCGCGGGCAAGTCGACATTGGCCCAGGCCCTGGCCCGGCAGCTCG
This sequence comes from Pseudomonas sp. TE6288, assembly GCF_054062095.1. NCBI lineage: Bacteria > Pseudomonadati > Pseudomonadota > Gammaproteobacteria > Pseudomonadales > Pseudomonadaceae > Pseudomonas > Pseudomonas sp. TE6288. The sequence continues at coordinate 2,907 of NZ_JBSSEW010000016.1, forward strand.
ATGAGCTGGGGCATGGCTGCTACGTGCTCGACGGTGATGTACTGCGCACAGGGCTGAATGCCGACCTGGGTTTCTCACCCCAGGATCGCCACGAAAACATCCGCCGTACGGGTGAGGTGGCGGCGCTGTTCGCCGATGCCGGGCTGATCTGCATTGCCGCGTTGATCTCGCCCTATCACTCGGGGCGCGCCGCCGCGCGCCAGGCCTGCAAGGCGGGCTTCCACGAAGTGTACGTCAAGGCCGACCTGGCCACCTGCGAGGCCCGCGACCCCAAGGGCCTGTATCGCCGCGCCCGGGCGGGAGAGCTGCCTGCCTTCACCGGGATCAATGCGCCGTACGAGGTGCCGGAGCGCCCGGAGCTGGTGGTGGAGACGGCACAAGTGCCGCTGCCGATAGCAACGGCGCAACTGCTGGCGTACGTACAGCAGCGGGTACTGCACCAAACGCAGTAGGCGCGGGCTGACCCCGCGCCTGCTGGTTGCACTCAACTGCCCGGGGCGATATCGCCACGCTGCCAGCGTGCCTCGTTATTACCCAGGGCCTGGGCAATGTCGGCGAGTTCGCCGGACGGCAGGGTCTGTGGCAACGGGTCGAGCCCGGCGCTGGCGAACACCTGGCCATAGCTATTGCGCAGCTCGGCATAGGCCAGGTCGCGGCGCAGGTCGGCCTGCAGCGCATTCAGTTCCCCCTGGATCAGCTCCAGCTCGCCAATACCCTGCGCCTGGTGGCGATTGCGCAGTTGCTCGACGATCTGCTGGTCAAGGGCGACCAGTTGCTGACTGGTGGCGAACTGGCGGCGAGCTTCGTTGTAGTTGGCATTGGCCACGTAGAGCTGGGCCAGGATGGCCATCGACATCGCCTGGCGACGCGCCTCGACCACCTGCTCGCCAGCCTTGGCGACGTCGATGGACGCCGGCCCCGACAGCACGTTGAACAGGTTCCAGGTGACCTTGACGCCATAATCGGCCCAGTGCTGGTTGGTCAGGAAGCTGTTGCTGTCGTAGTGCCCGCCCGCCGAAAACTCCAACCCCGGCAGCATGCGCAGCATCGACTTGCGCACCTCGGCGGCGCTGATGCGGGCCTGGTAGTCCTGCTCGCGCAATTCGGGGCGCGTGGCCAGGGCCTGCTGCTCCAGCGCTTCGAGGCCCACCTTGAGCTCCGGCACGCTGTAGTCGTCAGTGGCGGCGAGGGTCAGCTCGCTACCCGGCGGCAGGTTGATCAGCGCGCCGAGTTCGGTCTTGGCCAGCGACAGCGCACGGCGCTGTTCCTCCAACTGGCGGGTGGCCTCGATCAATGAGCGCTGGTAGTTGAGCGCCTGGATCGGGTCGCCGATGCGCTGGTCCCCCATGCGCTGGCTGTTGTCCCGGGCCTGCTCGACCCGCACCATCAGCGCGTCGATCTGCTTGAGCAAGCGCTCGGCGGCGACCGCCCGCCAGTAGGCCGAGCGTACGTCCTGGATGATGGTCTGCACCACCTTGCGCCGGCGCTCCTGGACGATCAGGCGCTGATCGCCCTGTTGCTTGGCGCTGACATAGCTGACACCGAAGTCGAGCACGTTCCACACCATGGTCAGGTCGGCCACGTCGCGGTCGCGGTCCTGGGAGGTCGATGGCTCCAGGGATTGGGTATTGGTCAGCACGCTTTGGCTGCTTGATGCGCTGACGTTGCTGCGCCCGGCGTAACCGGCCGACAGGGCCATGCGCGGCAGCATGTCGAAGGTGGCCAGGTCGACCTGGCGTTGGGCCAGGGCTTCTTCCATGATCTTGAGGCGTGCCTCCAGGTTGTACTTGACCGCACGAGCCATGGCCTGGTGCAGGGTCAGCGGCCCATGCAAGGCCTCCTGGCCCTTGAACATGCTGGCAAGGTCCGCCCGCGCCCGCTGCTCGCTGACACTGCGGTCGATGGGTTGGGTCTTGACCGCGCACCCTGTTACCACCAGTGCCAGTACGCTTACCGCAAAAATCCTCGATGTTCTGCTCATCCCTGTCCGCCCCCTTGGTACGGCACTGCTTTTCTTCTAATTGGATTGCTCGCGTGCGCCGGCTCAGGCCTGCGGCACGGGTACCTCGACCTGCCCCAACACCTGCGCCAGTTGCCTGGCCTGGCGTTGCTCCCCCTCCTGGAAGGCCTGCAGCTGCTGCCCGAGGGTCGGCGCCCCGGTCAGGCCCTTGCCCGCCCCTGCCTCTGCCCCCTGGCGGAATGGCTTGCCACCGCTCAGTTCATACTGGCCACCGTCATCCGGCAGCGTCTTGTCGAAGATGTTGGCCAGGCTGCTGGCCCCGAACACGTTGGCGTCACCACCACCAAAGCCGAGGAAACCGGCCCCCAAACCATTGCCGATACCGCTGTCAGCGTGCTGGCCGGCGAACACCTGGGCCAGGTAGCTCGGCGCCAGCGCACCGTTCTGGATGAACAGATTGCCCAAGGTCGGCAGCCCGCCGCCCGTTGTCGGCACCTCGAACAGCGGCTGTGGCAGCAGCGGCGACTGGAACGGCGCCGTTACCGGCAACGGTGCGATCACCACCGGCGTGCCTGGGCTGGCCTGGCCCGGGCGCGCCGGTGGGTATGCGCGGAATTCCGGATCACCGTCGGTAGACTGCAATGTCACGCTTTGCCCGGCGAAGCCGCCGACCACGTCGTTGCCTGCGCCATCGCGAATGCCGGTGCCACTGGCCTTGAGCCCAAGGGCCAGGCCACCACTGCCCGCCACGCCTGCGACATTGACCTGCCAGGTATGGCCGTCGAGGCGTACCAGCGACTGAAGCGTGCCACTGGCGTTGCCACTGGCCAGCAGTTCGAAGTCGCCCAGGTCGACCCCGCTGACGTCTTCGCTGAAGGTAGCGGTGAAGGACTGGCTGCCCGGCGTCGGCGACGGATTCGCCACGATCGAGACCACGCCGGGTGGCGTGCTGTCGACAATGACCCCGTGGCTGTCGCCAATATTGTTCAGCGCCGGTGTCAGTTGATTGCCGGCCGCATCGTGCAGGCTCGCGCCATTGGCCGACAGGCCAAGCACCTGGATGCCATCGGCATCGTTGTCGCCGGCCTGGATCTGGTACTGGAACACCAGCGTCGGCGTGCCTGAGCCGGCCACGAAATCGGCGTAAACCGTGCGCCCGCCGACATCCAGGGCAAGCCGCGGCACGCCGTCGACCATCACCGCCTCGCTGGTGTTGACCACGAAGGTGAGCACATCGCCCGTGTTATAGGGGACGCCGACCGGCACGCCGACACTGCCCACCGTGGGGGCGTCGCGGTCGATGTTGTACGTGGCGCCGGTCAGGCCACCGACCAAGGCGTTGCCGGCCACATCGGTGATACCCGTGGCGCTGCCATTGAGGTTCAGGCCCAGGGTGCCGGTGCCGTGCACACCACTGACGGTGATGACATAGACTCCACCGCCCAGCGCTTGCAGGCCGCTGAGCGTACCGCTGGCCGAGCCGGTGCCAACCAGGCTGAAATCGCTGAGATCGACGCCATTGACCTGCTCGTTGAAGGTCACGGTGAAGCGCACGCTCTGGGCGTTGCTCGGCGACGGGTCGAGGGTGACGATGCCGACCGCGCTCGGCGCCTGGGTGTCGACCAGCACCTGGTGGGTGTCAGCCACGCCATTGAGGGTCAGGTCCATGGCATTGCCCGCGGCGTCGACAAGGGTCGCACCATTGGCGACAAGGCCGGTCACGGTGATGCCGTCAGCGTCGTTGTCACCGGCCTGGACGATGTACTGAAACACCAAGGTCGAGGTGCCGGCGCCCGCCACCAGTTCGGCAAACACCGTGTGCCCGCCGATGTCCAGAGCCAGGCGCGGCGCCCCCGTGACCTGGACCGCTTCACTGGCGTTGACCACGAACACCAGCGAGTCGCCGGCGTTGTAGGACACCCCCGCCGGGCCACCGACGCTGGTCACGCTGGGAACGCGGGTGTCGATGGCGTAGTTGTTGGAATCGGTACTGCCCACGCCGGCGTTGCCCGAAGATGCCGCGACCACGCCGCTGTTGTCCAGGGTGATCAGGTTGCTGGTGTCCTCGACCCCGTTGCCAGGTGTCAGGGTCGCGGTCCAGGTGATGCCGCCATCGCTGCTGCTCAACCCGCTCAAGGTGCCATTGGCCACTGTCAGGTCGGCCAGGGTGAAGCCGCTCACCGCCTCGCTGAAAGTGATGGTCACCAGGCTCGACTCGCCCGCGCGCAGGGCCGTATCGGCAACCACGACGGTGGCGGTGGGGACGACGGTGTTGACCGTGTAGTTGGCCGATGAAGTGGTGCCGGTTCCGCTGTTGCCGGCCAGGTCGGTGTAGCCCGTGTTGTTCAGTACGATCAGGTTAGTGGCGTCCTGCACGCCGTTGCTCGGCGTGAAGATGGCGGTCCAGGTGATACCGCCGTCGACGCTGGACAGCGTGCCCAGGGTGCCATTGGGCAAGTTCAGGTCAGCGTTGGTGAAGCCCGCTACCGCCTCGCTAAACGTGATGGTCACCAACGAGGTTTCACCGACGCGCAGATCGCTGTCGGCCATGACGATGGTGGCGGTTGGCCGCTGGCTGTCGACGGCGTAGTTGTTCGAGTCGGTGGTGCCGGAACCGGCGTTGCCGGCGGTGTCCGTCACCCCGCTGTTATCCAGGGTGATCACGTTGGAGGTGTCGGTGATGCCGGCGCTCGGCGTCAGGGTCGCGGTCCAGGTGATACCGCCATCGCTGCTACTCAGCCCGCTCAGGGTGCCGTTGGCCACGGTCAGGTCCGCATTGGTGAATCCGCTCACCGCCTCGCTGAAGGTGATGGTCACCAGCGACGTCTCGCCGATGGCCAGGTTGCTGCCGGCCACCACGATGGTCGCCGTCGGGCGCTGGGTGTCGATGGCATAGTTGTTCGAGTCGGTGCTGCCGGTACCGGCATTGCCGCTGCTCTGGCCGACCACGCCGCTGTTGTCGAGGGTGATCAGGTTGGTGCTGTCGGTGATGTTGCCGGTCGGGGTGAAGGTGGCCGTCCAGGTGATGCCGCCGTCGGCGCTGGAGACCGCGCTCAGGGTGCCGTTGGCCACGGTCAGGTCCGCGTTGGTGAATCCGCTCACCGCCTCGCTGAACGTGATGGTTACCAGTGAGGTTTCACCGATGCGCAGCGCCGCATCGCTTACCACCACGGTGGCCGTGGGTTGCATGGTGCTGACGCCGTAGTTGTTGGAGTTGGTGGTACCGCTGCCGGCGTTGCCAGCCAGGTCGGCCACCCCGCTGTTGCTCAGGGCAATCACGTTGGTGGCGTCCTGCACGTTTACCGAAGGGGTGAACGTCGCCGTCCAGGTGATGCCGCCATCACTGCTGGAAAGCCCACTCAAGTTGCCGTTCGCCACCGTCAGATCGGCGAGGGTGAAGCCGGTTACAGCCTCGCTGAAGGTAATGGTCACCGTGGTGGTCTCGCCGACGGTGAGATTGTTGTCGGCGACCACTATGGTGGCCGTCGGGCGCTGGGTGTCGACGGCGTAGTTGTTCGAGTCGGTCGTGCCGCTACCGGCGTTGCCGGCCAGATCGGCCACCCCGCTGTTGTCCAGGGTGATGAGGTTGGTGGTGTCGGTGATGTTGCTTGACGGGGTGAAGGTGGCCGTCCAGGTGATCCCGCCGTCGCTGCTGGACACCGCGCTCAAGTTGCCGTTGGCCACCGTCACGTCGGCATTGCTGAAACCGCTCACGGCCTCGCTGAAGGTGAACGTCACCAGCGACGTCTGGCCGATGACCAGGGTGGGGTTGGCCACCACGATGGTCGCGGTCGGGCGCACGGTGTCGATGGCGTAGTTGTTCGAGTTGGTGGTGCCGCTGCCGGCGTTGCCAGCGCCATCGCTCACCCCGGTGTTGTCCAGGGTGATGACATTGGTCGCGTCGGTGATGGTGCTGTTCGGGGTGAACGTCGCGGTCCAGGTGATCCCGCCGTCGCTGCTGGAGACGGCGCTCAGGGTGCCGTTGGCCACCGTCAGGTCGGCATTGGTGAAGCCGGTCACGGCCTCGCTGAAGGTGAACGTCACCAACGACGTCTGGCCGATGGCCAGGGTGGGGCTGGCCACCACGATGGTCGCTGTCGGGCGCAGGGTGTCGATGGCGTAGTTGTTCGAGTTGGTGGTGCCGCTGCCGGCGTTGCCAGCGGCATCGCTCACCCCGGTGTTGTCCAGATTGATGAGGTTGGTCGCGTCGGTGATGGCGTTGGTCGGGGTGAACGTCGCGGTCCAGGTGATCCCGCCATCGCTGCTGGACACCGTGCTCAAGGTGCCGTTGGCCACCGTCAGGTCGGCATTGGTGAAGCCGGTCACGGCCTCGCTGAACGTGATGGTCACCTGGGACGTCTCACCGATGCTCAGGTTGCTGTCGGCCACCACGATGGTCGCCGTCGGGCGCTGTGTGTCGATGCTGTAGTTGGCCGAATTGGTGGTGCCTACGCCAGCGTTGCCGGCCAGGTCGGTGACACCGGCGTTGTTCAGGGTGATGACGTTGCTGGCGTTGGTGATGCTGTTGGTCGGGGTGAAGGTGGCGGTCCAGGTTTTGCCGCCATCGCTGCTGGACACCGCGCTCAGGGTGCCGTTGGCCACCGTCAGGTCGGCATTGGAGAAACCGCTCACCACCTCGCTGAAGGTGATGGTCACCGTCGCGGTCTCGCCCACTTTCAGGGCCGTGTCGCTGAGGGTGATGGTGGCGGTGGGCAGAACCGTCTCGTGAATGGCCACCGTGACCGAAGCCGCGCTGGAGGTGGCGCCATCGCCATCGTTGACGGTGACCGACAGGGTGCGGGTGGCCTGGCCGATGCTGTTGGCGGCATTGCTGTTGTCGTAGGTGAGGTTGCGCACCACCGCCTGGACTGCTGCGGCCGTGGCATTGCCGTTGAACGTCAGCACCAGGTTGGCGCCGCCCGTGCCGCCGGTATAGGTGCCGATGGCCACTCCGCCGTAGCTCACCGTGCTGCCGCTGACGCCGATCTGCGCGGCGCCATTGCCCTGGTGGCGGATGCCCAGCAGATCTTCGCTGGCGACGCCGTTGGCGCTGACTGCCACGGTCAGGTTACCCCCGGCAAAGTCGGCCGAGTCGCTGTCGGTGACCGTGGCGTTGCTGCCGCTGTCGAGCAGCACGGCGCCACTGCCTTGGGTGAAGGTCTGGCTGTCGCCGTTGAGGTTGGCAATCACCGGCGCGGCATTGAGTGGCTGGACCACCACCGAAGCGGTGCGGGTAGTACTGCCCATGTCGTCATTGATACTGACGGTCACACTACGGGTGCCGCTGGTGTAGGCCCCTGCGGCGTTGCCATAGGTCACTGTGGCAAGTACCGCACGATACTGGGCCAGGGTGGCCACACCACTGAGCGACAGCACCGCGCTGCCCGAGCCGCTGATGGTGATGCCGTAACTGGCCGCCGTGGCGATCTGCCCGGCGCTGAGCGACAGGGTCTCGCTGCCGCCATCGAGCACGCCGCCCAAGGTCAGCGTGGCGCCACTGACCTGGGTATCGCCGTCGGATTGGCTGATGTTGATGTTCGGCACGATCACCACCGGGGAGCCGGCGAAATTGACGGTGCTGTCGTTACCACCGGTGCTGGTGTCCAGGTCGACCAGCGGCGGCGCCGAGTACAGCACCTCGTAGGCACCGATGTCGACACCGCCGCCACGGGGCCGGTCGAAGCCGCGCAGGTCGGTGGCCGGCGCGCCCGCCTGGGTGCCCTGGTCGATGGCGTTGCTGGCAGTGCTGGCCAGGCGGTAATCGCCGCCGGCGGCATTGACGAAGTTGACCGGGGTGCCGATCAGGTTGGTGGTGCTGGTGTAGCCACCGCCACTGCCGCTGTTGGTGGCGGCATCAAGAGCAGCGCCGTTGACCGTGTTGCCACTGATGATGCTGTTGAGCACCGTCACCGTGCCGGCGCCGCCAGTGGCCCACCCCAGGCCGGCGGAGTTGATGGTGCCACTGCTGGTGTTGAGGTAGGTGTTGTTGGCGATGGTGCTGTTGACGATGCTGACCGAGCCACCGGTATTGCTCAGCACGATGACCGAGGCGCCAGCGACCGTGGCAGTGGCGGCGTAGGTCCCACTGTTGTTGTAGATCGCCACGTTTTCCAGGACGTGGTTGTTGGCGCCACCCAGGCGTACCAGCGACGACATGCCGGTGGCGCCGATGATGCTCGCATTGTTGTCATGGATCGTGGTGTTGCGTACCACCACCGTGGAGCCTAGGGTGGTCGCCGAGTTGATCACGGTGCCGGCGTTGTCCTGGAAGTTGGAATCCTCGACGGTGATCGAACCGCCATTGGCGCGGATGGCCCCACCGGTGATGTTGCCGGAGAAATGCCGCATGTCCAGGTTGCGCACCGTCAGCACACCGCCACCGTTGCTTTGCAGGCCCGAGGCCTCGCCAGCATCGCGGATGTTGTTGCTGTTGACGTCGCCACTGAGGATGATGTCGCCCTTGCCGTCGCCGTCGACATCACCGTTGATGGTAATGTTGCTGGTCACCGCCAGCGCCGTGGCCGACGACCAGCGAATGGTCCCGCCTTTCAGGTTCTGGTGGAACACGATGATGTCGTTGCCGCTGCCCGCAGCGGAGCCATCTACCGAAGTGTCGGTGTTCGCGGCCTGGATGGCTTCGGCCAGGGATACCTGGCCATCGTTGGCGATGAGCGACGCATTGCTGCTGGTGACGGTGATGGTCGCCAGCGAGGTATTGAATGCCGACAGGTCGCCGCGCTGCACGCCCACGCCAGTGGCCACCGCGCCGGAAACGGTCTCCAGTTCCCAGTCCTCGCCAGCGCGGTTGCCAGTCGAGTCGGCCGAGGCGCCCACGTCGGCACCGCTGAGCCGCGCCACCTCGTTGACGAACATCTGGCCATCGCTGCCGGCGCCGGTGTTGCAAGCAAAGAAGCGGATATCGCCGCCTGGGGCCAGGCTGGCGCCGATGCGCGCCAGGTCGGTTCCATGGCTGGCCAGTTGGTTGGCCCAGATGGCATTGCCGGCCAGGTACACATAGCCGCTGTCGCCGTGGCTGATGATATCGACCGAAGTCACGTCGCTACGGCCATTGAGATAGTCGGCGATCTGCTTGAAGCCATCCTTGCCGTTGTCCAGCACCACCACCTCGACCCCGGCAGGCAGGCCGGCGATGAGTTTCTGGTAATCACTTACCGCAGAGTCGACGAATACCACTTCATGATTGCCCGGAGCCTGGGAGATCGGCGCGGTGGCCGGTGCCGCCTGATGGGCCGGTTCGTGGGCGGTGTTATCGCGGGTACTGGCCGCATCACTGGCGGCGCTGGTGTCCTTGCCTCCGGTGGCGGCTGCGGCGGCTTCGACCGCCTGAGCCCCCTGATCGGCGACCACGCCCACCGAGGCGTCGAACATCATGCGCGGTTCCAGGGCCTGGATGAGACTGGGCCGGCTCGCGGAAACGTTGGGTGTGTGGGTGTCTTTACCGCGTTTCCAGAATGCCATGATGCCCTCGCTCAGCCCTGCGGCTGCTTATGCTTGCCGTCCCTGCAGATGAGGGCGGCCTGTCCTTGTCTGGTAATCCTGAACGGACGACGGGGCGCCGATGCGCGCCCCGCTGCCCTGCCTGCCGAAATCCTGGCCTCAGTTACGGGATGGGAAGATCCCTTCGGTCGCGATGATGAAGTTGATGCCCAGGTAAGGGCTCTGGTTCGAGAACGGCTGGTTGCCTGCCGCGGTCACCCCTGTCGTGGCAGGGATGGTGAGGTTGAAGGGTTTGAGCGTGGTATTGCTGGCGGTAGAGGCGTAGATGTCGATCGACACCCCCGAACCGGACGAATCCTTTGGTTTGGCCAGCACGCCAGTGGTCGAGGGTGCAGGCAGGTCGGCGTCACCTTCTGCGGCAGGGATGGCGACCGATACGGTCTGCGCGGGGATGTTCACGGCCTGCGACGCCATGTTCAGCGATGTCAGCGTGGTAGTCGGCGTGCCGGCTGCCTCGCCCAGCACGACACTCGGCAAGCCTGGCCCCTGCCCCTGCTGGACAGGTGCGCGACCACGCAGGTCAGGCAGGGCGAATGTAGTCTGGCCATTGCCACCGTAGGTCGTACCCAGAATCGAGAACAACGCGGTGTTCTGGGCGATGCTTAGCAGCTGCCCTTGGCAAAACATCCAACCCCGTGGCGCGAAGTTTCCCGCGAACAATGTGATCTGACCGATGAATGGCTCACTCATTTACTGCACTCCTTTGACAACGCGGCAAGGACGGGCCTCAAGGCCCGCAGGTAATCACGTTCGTGACAGGCACGCTCAGAGCTGCCGATCGGCGTGGGAAATCGTCTGGAGCTCCGGCCCCCTTGGATATCGGGGCTCACCGGTCGCATCAATCGCGGCAATGGACGCTGGCCGGCTCATTTTCAGCGACAAGCCGTTCTCGCCGACCACCCGGAACCCACAGCGCTGATAGAGCCGCAAGGCCGGGTTGTGGGCGGTCACATGCAGGCCGGCGCTGAGCCCCCGTTCATCGGCACGTGCCAGCCACTGGCCGAGCAGCCGGCTGCCGATGCCACGGCCGCGCCAGGCGGGCAGCAGGGCCATGTCGATGAATTGCACGTGGCTGTCGGTCCACTGCAGGCAGGCACGGCCGATGCGCTCGCCCGCCGTTTCGATGACAAAGAAGCCGGCGTCGGCGAACTGGGCCTGGTAGTAGTCGTGCTGGGCCTGGAACTGCTGGTCGAGGAAGGCATCGATAGCGGCCTGCGGCCACGGCAGCAGGGCCATTTCGGCGGCACGCGTGGTGCCATAGAGCTCGCGCAGGAACGCCCGGTCGGCGTCCACCATGGGACGGAGGTTCACCTCGGGGATGGACATCGGGTCTGGCTTCCCTGCGTAAGGTTACCCCATGGTGAGGGGCGCACATCCAAGTGAATTGTCCTACACGATCACCCGCAGCGTAGCCGAACAACAAGGCATATAGCCACTACTGTAGCGTGGTCTTTGCAACTATTTTCTCAAACACCCGTTCGAGGTATTTTGACGCCGGTTTCTAAGCATTTCGCAACCGTATGGATTCCAAAGCGTTGTAAGGCTGCAGGGCCCAACGGGCAATCGCCGCGCGCACCTCGTCGCTGGCTTCGTCACGCTTGCGCTGGCCATCGGCGCTGAAGTTCAGGGCCGGCTGCTTGGCGTCGAAGGCCGCGACCGCCTGCAAATCCGCTACTTCGTCTGGCAGGATGCCGAACAGTGGCCCCAGGCGCCCCCAGACAGCATCGGGCAACTCGCTGTAGTTCACCGCTATGGCACCTTCGCGTTCGCACAACGCTAGGCCAGCCGCAAGGATTTCGCCAATCATCCGGCAGGTGTATTGCACCGCGCCCATGCCCTGGGCCTCGGCCAGCACACTGTCGAGCCCAGAGGCACCAAGCAGGCCCGGTACCCGGTGCATGCCCGGCTGGCGCAATTGGGAAACCACGATTTCCAGCGGGTCACGGTAGAGGAATACCCGTGGCACCTGGGGATACAGCGCCGTCAGCAGTGGCGCGTCGAAGATGCTCCAGGCGTCGAGCTTGATCAACAGGTGGCGCTCGTCGCCCCGACGACGCTGACCGTAGGCCGAGCACAGCGCCCGCAATGCATCGGCCTGCCAGGCGACGGCGGACGGGTCCTGGCGCGCGGCACGCAACAGGTTGTCCAACGGCGGCGGCTCGGACAGCACGATGTTGCGGGCCTGACTGGCGAGCAATTGGGCGATCAGCGTCGAGCCACAGCGCGAGGCATGGAACACCAGCACCGAGGGCGCCAGGCCCGGGCTGTGCAGTTGCCAGTCGAGCAAAGCCTGGACATCGGTGTCGCGGCGCATGGCCTGGTTGAAGGGCAAGCGCAGTGCCTGGTCGACGTCGTCGCGGAAAAACGGCCGGGCCAGGCGCCTCTCGCCGAACCAGCACCAGTCCACCCGCCATCCGGCGTCGCCTTGCCAGAGGCGGATGGGCAGCCAGCCGTGAAAATCCATCGGGGTATTCACACTCGCCATTGATCGCTCCATGCCTGCTTGCCCCGGCGCATGGCGCCCAGGACCTCTGCCTCGGAAAACGCCAGCCCTAGCTCGGCACCAAGGCGCACCGCCTCGGCCACGAAGGCCCGGGGATCCTCCAACGCCTGTAGTTGCGCGGCCAATGCCGGCGCCTCACTCACCTGCTGGCGAAACCGTTCGAATGCCTGCCCAGCCCTCCCGGGCTGCAGTGCCGGCGTCTGCGCCAGGCCTTCGTCGATCAGCGCCAGTAGCCAAGGGTCGGCCGCGCAGTCGAGTACCAGGTGAATGCGCTCACCGGGCCCGGGGTTGTTGACCCGGTGGGGGCGCGACAAGTCGATGAACCAGCACTCGCCCGGGCGCATCGGCACTTGCAGGCCATCCACAAGAAACTCCACGCCCGGAGGGCTCAGCAGCGGTATGTGCAAGCGCAGGCAGCCGCCTGGGCGCCCGAGGTCGGGGTCACGGTGCTCGTGTATCCGCGCCCCCGCGCCCAGGCGAAGCAGGCGGGCGGCGCGCAGCGATGCCTGGAAGGGTGCGAGTGCTTGCTGCCAGGCCGGCTCGCCCTGCCACCAGGCCAGGCTATTCGGCGCGCCTGTGCCTGGGGCCAGCGGCAACGGCGCATCCTCGGCGGCGACCAGTGCCACACCGCTCCAGTCACCTTCGTGGTAGCCCCGGTTGAAGTGCGCCTGCCAGGCGTGAGTGTCCAGCCGGGTCAGGGCCTGCAGCAACGCGGGCAGGTTCGTGGGCAAGGTAAGGCGGGAACACAGTGGCAAAGCAGTCTCGGTCATGCGGGCTCCTTGCGTTGGCATTGTCTTGAACGGTGTTCCTGGCGAAGACGGGTCCCTGGAGGGGAAAGGCCGCCTAAAACCCACTCTCACGAACCCCCAACGCCGCCAAACGTCGCCAGGCGGCCCCCAGCAACGACTCGCGCGCGCCCTCCAGTACCACCACCCCACGCAACGGCTGGGCCACATCGGGCACTTCGCCCAACGGGCTCAGGCGCACGCCATACTGGGCCTGCACCGGCTCCGCACGCTGCTGGCCATCACGCCGCACGGCTACCGGGCCATGGCGGTCGGAGGCCAGCGCTTCGAGCTCCAGCACGGCAACGCCGGTGGCATCCACCTGCTCCACGCGCACCGGCAATGCCGGGCGCGCCGGGTCATCGGCGATGAAGCGCCCTTCGCTGCCGGCCGCCACCCGCCACAGATCGGCTTCGGCCAGGTAACCGCGCAAACGCAGCCCCGGCTCGACTACCCGGCCCAAGGTTAGTGCCGGGCTTACCCATTGCCCCGCTGCCAGGCCGGCCGGCAGGTCACGCAGCACACCGTCGCGGGGCGCGCGCAGCTGCAGGCGCTCGCGCTGGGCGGCCAGGCCGCGGTACTCGGCCACGGCTTCGGCCAGTTGCTGCTCTAGCACCCCAGCGTCCGCCGCCGTCTCGCTGCGCCCGGCCTGGCGGCGCAACAGCAGCTGCAGGATGTCGATCTCGCGGCGCACGATGGACTGGCGCGACGTCAGGTCGGGCGATTCCAGCTCCACCAGCAGCTCGCCCTGGCGAACCGCCTGCCCTTCGCCCACCGGCAAGCTTTTCACCCGTGCCGCCACCGGCGCATGCAGGGCGCTGACGCGGGACGCCTCGAGCATCGCCGGCACGTCCACCGCGCCACGCCAGGGCAGCACCAGCACGGCCAGCAGCAAACCCAGCCCGGCCGCCACCCGCAGCGTCTTGCCCGGCGCCGCCTGGCCACGGTGCAGCCACCATTGCCGCAACTCCTTGTACACCGGCATACCGATGAACCAGGCCAGCTCCACCAGCATCAGGAAGATGCCCAGCACCTTGAAGAACAGGTGATACACCGCCAGGGCGATACCGAAGAACAGCACCGCGCGCCACAGCCAGGCGCCATAGCCCCACACCAGCAAACGGCGGCGCATGGTCGGCGACCAGGCTTCCGGGGCTGGCTCGCCATAGCCGAACAGCGCCTCGCGCAATCGCCAGCGACACAGGGCAAAGGCGCGGTTCTGCAGGTTCTCGACCCGCCACAAGTCACTGATCAGGAAGTAGCCATCAAAACGCATGAAGGGGTTGAGATTGACCAGTAAGGTGGTGATCCAGGTGGCGCTGGCCAGCATGAACGCTGCCGTGCGTGCCGGGCCGTCAGGCAGCAGCGACCAGGCCAGCAGCGCCAGCACCGCCAGCAGCAGCTCGGCGAACACCCCACCGGCATCGATCAGCAACCGCGCACGGCGGTCGCTGACGCGCCAGGCATCGCTGACATCGGTGTAGAACATCGGCAACAGCACCATGAACGCCAGGCCCATGCTCTGCACCCGGCACCCGGCGCGCTTGGCCATGAAGGCGTGGCCGAACTCATGGCAGAGCTTGGCGAACCCCAGCGCCGCGCCAAAGGCGAGGATGCCGCCGAGGCTGAACAGGTGCGGGAACGTGGCAATGAAGCGCGACCAATCGCGGATCACCAGGAACACACCCAACGCCAGCACCAACGGCAGGGCGTAGCGCAAGATCCAGCCTCCATGGCGTTCGAGCACCGGCCATGCGCGGTTGAGGAAGGCATCCGGGCGCCACAGCGGAATCCTGAAGAACAGGTACTGGTGCAGCACACGGGTCCACAGGCTCTGCCGGGTGGCGGCGGCCTTGGTCGCATAGCTTTCGCGCTGGCGGGCATCTTCGGCGCCGATCAGGTCGTGCTGGCCGAGAAACAGCAACAGTTCTTCCAATGCCTGCTCGTCGACTGCCAGGCCAGGCTCGGCATTGGCGGCAGCCAGCACACGCTGCGGGTCGCCCAGGCGCCAGTGCTGCAACAGCCGCACGGCGCCACCGCCCAGCTTGAAGTAACGCCCGCGCAGCGGGTCGGCCAGGGTCCACTGCGGCGCGCCGTCATGCCCGGCCGCCGCTGGCGACAGCTGCAGGTCGACGCGCAACGCCGGCAGGGTCACAGCCCCAGCCCCTGACGCAACGCAGCCAGCGGGCGACGCAGCAGGTAATAGACCAGCGGGGCGCGCTCGCCGTACACCTTGGCGGTACCACGCAAGCCGATGCGCGGTGGTGCCTCGTCGAAACCGGCGTCCAGCCGGTAGGCCAGTTGCCCGGCGGCGGTGGCCTGGGCCTCGTAGGCCGCGCGCTCCAAGCGGGCGCCATGGCGATGCAGCGGGTCGCTGTCGAGGAACAACGCCACTTCGGCGCCGGGTTGCAAGGCGATGGCATCGCCCACCGGCAGCTCCAGGCGCAGTTCGGCCTGCTGCGGATCGGCCAGTTGCATCAGGCGCTCGCCGGTCTGCACGGGCTTGCCGGTCCAGCGCTCGGCGTCGGCGAACACCGCGATTCCCGCACGCTCGGCGCGAATTTCGCTGCGGCCGAGGAGCTGGCGGGCGTAGTCGAGTTCGGCGCGTTTCTGTTCCACGCGGGCGGCCAGCAGGTCGAGGCGGGCATTGGATTCGGCATCGCTGAAGGCGCGCTGGGTGCTGGCCTTGAGCTCAGCCTCGGCGACCCCGAGGGCGCGCTCGGCGACATCGACCTGGGCCTTGAGGGTGGTGGCGTCGAAGCGCACCAGCAGGTCACCGACGGCGACCGTCTGGTTGGGCTTGACCAGGAACTCGGCGATCACCCCGTCCAGCGGCGCGGCAACCACCCGCCCTGCCCGCGGCACGACCTCGGCCGGGGCCAGCACCGACTGGCGCACCGGCACCAACAGCACCAGCAACGACAACCCCAAGGCCGCCAGCAGGCGCCGCCGTGGCCAACGCAATCGCCAGGGTTTGGCCGGGCCCAAAGCCAGCCAGGCATGCGCGTAGGTCTCCCCCAACTGATTGAGCAGGGCTTGCTCGGCGGGGTTGAACGCCTGGTCGCGGGCCAGCCACAGCCCGCCGAACGCTTCGCCCTGGCGATCGAGCAAGGGCAACCAAAATGCGTGAGCGGCCGACAACAACTGCCAGTCTGCCTGGGCCTGGGTATCCAGCGTCGCCGGATCCACGGCCCCCGTCCGGGCCGCCACACCGGCGGCCTGGAGCGTGTGAGCGGCGCGTTCGACAAACGCCACGAACGGCGCATGGGCCTCGACCACACTGATGCCGGTCAGTGCCCGAACCTTGCCCGCGATCAGCAGGGCGGCATGGCGAAAGCCGAACAGTGTCTGGCCATCGTTGACCATGTTGTAGGCCAGTTGCTCGGGACCAGCCGCCTGGCGGGCCTGACGCTGCAGGCCGAGAAACAGCGCGAAGGCATGCTCGGCCACCCCCGTGGCGGCGGCCGTCATGGTTGTGCGGCGAAGTGGGCGGTGCCGCTCATGCCGGCCAGCAGCCCCTGGCTGTCACGGGGCAGTTCGCCGATCAGCAGCAACGTCTGGCTGCCCTCGTCGATCCGTGCGCCGACGCGCTTGACCTGTGCCTGCAGCGGCTTGCCGGTTTCATCGGGAACGAACTCGAACGGCTGGCCTTGCTTGAGCTGCCCCAGCCAACGCGAGGGCACCAGCAGGTGGATCTCCAGCGAGCGGTTGTCCACCACCTCAAGCAGCGGTGACCCACTGGCGACGCTTTCATGGGGCTGGGCCCGGCGCTGAACCACCCGGCCATCGAACGGCGCGCTGACCACGCAGCGCCGGACCTGTACCTGGTACACCTGGGCCTCGGCCTGGGCCTGGGCCTGCTTGGCCTCGGCCAACGACACCTCGAACTGGCCGACCGACTTCAGCGCGGCCAGTTGGCGGTTGTGGTTGAGTTCCTCGCGGGCAGCGCGCACGGCGGCCTGGGCGGCGTTGAGCTGGGCCTGGTAGGCGCTGCAATCGAAGCGCGCCAGGGTGCTGCCCTGCTTGAAGTCCTGGCCATCGGCATAGGGCATCTCGACGATGCGCCCGGCCAGCTCACTGGACAGCACGGCCTGGTCACGGGCACGCAGCACACCACGGGGATTCTGCCCGGCGCTGGACGCAGCGGGGGTATCGAGCAAGGGGTCGGCGGGTGGGTCGCCGGCCTGCGCCAGCGGCAGGTGCAACAGACCCAGGGTCAAAGCCAGACGGAAACCGCGAAGCATGTTGCGCACTCCCTTGCGAGCTGATGGCCGGAGTGTAAGACAAAAAATGATGGCACGGATATATCACGCCAATGAAGATTCGGGGCTTTGCCAAAACCCGCAAATCCTCCGGGAAACGTCATGGCAACGCGTAGGCTCGGGCTTGCCACGTTGCGGGCAAGCCCGGTTTCACCTCAACCCGCAGAGCCTGCTGCTGCGGCGCCCCGCGCATGCCCCCGGGTGGTGATGATGCCGAGGAACGAGATCACGATCGCCAGGCTCAAGGTGGCGGTGACTTCGGCGCGGTGTTCCTCGGTGAACATCATCACGGCCAGTGCGCCGCCGATGAACAGGATCACCGCCCAGGTCAGCCAGGGGAACAGCCACATGCGGAACTTGAGGTTGGCGCTCTCGCGCTCCAGCCGTGCACGCATGCGCAACTGCGAAATGGCGATCACCAGGTACACCAGCAAGGCAATGGCGCCGGAGCTGGCCAGCAGGAACTCGAACACGCCCTTGGGCGCGAAGTAGTTGAGAATGGCGATGGCCGCGCCGATCAGGGTGCTGCCGAACACCGCCGCACGCGGCACGCCAACCCGTGAAGTGTTCTTCAGCAGCGCTGGCGCATCGCCGCGCTTGGCCAGCGAGTACATCATCCGCGAGGCGATGTAGATCGACGAGTTCATGCAACTGGTCACCGCGATCAGCACCACGAAGTCGACCATCAGCGCGGCATTGGGGATGTTCATGATCTCCAGCGCGCGCTGGTAGGAGCCCACCACAGCCAACTGCGGGTCATTCCAGGGCACCACCGAGATGATCACGAAGATCGACAGGATATAGAACGTACTGATGCGCCAGATCACCGAACGAGTGGCCTTGGCGATGTTGCGCGCCGGATCGCTGGACTCGGAGGCAGCGATGGTCACCGCTTCGGTGCCGATGAAACTGAACATCACCGTGATAAAGGCACCGACCACCGCCGACCAGCCCTTGGGGGCGAAGCCGCCATGCTCGTCGACCAGCGTGCTCAACCCGCTGACCTCGCGCTCCGGCAACCAGCCTGCCAGTGCGGCAAAACCCAGACCGATGAAGCCGAGAATCGCGGTGACCTTGAGAATGGCGAACCAGAATTCGAACTCGCCGTACTTGGCCACGCTGAACAAGTTGGTGCAGGCCAGCAGCAGCACCGAGGCCAAGGCGAAGATCCAGCTGTCCACCTGGGGGAACCAGGCGTTGAGCACATGCCCCGCAGCCAGCGCCTCGATGGGGATCACCAGCACCCAGAACCACCAGTACAGCCAGCCGATGGTGTAGCCGGCCCAACGGCCAATGGCCTGGTCAGCATAGGTGGAGAACGAGCCGGTATCAGGATGGGCCACGGCCATTTCACCGAGCATGCGCATGACCAGTACCACCAGGGTGCCGGCGACGAAATAGGAAAGAATGGTGGCGGGCCCGGCTGCCGCGATGGCATGTCCGGAGCCGACGAAAAGTCCCGCGCCGATGATGCCGGCGATGGACAGCATCGTTACGTGACGTGGCTTGAAACCTTGAGCAAGGTTGCCATCAGTTCCCACGGTGTTCATTGGTCTTGTTCTCTTTTTACTGACACAAGGAAGGGACGGGCAGGCGTAGGCGAAACGGTCTCCTCGGCTAAGGGCGGAGTACGTTGCGCACGCTCTGTTACGGCCTTCTCATGCGCCCGGGGCAACGCACCATGGGGATGCGGGCTTCACTTTAAGCCGGGCGCGGCGCGAGCAAAATGCTCGAAAACGTCAGACAACGGTTCGATCACGACACCGCGTGCCCGTGCACGTCAGTCAAGCCCCCGGACATGCCTGTTTGCGTCAGTCGCGGTCACGCAGGTAGTCCCAGTAGAAGTTCACCACCGCGAACACCACGATCACCGTGACGATCATCAGGCCGATCTGCAGGTTGCTCATGGCGTTCTCCAATTGGCGATACCAGGGAAAGAAGGGGTCGGCCGTGCAACGGGGCGCTCGGTTTGCGCAAGGGGCACCACGGGCCGACGCCCCCTGGCCAGGCGCTTGAGCGCCAGCACCATGAGCACGCCCAGCAGCATCATCGCCAGCACCAGCACGGCATAGGCCAGCCACCAGGGCACGCCTGCCGTCATCATGCTGAACTCGGACATCCCGCCAATGCTGGCGATCAGGTTCAGCGGCAGGAACACCACGTTGATCAGGGTGAGCTTGCGCAGGGTCTCGTTCATCGCGTTGTTGGCCAGGTTGCCGCGGGCGTCCATCAAGCCGGCGAACACCGTCGAGTAGATTTCGGCCTGCTTGTGGCACTGGTTGTTCTCGATGACCAGATCGTCGATCAGCGCCAGCACCTCGGGGTTGAAATGGCGCTTCTCGCCATGGGCGCGCAAGCGCGAGAGCACCGCGCCATTGCTGTGGATGGCGTTGATGTAGTGGATCAAGCTCTCGCTGAGGTTGAACATCTGCATCAGGTGATGGTTCTCCAGCGACTGCTCGAAGCGCTGCTGCAGTTCGCGGGCGACCATCTTGATCACCTTCAGGTGCCCCAGGTAGTGATGCAGGTTGTCCAGCAGGATGGCCAGCAGCACATCCATCGGATCGTGGAGCGCATGGCGCTGCCCGAGGCCGTCGAGCAGGGAGGCGTCCGGGGCGATCAGCACCAGGTGGCCGTCGACCATCAACATGCCGAACGAAGACACCTGGAAGGCGAAACTGTTGCCCCCGGTGTAGCTCTCCGGGCGTTTCCAGATGAGGAACAGGCCATCGCGGTGCAGTTCTATGCGTGACACCTCGTCCGGGTCGAGTGCCGAAGCCAGGGCATGGGCATCCAGGTGGAACCAAGCCTGCAACAGCTCACGCTCAGCACTGTCCGGCTCTACGAACAGCAGCACCTCGCAATCGAGTCCTTCGCGCTTGCGCAACTGGCCATGGGCCAGGCTATAGCTTTCGATCATGCCAGCACCTCGTTACCAGGCTTGCCCCCGGCGCTTCTGCTCCAGGCGACGGATGAATTCCTCCAGCACCAGGGTGTAGAGGTCGTCATGCAGGTAGGCATCCTCGATGCCTGCGTCGAGGTTGGGGTTGTCGTTGACCTCTATTACCACCACCCGCTCGCCGACCTGTTTGAGGTCGACGCCGTACAGGCCATCGCCGATCAGGTTGGCGGCCTTGACCGCCAGCTCCACCACCGCCCGCGGCGCCTCGTGCACGGCCAGGGTGCGGCACTCGCCGTTGACCTCGTCGCGCTGGGCCTGATGGTTGAAGATCTGCCAGTGGCCCTTGGACATGAAGTACTGGCAGGCAAAAATCGGTTTGCGGTTGAGCACACCGATACGCCAGTCGTACTCGGTGTAGAGGTATTCCTGGGCAAGCAGCAGTACCGAATGCTCGAACAGGTCGGCGGTGGCGGCCTGGAGTTCGCCGGGGTCCTTGACCTTGATCACGCCCCGGGAGAAACAGCCGTCGGGGATCTTCAGCACCAGCGGAAAGCCCAACCGCTCGCCGATGCCTTCCAGGGCCTGAGGGTTGTCGCGGTAGAGGATCTCGCTGGCCGGCATGGCCAGGCGATGGCTGCGCAGCAGGTCGGTCAGGTACACCTTGTTGGTGCAGCGCAGGATCGATGCCGGGTCGTCCATTACCACCAGCCCTTCGCTCTCGGCCTTCTTGGCGAAACGGTAGGTGTGGTTGTCGACGCTGGTGGTCTCGCGGATCAGCAGGGCATCGTATTCGGCCAGACGGGCGTAGTCTTTTTTGCCAATCAGCTCGACATCGACCCCCAACTGGCGCCCGGCGCGGATGAAGTGTTCCAGTGCCTTGGGGTTGGAAGGCGGCAGCGCTTCGTCAGGATCGTGGAGGATCGCCAGGTCGTATCGCGCCACGCGGCGCGAGCGTGGCTGGCGCCAGATCCTGCGACTGAAGCCATCGAGGGCGTTGGCGAACGGGTCCTGCTGGTCTTCACGCAACTTGTGCAGCGCACCGGCCTTGACCCCGGCGATATGCCAGGCGCTGGTCTTGCGGAACTCCACCAACAGGATCGGGCACGGGAAACTTTCGAACAGCTGGCGGGCGATGTCCTGCAGCGGTTCCAGATCGGTACGGCCGAAATACAGGGTCAGGGTGAACCCTTCGGTTTCTCCATAGGGGTGATTGGCCAAGGCACTCTCGAGGCTGCGCGCCATGTCGTCGAGGGCCAGTCCGTATAACGACTTACGGGTCAACTCACTGATACTTCTGACCGAGGGAATGACTTTATGCCCTCGCGCCTCGGCCAACAACGAACAATAATAACCGTGACCTAGATACTTGTAATTACGACATAGGTTTATTACCTGGACACGCTTGCCGTTATCGGCCTCGCGTGGCTCCTCCAGATACTCCTGGGCCGTCAAGACGTCCTCGCTGGGCAGGTACGAAGCCCAGTCCTCACGCCGTTCAACGATGATCACCAGCTGACTTGACTTATTATCCAGTGTCAGTGGATAAATAACACCAGCTGTACTTGAGTGTGAACTTTCCCCGGGCCAGCCAGGTAAAGGTTCCTGAAACGAAGACATGATTGAAGCCCTGTGTTGGGTAGACACGGGTTCTATTAAGCACGAAGTTTTTCGAATGTCCCGTTTCATTACGCAACTTTTACGGCGGCCCTATGCACATCGAATTTCGCCTGGCAACTGTTGACGACCTGCCGGCCCTGCTGGCGCTGGAGAACCAGTGCTTCGCCATCGATCGACTGACCCCGCGCAGCTTTCGCTGGATGCTTTCCCACGCCAACGCCAGCCTGCTGGTGGCGCAACGCGACGGACAACTGATGGGTTATGCGCTGTTACTCTTCCACCGTGGCACCTCGCTGGCCCGGCTGTATTCCATCGCCATTGCCGAACAGGCGCGTGGCCATGGCCTTGGCGCCCGCTTGCTGGAACAGGCCGAACATTGCGCCCTGGAGCACGAACGCGCCTACCTGCGTCTTGAGGTACGCACCGACAATCCCAAGGCCATTGCCCTGTACGAACGCCATGGCTACCGCCGCTTCGCCCAGGTCGACGACTACTACGAGGACCACACCAGCGCCCTGCGCTACGAAAAGCGCATCCTCCAGCACCCGGCGGGCGAGACGCGACCGGTTCCCTACTATGCCCAGACCACCGATTTCACCTGCGGCCCGGCCTGCCTGCTGATGGCCATGGCCGCGCTGCGATCGCAGCGCCCGCCAAGCCGCCGCGAGGAACTGCGCCTGTGGCGCGAGGCAACCACCGTGTTCATGACCTCCGGCCACGGCGGCTGCAGCCCCCACGGGCTGGCGCTGGCCGCATGGCGTCGGGGCTTTCGCGTGCGCCTGCTGCTCAATACCGAAGGGCCGCTGTTTCTCGATGGCGTGCGCCAGCCTGGCAAGAAGGAGGTCATGCGCCTGGTTCATGAGGACTTCTGCGCCGAATTGCAGGACAGCGACGTGGAGGTCGCCCGGCAGGCCCCCGACCTGCCCCGGGTACTGGCCGAAGGCGGCCTGGCGCTGGTGCTGATCAGCAACTACCGGCTGACCGGTAGCAAGGCGCCGCATTGGGTGCTGGTCACCGCCTGCGACGACGACTTCGTCTACCTGCACGACCCCGACACCGACCACGCTCGTCACCGGCAGGCCCTGGACTGCCAGCACCTGCCGGTCAGCTACCAGGAGTTCCAGCGCATGAGCCTGTTCGGTGGGCGCAAGTTGCGGGCGGCGGTGGTGGTGTTTGAACGGGAGGTACGTAGGGCGTAAAGCCATCCGCGTTCGATGCGTTTACCTCAACCAAACCCAGTGAGGAGGTGGTCCGGGCAACTGTCATTTTTACCAGTTTCACGGGCCTTTACGCACTGATAGTTTGGCTGTCATCAGCTTGAGCACGACAGATCGCGATCATCCGGGCTTTCCCACTACAAATGGTACCCACCATGACAAACACCTTGCTGGCCACAGACCGCCTGCAAAGCCCGCTCTTGATGCGGCAAGCGGAAAAGCCCACCGGCATAAGCTATGGTCCCTACGGTGATCGCACCCCGCGAGCCAATACGCCTGTATCGGGTTTTACTGGACAGCCCTGTGAACAGCATCTGAGTTGGTACGTGCTAGGTAATGGGCACAGAACCTACAACCCCATGATCATGCGGTTCCACTCGCCCGACGGCCTGAGCCCTTTCGGTCGTGGCGGAGTGAACGCTTATGCCTACTGTCACGGAGACCCTATCAACTTCCATGATCGAAGCGGACGCTCCAAGTGGTTAGCAGCCTGGACAGTTATAAAAGACTATTTATTACCAGAGTGGATCTCACCCATACTTACCAACAGTGTAAATGCACTTGGCGCCTCTCAACCTGCGTTGACTATTGCTGCCACTGCGATCGCTGACCGGAGAAATGGCACTCATAATATTGACCTAGCGGATCGCAATACACAAATTGCTTTCACGGGTTCAGTTGTTGCTACAGTTGGTGCACTTGGCGAAGCCGCCGCACTGCCAACGCAACTTGTTACTGCTACAGGGAATGCCATAGTGATTGGGGTGGGTTACCATGAACTTGGAAGCACCATCGGTGCATCTCACCAAGCAGGCGCGTCGCGGCGAACTCCCGAATCAATACCTATGACCCGTGCAGACCATACGACAGTTGACGGTTTTGACACTGTCGACACCGGATCTCCAAACGTCCCCCGCTCTATCAACCTTGGAGGCCAACGCTTGAGAACACCTCGAACGAGGATGGAACAGCAGCACATCGAAATAGCCAATCTTCGTCAGCGAATTCGCCAGCTAGAAGCGGATGGTCAGTAACCTGGAAGTCCAACTACTGGTGCCTGCCTGAGAACATTCAGTTTCCAACTGCACAATTAATTACAACACTCGCTCAGTGTCATGGCTAATATTCAGTGCCTCATACATAGCGTCAGAAAAGGCCATGGTAACCTCCCTGAGCGAGCCCACCCACAAACTGGTTGAACACTACCGAGACGACCAGCTTCTACGCGCCGAACTAAACGCCCTGACCCGCCAGACCTTCGGCTTCGACTTCGAAGCCTGGTACCAGGCCGGTTTCTGGCAAGCCGACAACCAGCCGTGCTCACTGGTTCGCGACGGAAAGATGCTGGCCAACGCCTCGGCCAACCTGCTCGACTTCACCCTCGGTGGCCAACATCTGCACTGCGTTCAGATCGGCACGGTGATGACTGCGCCCGAAGCACGAGGCCGTGGCTACAGCCGTTATCTGATGGAAGTGCTGGTGGAGCGCTGGGCAGGCCAATGCGACCTGCTGTACCTGTTCGCCAACAGCACCGTACTTGATCTCTACCCCAAGTTCGGTTTTCGCCGAGTGGTCGAACGCGAGTACTACCAGCCCTGGGCTGCGCAACCACGGGCCACGACCTTCCACCCGGTGAATCTGGATGATGGCGAACAACGTCAACGCTTCATCGATGCGCTGGAAAAGAGTTGTCCACAGGCACGATTGAGCCTGGTACCGAATGTGCCGCTGACGATGTTCTATTGCGATGGGCCATACCGGGAGGCGGTGTTCCATTCCGCAGAGCACGAGGCCTATGTGGTGATCGAACATGATGGCGAGCGGATGGTGCTGGTGGACGTGTTCTGCGAACGCGAACTGGTGCTCGCCGATGTGGTGGCTGAACTGGTCACGGCTACGACCCGGGAGGTAGTGCTGGGGTTTGCGCCGCTACATAGCGATGGCTTCGCGACGCGAGTTGTGGATAACGATGATGCGCTGTTCGTCTGGGGCGCGGCCCCCACCAGTGTCGATGGACAGGCGCTGATGTTTCCATTGCTGTCCCATACCTGAACTGGGTCCCACGCCAAACAGCGCACCGTCTCTTCACAGGGCCTTGCACAGACCTTCACCAGGTCAGGCAGATCTTGCCGAAATGCCGGTTGCTCTCCTGATACCTGAACGCCTCGACCATCTGCTCCAGTTCGAAATGCTTGTCCACCACCGGCCGCAGGCCGTTGGCGTCGATGGCGCGGACCATCGCCTGCTGCTGGGCGCGGCTGCCCACCAGCACGCCCTGCAGGCGGATCTGCCGCACCAGCGCCTGCACCAACGGCAACTGCCCGGCCACGCCGGTGAGAATGCCGATCAACGACACGTGGCCACCGATGCGCGCCGCGATCATCGACTGCTCCAGGGTGGCCGGGCCGCCGACTTCGATCACATGGTCCACGCCACGGCCGCCGGTGAGTTCACGGACCTTTTCGCCCCAGGCAGGCGTGGCCTTGTAGTTGATCAAGTGATCCGCGCCCAGTGCCTTGAGGCGCTCGAGCTTGGCATCGCTGGACGAGGTGGCGATCACCGTGGCGCCGGCCAGCTTGGCGAACTGCAGGGCAAAGATCGACACGCCACCGGTGCCCTGCACCAGCACGCTGTCACCGGGCTTGAGGTGGTCGTCGCTCATCAACGCGCGCCAGGCGGTGAGGCCGGCGGTGGTCAGCGTCGCCGACTCGGCATGGCTGTAGCCTTTGGGCGCATGGGTGAAGGAGGTAGCCCGGGCGGTAACCTGTTCGCGGGCGTAGCCGTCGATGCCATCCCCCGGCACGCTGGCGAAGCCCTCGACCTGGGCCTGGCCGCCGAGCCAGTCGGGGAAGAACGTGCTGACCACGGCATCGCCAACCTGGAACTCACTGACCCCAGCCCCCACCGCGATCACTTCGCCAGCGCCGTCGGCCATCGGGATGCGCCGCTCGCTCGGCCCCCACATGCCACTGACCACGGCGAAGTCGTGGTAGTTGAGGGAGCTGGCATGCAGGCGCACGGTGATCTCACCGGCCTTGGGCGCGACGGTTTCGCAGGTGCCGACCTGGACCTTGTCGTAGCCGCCGCCGGGCAGGACGTAGAGGGCCTTGGTGCTCATGGGATGGGTCTCCATCATGGGAAAAGGTGCAGTGCAGCTTAGACAGGTCTGGACGATCGCGGGGCAGGCCCGCTCCCACGATGGTAGGCACGTGGGAGCGGGCTTGCCCCGCGACAGGGCCGTCAGCCGAGCAACGCCCTCAACGCCCGGCAATCGGCCGCGTGCCAGTCAGCCAGCTGCGGCCAGGGATTGTCCGGCAAGTTGACCAGCACGGTGCGGGTGCCTGCGGCCCGGCCGCAGTCGAGGTCGAAGCGGTAGTCACCGACCATCACCATTACACCGGGGCTCACACCCCAGGCCCGGGCGATCTGCAACAACCCGTCCGGGCTGGGCTTGGGTGCCGCCTCGTCGCGTCCGAGGATATGTTCGACCGGGAAGCAGTCAGCCAGGCCGATGGCCTCGAGGGTCACGTGGGCAAGCTCGCTGGCATTGCGCGTGAGAATGGCCAGCCGGCAATCGCGTCGGGCCAGTTCGCGCACCAGCTCCACGGCGCCGTCGGCGGCCTTGGAGGCGATCGCCAGGTCGCGCTCATGCTCCAGCAGCCAGGCATGCTTGGCCGCCGCCTCCGCTGCCGGCAAGGCTGCCAGGTGGGTGAGGATGTCGTGCTCGGACGGGATTTCGAGCGCTTCGCGGATGGCCGCGAAGTCATGCACGGCAACCGTCAAGGTGCCGTCCATGTCGAACACCCAGTGGCGAATGTCGCCCAGGCTCATGCCCAGTCCTTGCGATGGCGGATCAGGCCTTCCTGGGTCGAAGAGGCCACCAGTTGCCCGGCGCGGTTGAAGATGCTGCCCCGGCAGAAGCCACGGGCATTGCCGGCCCAGGGGCTGTCGGTGGCGTACAGCAACCAGTCGTCGGCGCGCAGGTCACGGTGGAACCACAGTGAGTGGTCGAGGCTGGCGATCTGCATGTCCTTCTGCCACACCGACTTGCCATGGGGCAGCAAGGATGTGGTGAGCAGGCCGAAGTCCGAGGCGTACGCCAGCAGGTACTTGTGCAGCGCCGGAATATCCGGGAGGTTGCCATCGGCACGGAACCAGGCGTACTTGACCGGGTCGCCTGGCTTGGGATTGAACGGGTCGCGCTCGGTGACCGGACGGATCTCGATGGGCTTGGCGCACAGCACCTTCTCGCGGATGCGCTCGGGTAGCTTGTCAGCCATGGCGCTGGCCAGCTCGACCTCGCTAGGCAGGTTCTCCGGGCCGACCACGTCGGGCATCGACGCCTGGTGCTCGAAGCCTTCTTCGTCGTACTGGAACGAGGCGCTGCAGGTGAAGATCGGCTGGCCCTTCTGGATCGCCGTGACCCGCCGGGTGCTGAAACTGCCGCCGTCACGGACTCGATCCACTGAGTAGACCACCGGCATGCTGGCATCACCCGGGCGCAGGAAGTAGCCATGCAGCGAATGCACATGGCGCGCATCCTCGACCGTCTGGCTGGCCGCCGACAACGACTGACCGAGCACCTGGCCACCGTACAGCTGGCGGAAGCCCAGGTCCTGGCTGCGTCCGCGGAACAGGTTCTCCTCGATGGACTCGAGGCTCAGCAAGTCGACCAGATCGTCGAGTACGTGGCTCATGGGGTTCTCCTGGCAAGGCAATACGGCGCGTTTATGCCGGCGAATGATACAGGGTTTTGCCGTTGGTCCCGTCGTACGAATGGCGAGCTATTCAGCCGCGCAGGTTCTGTTGCCAGCGGGCGCGGTCGATGCGGTACAGCACATGAGGGCGCAGCGGATCGTTCGGCGGCAGGCGCGGGTGCTCGAAGCTGCCCTCGAGGTCCTGAACCATGCCGATGGCCTGCATCACTTTCTGCGACGGCAAGTTGCCCTCGGTGGTGAACGACACCACCTCGTCCAGATGCAACTGGGCGAAGGCACAGCGCAGGCAAGCCCAGGCCGCCTCGCTGGCGAAACCCAGCCCCCAGTGCCGGCGGGCCAGGCGCCAGCCGATCTCCACCGCCGGGGCGAAGGGCGCGTCGAAGTTGACGTTGAGCAGCCCGGTCATGCCGATGAAAGCACCGCTGTCCTTGCGCTCCAATGCCCACAGGCCGAAGCCGTACTCGTTGAAATGACCGCGCACCCGGCCGATCAGCGCGGCCGCCTCGACCCGGGTCATCGGTGCGGGGAAGTAACGCATCACCTGTGGGTCGGCGCACAAGGCGGCGAACTCGCGCAGGTCGTCGTCCTGCCATTGGCGCAGCACCAGGCGCGGGCTTTCCAGTTCGAGGATGGGGGTCATCGGCGCGGCTCCAGAATCTCGGTCTGGCAGTTTACAGCGTAGGCCGCGTCCATCGTCCAGCCGATGCATTTTTCACATCGGCTTCACCGCTCCCCGACAGGCGCCTTCGCACAATGCCGGCACCCACCGCGGCCTTGGTCGACGCCGCACTGCCATCGGAGTGACGCATGCCCCCCAGCAACGCCCTGCACAACCCGGCCCTGCTGGCCCGCCCCGAACGCCGCCGCTCACGTACCGCGCTCGGCGCCGCCATCGGCCTGCTCCTGGTACTGGCTGGGGCCAGCACCTGGCTAGCGACGAGGACGCACATCGTGAACCTTGGCAACGAGCAACAACTGAGTGACAGCGGCCTGCTGCAGGACTGGAAGGAAGGCGCGGTGATCGTGATGATCCGCCATGCCGAGCGCTGTGACAGCGCCCCTGGCCCCTGCCTGGACGATGCGACCGGCATAACCGTGGCCGGCAGCCAGGCGGCGCAGCGGGTCGGCCACGGCTTGCGGCAGCTGGGGCTGACCGGAGCCGATGTGCTCAGCAGCCCGAAGCTGCGTACCCGCCAGACCGCGCATTTCATCCTTGGCCAGGCCGTGTCCAGCGAAGACTGGCTGGAGCGCTGCGACCGTCCTTTCCCCGCCGAGGCCATGGCCCGCAAGCGGCCCGGGCATAACCTGGTACTGGTGACCCACAATGGTTGCATCGATCACTTCGCCCGCCAGCAGCATGTGCCGGGCGGCGAGCGTGAGAGCGGCTACGCCAGTGCGCTGTTCGTGTCGGTGGATGGCAATGGCAAGGCACGGATTCTTGGGCGGATGAACGAGCCGGACTGGCAAAGGGTGCTGGCATCGGCAGGCCAATGAGCGCCACAAGATAACCTCAGCTCCGTGGGAGCGGGCTTGCCCCGCGATTGCGTTGGCGCCGGCGCCACCAATACTGGCAAGATCGGTGTTCGCCCCCAACGCGCCGACACCATGCCCCTGCCGCTGATCTACCACGACGACTACAGCCCCGAATTCCCGCCGGACCATCGCTTCCCGATGGACAAGTTCCGCCTGCTGCGCGATCACCTGGTAGACAGCGGCCTGACCACCGACACCGCCCTGCTGCGCCCTGAAATCTGCCCCACCGACATCCTCGCCCTGGCCCATGACCGTGCCTATATCGAGCGCTACATGAACGGCGAACTGTCCCGCGAGGACCAACGCCGCCTGGGCCTGCCCTGGAGCGAAGCCTTGGCCAGGCGCACCGTGCGCGCCGTGGGCGGTTCGCTGTTGGCCGCCGAGCAAGCGCTGCAGCATGGCATCGCCTGCCACCTGGCCGGCGGCACCCATCATGCCCACTACGACCACCCGGCCGGCTTCTGCATCTTCAACGACCTGGCAGTGATCAGCCGTTACCTGCTGGAAGCCGGACGCGTACACCGGGTGCTGATCTTCGACTGCGACGTGCATCAGGGCGACGGCACCGCGCGCATTCTCCACGACACGCCGGAGGCGATCACCGTATCGCTGCACTGCGAGCAGAACTTCCCGGCGCGCAAGGCCCAGAGCGACTGGGACATCCCCCTGCCGCGCGGCATGCACGACAGCG
The DNA here is from genome assembly GCF_054062095.1 of Pseudomonas sp. TE6288. Classification (NCBI taxonomy): domain Bacteria; kingdom Pseudomonadati; phylum Pseudomonadota; class Gammaproteobacteria; order Pseudomonadales; family Pseudomonadaceae; genus Pseudomonas; species Pseudomonas sp. TE6288. The sequence continues at coordinate 32,613 of NZ_JBSSEW010000016.1, forward strand.
CCTACCTCAAGGTGGTCGAGGATGCGCTGAACTACCTGCTGCCGCTGTACCAGCCAGACCTTGTGCTGTATGACGCCGGCGTCGATGTGCACAAGGACGACGCCCTGGGCTACCTGCAACTGACCGACGCAGGCCTCGCTGCCCGCGACGAGCATGTGCTGCGTCAATGCCTGGGCCGCGACATCCCGGTGGTAGGGGTGATCGGTGGCGGCTACAGCAAGGACCGCCAGGCCCTGGCCCGGCGCCACGGCATCCTCCACCACAGCGCGGCGCGGGTGCTCGGTTGTGCACAATGACTGTGGAACCGCCTGTGGATAACCTGCGGGAAAGCCGCTCCAGCCCTTTAACTGCCTGAGCCGCAAAGAGTTGGTTGTTTTTTGAGCAGTGCCGCGAGCCGTCCCGCTGGGGTAGAATGCGCGCTCTTTTCCACAGCCTGCCGCCCGCCATGAACGATCCTCGCCCCGCCTCCTGCCCCCTTGTCGCCGTGATCGGTGGCGGCCCTGCTGGCCTGATGGCCGCCGAAGCCCTGGCCAGGCGCGGGATGGTGGTTGAAGTGTTCGACGCCATGCCTTCGGTGGGCCGCAAGTTCCTGCTGGCCGGTGTCGGTGGCATGAACATCACCCATTCCGAGCCCTACCCGGCCTTCGTAGGCCGCTACGGTAAACGCCACGGCGAGATCGACACGCTGCTGCGCGACTTCGACGCCGATGCCCTGCGCCAGTGGATTCACGGCCTGGGTATCGAAACCTTCGTCGGCACCTCGGGCCGCGTATTTCCCCGCGACATGAAGGCCGCGCCGCTGCTGCGGGCCTGGCTCAAGCGCCTGCGCGAGGCCGGGGTGGTTATCCACACCCGCCACCGTTGGCTGGGCTGGACCGACGCTGGTGCCTTGCGGATCAGTTATCCACAGGGCGAACGACAAGTGCAGACAGACGCCGTGGTACTGGCGCTGGGTGGCGGTAGTTGGGCGCGCCTGGGTTCGGACGGCGCCTGGGTGTCGCTGCTGGCTGAACGGGGTGTGGATATCTCAGCGCTGCAACCGAGCAACTGCGGCTTCGAAGTCGAAGGCTGGAGCACGCTGCTCAAGGACAAGTTCGCCGGTGCCCCGCTGAAGAACATTGCCTTGAGCGTCCCTGGCGCCGCGCCGCGCAAGGGCGAGTTCATCCTCACCGCCCAGGGAGTGGAAGGCAGCCTGGTGTATGCCTGGTCGGCGGCGCTGCGCGAGGCGATCAACCGCGACGGCCGGGCGACCCTGCTGCTGGACCTGCTGCCGGACCGGCCTGTAGACAAGATTGCCCAGGCCCTGGCCAGGCCGCGTGGATCGCGCTCGATGGCCAAGCATCTGCACGGTCAGCTGGGCATCGACGGGGTGAAAGCGGCGTTGCTGCGCGAACTGACCGACCAGGCGACCTTTGCCGACCCCGCCTGCCTGGCAGCGGCGATCAAGGCGCTGCCGATCGTGCTGGTGCGGACCCGGCCGCTGGACGAGGCGATCAGCAGTGCCGGCGGGGTGCGGTTCGAAGGGTTGGACGACGGACTGATGGTGCGCAACCTGCCCGGGGTGTTCTGCGCGGGGGAGATGCTGGATTGGGAAGCCCCGACGGGTGGGTACCTGCTAACGGCGTGCTTCGCTAGTGGGTTGCGGGCGGGAAATGCGGCAGCTAATTGGCTGACGCGCCTGACCTGAAGAATGCCGGGGCTGCTAGGCAGCCCCGAGGATCTCAAGGCTTGGGCTTGCGCGGCTTGCCACCGAACGCCGGTACCTTGCGCACCGCCTTGACCGCCGGCGCAGCAGCCCCCGCTCCCTCGCTGTCCATCCAGCGCCCCAGGCCTCGCTTGGCGCTGTTCTCCTTCGGCTTCTTGGGCTTCTTCGGTTTCTTCAGCACCTGGCCACTGGCATCGGTCACCGGCACCCGGTGATCGGGGATGAAATCCGGCTCCTCGTGCCGTGGCAACACCTGGCGGATCAGGGTCTCGATCGCGGCCAGCAATTGCACCTCGTCGGCACACACCAGCGAAATCGCCTCGCCCTTGTTCCCTGCGCGGCCGGTACGGCCGATGCGGTGCACGTAGTCTTCGGCGACGATTGGCAGGTCGAGGTTGACCACCAGCGGCAAGTCGTCGATGTCCAGGCCGCGAGCGGCCACATCGGTGGCCACCAATACCTGGATCTCACGGGCCTTGAAGCTGTCCAGGGCGCGCTGGCGAGTGGCCTGCGGACGGTCGCCATGGATGCCGTCGGCGTTCACGCCCTCGGCCAACAGACGCTCGACCAGTTGATCGACACCGTTGCGAGTCTTGGCGAATACCAGCACCTGCTTCCAGCGCTGCTTGCGCATCAGGTGGATGAACAGGTCGGCCTTGCGCTTTTTATCCACAGGCACCAGCCACTGCTTGACCGTGCTCGCGGCGGCGTTGCGCGGGCTCACTTCGATGCTCAGCGGATCGTTCAGCGCCAGGCCCGCGAGCAGACGGATCTGCTCGGAGAAGGTGGCGGAGAACAGCAGCGTCTGGCGCTTGCGCGGCAACGCCGCGTACACCGACTGCAGTTCTTCGGCAAAACCCAGGTCGAGCATGCGGTCGGCTTCGTCGAGCACCAGGGTCTGCACCTGGTTGAACTTCACCGCGTTTTGGCGGAAGAGGTCGAGCAAGCGGCCTGGGGTCGCCACCAACAGGTCGACACCACGACGCAGGCGCATCATCTGCGGGTTGATGCTGACCCCGCCATACACCGCGTAGGTGCTCAGCGGCAGGTTCTCGGCGTACTCGCGCACGTTGTTGTGCACCTGCTCGGCCAGCTCGCGGGTCGGTACCAGCACCAGCGCACGGATCGAGTTGCTGGCGACCTTCTCCCCTTCCAGGGCCAGGCGCTGCAGCACCGGCAAGGCGAAGCCGGCGGTCTTGCCGGTGCCGGTCTGGGCGGCGGCCATCAGGTCGCGACCGGCGAGCACGGCGGGGATGGCCTTGGCCTGGACCGGGGTGGGCGTGGTGTAGTCCAGCGTCTGCAAGGTGCGCAGCAGCGGTTCGATCAGGCCGAGTTGGGCGAAATTCATGGCAATACCGTCAGGGGGTTCAGCGAAGGCGGCAAGTTTACCGCAACGCCCTGCCCTACTTGCACATTTCGCCTTTCAGCGGCACCGGCTGCTGCGGCGCCTTGCGCCATTGCGGCAGGCCGATCAGCACCACCGCGCCAATGATCACCGCCATGGCCACGCACTCCTCGGCGCCGATCTGCTCGCCGGCGAAAACGATCCCCAACAGCACCGCCACCGCCGGGTTGACGTAGGCGTAGCTGGTGGCCGCTGCCGGGCGCACGTGCTTGAGCAGGTACATGTAGGAACTGAACGCCAGGATCGAGCCGAAGAACACCAGATAGGCCAGCGCCCCCCAACCGGCGGCCGTGGGCATTTGGGTCAGCCGCTCGCCGCTCACGGCGCTGCCGATCAGCAAGGCGGCGCCGCCCACGAGCATTTCCGCGGCACTGGCCATGGCGCCCTGGGGCAGCGGCAGGCTCTTGCTCCACACCGAGCCGAAGGCCCAGGCCGCTGCGGCGAAAAGGATCAGCGCCGCGCCCATGGGGCTGGCCTGCAGGTTCGAGCCCAGGTTGAGCATGCCGATGCCGACGAGTCCAAGGGCGATCCCCGCCCATTCCAGGCGCGAGTTGCGATGGCCGAAGAACAGCCCGAACACCAGGGTGAACAGCGGCACCGTGGCTACCGCCAGCGCCGCCACGCCCGAGGCGACCCCGGCATGCTCGGCCAGGGTCACACCACCGTTGCCGCAACTGAGCAGGAGAAAGCCGATGGCGCCGGCCGCGCGCCACTGCGGCCAGGTCGGCGCTGGCGCGCCGCGCCAGCGCAGGAAGCCATACAGCAGGCTGCCGGCAATCACGAAACGCACGCCGGCCATCAGCATCGGCGGCCAGGACTCCACGCCGATACGAATGAACAGGTAGGTCGAGCCCCACACCAGGTACAAGGCAAGGAAGGCTCCGATGAGCAACAGCGGGAAGCGGCGGGCGGTGGACATGGCAGGGCTCGAAATCCGTTTACGGGTGGATTAGTTTAGAAAGGCCCTCGCGCAAAATTAAGTTACAAAACACGTTTAAAACACCGAAACACTTTGCAATGCACGGTTATGCAGACGCTTCACCGTCGATTGCAAGGTCACCTGGAATCGCCATGGACAAGTACGATCGCATGCTTCTCGCCGCGCTGCTGGAAAACGGCCGGGCCACCTACGCGCAGCTGGCGCGCCAAGTCAATCTCTCCGCCCCGGCGGTGGCCGAGCGGGTGGCCAAGCTGGAGGCCAGCGGTGTTATCAGCGGCTACACGGCCAAGGTCGACCTGGAAAAAATCGGCCTGCCGATCCAGTGCGTGATGGAACTGCGCCTGGCCAGCCATGGCAACCAGCAGGCCTACGAGGCCTTGGAGAAGATCCCTGAACTTACCGAGTGCCACCGGGTGACCGGTGACCCGTGCGTGATCATGCAAGCGGCCGTCACGTCCATGGGCGAGTTGGAGGCGCTGATCAACCGCGTGTCGCAGCTGGGCTTCACCAAGACCTCGATCATCCTGTCCAGCGCGGTGGCGCGAAGGGTGCCGCTGGGGCATCTGGGGGGTAATGGCAAAAAAACCTGAGCGTGAGTTCAGTGACGCAGCAGCAGCCTGCCCTCGATCGGCACGTAGCGGCTTGCGGCGCGGATTACCGACAACGCCGTCAACCCCGGCACGCCGTACACGACGGTTTCCACGCCATGGCGTTGCATTGCCCGCTCCAGCAACAGGTCGAAATCACCGTCGCCGGAGGCCAGCACTACCTGGTCAACCCGTGCCGCCGCCTCGATCACATCGAGGGTGATGCCCACGTCCCAGTCACCCTTGGCCGAACCGTCGGCACGTTGGATGAACGGCTTTAGGCGCACCTCGAAACCGAGGTTGCGCAGGATCTGCTGGAACTGTTGCTGCTTGCTGTCGCCGCGGTCGATGGCATAGGCCACCGCTTCGACGATCTGGCCCTCGCGGCTAACGTCGGCCCACAGCGCGGCGTAGTTGAAATGGCAGCCATGGCCTTGGCGAACCGTGTAGTAGAGGTTCTGTACATCGGCGAACAGCGCGATTTTCTTCACCGGGAGCCTCTCTCTGGCAGTGGCAGGCAATCGCGGGGCAATCCCGCTCCCACGCTTCGACAGGAGCGAGCTTGCCCCGCGATCAGACGCTGCAGTATGCCAGAGCCCTCAGACGTAGTCGTCGTCCGAGAAGAAACCGCCATCATCGCCGCCGCTGTAGTCGGTATCGGCGAACCCGCCCTGGTCATTGCCCCAGCCACCGTTGTCGGCCACCTGGCGCTGACTGTCCTGATCGTTCCAGCCGCCAGCGTCGCTGGCCGGCGCCGGCTCTTCCTTGATCACCTCGACGATTTCTTCAGGCTGCGAGTTGTGGTTGAACAGGCTGCTGATACCTTGAGCCAGCAGCACACCACCAGCCACCCCCGCAGCAGTCTGCATTGCCCCGCCGAGGAAGCTGCTGGCACCGCTGCGCGCCGGAGTAGGCGCCGCACCGAAACCCTGTGGTGGTGGTGGCGGGGTATAAGCCTGCGGCGCCGGCTCACGCCAGCCCCCTGTGGAAGTCGAAGCCGGAGCAACCGGCCGCTGCGGCTCCGGGTTGCGCGCTCCCGCACCGAAGATGCTGGAAAGAAAACCGCCGCCGCTGCCACTGGGGCGGCTTGCCTCCAGTTGCGCCCGCGCTTGCTTGAGCTCGGCCTCGAGCTGCTTGTTCTGCTCGTCCAGGCGCTTGATCGCCGCTTCCTGCACCAGGATCGCCTGAGCCATGTAGTAAGGCGCCGCCGGCTGCTGGCGCAGGTGCTCCTCGATGCGCGCCTGGGCCTGGGCATCACGCGGCTGGGCCGGGTCTTCGGCTTGCTTGAGACGGCCGAACAGGCCATCGATCAGGGTTTGTTCTTCAGTGTTCATCGGGGCAACCTCGTGCGCTGAACAGGGCATCGGACAGCGTCAAAGATGGGGGGCCGGGCGCGGCGATTCAATTGCGCTGGCCATGAAACTTTTTTCAGCAAGCGGGCGGTCTGGGCTAAAGTTACGCCCTGCTTTTTCCGCCATGCGATGTTGACCGATGAATCCGTTGAGCGTTCTGCGCGACTCCCTGTACTTCTTCCGCCGTCACCTGACGGGCATCCTCCAGCTGTGCCTGCCGTTGGTGGTACTCGAGGCCCTCGGCACCCAGCTGCTCTACAACCAGCTGGGCGAACAGGCCTCGCCGGCCTACGGCATGCTGGTCAGCCTGCTGTTCTATCCGCTGTACAGCGCCGCGCTGATCCTCTACCTCGACACCCGCAGCAATGGCCAGGCCATCGCCAAGCGCGACCTGTTCGCCCGCGCCCTGCAGCTGTGGCCGATGTTGGCCCTGCTGATCGTGATCAGCTCGCTGCTGATCATGGCGGGCCTGGCGCTGTTCATCTTCCCCGGCGTGTGGATCATGGTGAACCTGGTGTTCGCCGAGTACCTGCTGGTGTTGCGCGGCCTGCCGGTGATCGAGGCGATGCGCACCAGCGCGCGCATGACCACCGGACACTTCCTGCGCATCATGGTGTGCATGCTCTCGGTACTGGCGCCGCTGTGGCTGATCGACGGCCTGCTGCTGCAGCTGTTCCCAGAGCCACAGGCCGGCGTGCAACTGGCATTGGACAGCCTCAGCGGCTTCCTGCAGCTGTTCAGCACCGTGGTGCTGTACAGGTTGTTCATGCTACTGGAGAGTGAGGCGGGCGCAGCCACCTGATCGCGCGCGCTCAGGCTTTCCTCGGCTTGGCCCGCGCCGTAGCCTCGGCCACCAGTGGGTCTTCCGGCCAGTAGTGCTTGGGATAGCGCCCTTTCAGGTCCTTCTTCACCTCGGCGTAGGTGGTGCGCCAGAAGTTGGCCAGGTCCTGGGTCACTTGCACAGGCCGACGTGCTGGTGACAACAGGTGCAGCTTGACCTGCTGCCGCCCATTGGCGATGCGTGGAGTGTCGGCCAGGCCAAACAGCTCCTGCAGGCGCACGGCCAGGATCGGTGGTTGCTCGCTGTAGTCCAGGCGGATGCTTGAGCCCGAAGGCACGGCCAGGTGCGACGGTGCGAGCTCGTCCAGGCGCTGGGGCAGCGGCCAGGGCAGCAGGTTGCGCAGGATCGAGGCCAGATCCAGGTTGGAAAAATGGCTCAGCCGCGACACCTTGCCGAGGTAGGGTTGCAACCAGTCTTCCAGGCTGGCCAGCAAGGCATCGTCACCCAGGTCAGGCCATTCGCTGTGGTTGTCCTTTTCCAGGTCGAGCTGGCGCAGCAGCACGACACGGGCCTGCCACTGGCGCAGTTCCGGGGTCCAGGTCAGCAGGTTCAAGCCTTTGCGCCGTACCAGGCCGAGCAACGCCTTGGCCCGCGCCTCGTCGTCCAGCCCAGGCAACGGTTCACGGCTGAGCACCAGCTCGCCGACCTTGCGCTGGCGCTCGGCGCGCAACACCTGCTCGCGTTCGTCCCAGTCGAGCAGGTCGAGCTGCTCCACCTGCTCGGCCAACACTCCGCCGAACAGCGACGGGTCGAACTCGGCAGCCAGGTAGATGCGCTCCTCGCGTTGCCCCTGACGGCTGCCCAGGTCGGCGATCACCAGCCACGGGCTTTTCATCAGCACATCGGCTTCGGCGAACAATGCCGCGCGGCCATTGGCCAGGCGATACTCGGCGCCGCCGTCGCGACGTTGTTGCGCCACCCGGTCAGGGTAGGCCAGCGCCAGCACCGCGCCCAACCAGCGAGGATGATCGGGGTCGGCGACCGGGCTGCGCGGTTTGCCACGTAGCTGACCACGATACTGACGAGCCAGTTGCCGGGCGCGCTGCACGCCGCCCTGCCCGCCCCGGGAGGCGCGGCTTTCACCGCTGAGCAAAGCCAGCCGGCTATGCAGGTCGGCACCGCCGCCGCGCATGATGTCGCGCTCGCCCAACAACGCGGCGACATCGCACGCCAGGTCGGCCAACCCAAGATCCTGGCCGCGCAGCAGCAGGTGGGCGATACGCGGATGCGCAGGCAGCTCGGCCATGGCCTGACCATGGGCGCTCAGGTTGTCGCGACAACCCGGCTTGAAGGCGCCGAGCCGGGCCAGCAGGTCCTGAGCTTGCGCGAAGGCGGCCGCTGGCGGTTGGTCAAGCCAGCTAAGCTGCTCCGGCGGCACACCCCAGCGCGCCAACTGCAGGGCCAGCCCGGCCAGGTCGGCCTGGAGGATTTCGGCGCTGCCGTGGGCCGCCAGTTGGTCATGTTGCGCCTCGGACCACAGCCGATAGCACACGCCAGACTCGAGGCGCCCGGCACGCCCGGCGCGCTGGGTAGCGCTGGCGCGGGAGATGCGCTGGGTGTCCAGGCGGGTCATGCCGCTGCCGGGGTCGAAGCGCGGCACCCGCGCCAGCCCGGCGTCGATCACCACGCGCACACCGTCGATGGTCAGGCTGGTCTCCGCGATATTGGTGGCCAGCACCACCTTGCGCTGGCCCTTGGGCGCCGGCTCGATGGCGGCGCGCTGGGCATTCAGCTCAAGCTCACCGTGCAGCGGGCAGAGCAGGATCTCCGGACGCTCGCCCACAGCCTCCTGCAGAGCCTGGTGCACGCGGCGGATCTCGGCCTGTCCGGGGAGGAACACCAACAGGCTGCCGGATTCATCGGCCAGGGCCTGGAGCACGCAGTCGACCACGCGCGGCTCGACGAACTCGCCAGGCTGGAACGGCCGGCCCCAGCGGATATCCACCGGGTGCATGCGCCCCTGGCTGCTGATGATCGGTGCATCGTCGAGCAGGCGCGACAGGCGCTCGCCCTCCAAGGTTGCCGACATCAGCAGGACCTTCAGCGGCGGCTGGTCACGCAGCAACGCCCGGCCGTTGAGGCTCAGGGCCAGGGCCAGGTCGGCATCCAGGCTGCGCTCGTGGAACTCGTCGAAGATCACCAGGCCCACGCCTTCAAGCGCAGGATCGCTTTGCAGGCGGCGGGTGAGGATGCCTTCAGTGACCACTTCGATACGCGTGTTCGGGCCGACCTTGCTGTCCAGGCGGATGCGATAGCCCACGGTCTCGCCGACCTTCTCGCCCAGTTCACTGGCCAGGCGTTCGGCGGCGGCGCGGGCGGCCAGGCGCCGCGGCTCGAGCATGAGGATGGTCTGCCCGGCCAGCCAGTGCTCGTCGAGCAGCGCCAGCGGTACGCGGGTGGTCTTGCCGGCGCCGGGGGGCGCCTCGAGCACCGCTTCGTCACGTTCGGCCAGGGCTTGGCGCAGGTCGGACAATACGGCATCGATCGGTAATGAAATCATGGTGGTCCTCGAACAATCGTCCGAGTATAACGGCGAACCGAGGCTGCCCTATCATGGTCTTAACCTCAGGCGCCGGCGATTGCCGCGCCCTTGATCGTCGTTACCTTCCGGAGATTCACATGCGCATCCCTTCCCGCGTCATCGGTGGCGCCCTCATCGCCACCCTGCTGACCCAGCTGACGGCCTGCGGCACCCTGTTCTACCCTGACCGTCGCGGCCAGATCGAAGGCAAGATCGACCCTGTGGTCGCGGCCATGGACGCCATTGGTATTCTCTTCTACGTGCTCCCCGGCCTGATCGCCTTCGGCATCGACTTCGCCACTGGCGCCATCTACTACCCCGGCGGCAAGAGCGCGCAGATCGACCCGGCCAAGCTCAAGCCGGCGGTCAATGCCGACGGCCAGGTCGACAGGACCAAGCTGCAGGCTATCCTGGAGAGCGAACTGGGCCAGCGCCTGCCATTGAACGACCCACGGCTGATCCAGCACCGTGGCAGTGTCGAGCAACTGGCCAGCTACGGCCTGGTGCCTGCCGCCTGATCTGACCACGGACGATCCTCTGCGCATGACCGCCACCGCCGAACACCAACGCTTGCTGCGCCTGGCCACCCGCGCCTCGCTGAGCGTCGCCTGCATCCTGGTGCTGAGCAAGGCCGTGGCCTGGTGGCTGAGCGGCTCGGTCAGCCTGCTGGCCGGGCTGACCGACTCGGCGCTGGATGCCGCCGCCTCCTTTCTCAACCTGCTGGCCGTTCACTACGCCTTGCGCCCCGCCGACGACGACCACCGTTTCGGCCATGGCAAGGCCGAAGCCCTGGCCGGCATGGCCCAAGCACTGTTCATCGGGGTCAGCGCGGTGCTGATCGGGGTCCAGGCGGTTGATCGGCTGACGTCGCCGGAGCCTTTGGGCGACACTGCCGCCGGCATCGTGGTGATGCTGCTGTCGCTGGTACTGACCCTCGCATTGCTGGCATTTCAGCGCAAAGTCATCCGCGCGACCGGCTCCACGGCCGTGCGCGCCGACTCGCTGCACTACCGATCCGACCTGCTGCTCAACGCCAGCATCCTCCTGGCGCTGCTGCTGGCCCGCTTCGGTTGGCCACAGCTCGATGCTCTGTTCGGCCTGGGCATCGCCCTGTACATCCTGTGGAGCGCGCTGCAGATCGCCCGCGAGAGCACGGCGATCCTGATGGACAAGGAACTGCCTGCCGATGTCGGCGAGCGCATGCTCGAAGTGGTGCTGGCGATTCCCGGGGTGAAGGGGGTGCATGACCTGCGCACGCGGGTGTCCGGCAGCCAGTGGTTCGTGCAGCTACATCTCGAGTTGCCCGGCGAAATGCCGCTGCACGCCGCCCATGAGTTGTGCGTGCAGGCTTCGCAGGTCATTCGCCAGCGCTATCCGCGGGCCGATGTGATGGTTCACGCCGACCCGGTGTAGCCCGCGCTCGCAATTGCCTTGTCAATTGACGCTGTAGCCGCGCCCACTCAGGCACGCCCCCAATGCCCGCCTATAGTTGCCCGCCACATTGGCCGGAGGCGCATAGGTCGCCGTCGCCGGATCGAACCCCGACTGACTCACCGCCCAGCGGTGGCACTGGTATCGGTCCTGCTCCTGCTGCTCCGGCCCCTGGCCGTACATCGGGTAGGCGATCACATCATAGCCATTGCCCTGCTGCTGCGGTGCAGGCGCAACGCTGGGCGGGTTGACCACCACATACTCGCGGCTGTCGGCCTGGTACTGGTAGTACGTGTCGGCCACCAGGAAGAACAACGCACCGCTCAACCACACCTCGCGGGCATAGGGCGGCAGATAGCCGACCCGCACACCGTAAGGCGGCGTGACCACCACGTAGCCGCCGCCATGCGGCCGGTACCAATAACCGCCGGAGTAGAAGTAGTCCTGTCCACGATAAGGCACCTTCCAGTAGCGGTCCGGGAAGCGATCGACAGTGTGCCCGGGGTGATACTGCGGCCCTGGCCCCCAGCCATTGCCATGACCATCAGGCCGTCCCGACCAATTGCCGCCCGGGCGCTGACCCGGACCACCCGCCTCCCAGTGACGGTTGTCACCGTAACGCCGGGGAATGTCCTGGTAGTAGCCCTGGCGCGGCGGTTGCGTCTGGCGCACTTCGTCCCGTGAATTGAGCGGCGATCCGCGCCGTTCACCACCGCCCTGCTCCTGTTGGCCGCCATGACTGTCATGCCCGTCTCCGGGACCCTCGGCCAGGGCGCCCAGGCTGATGCCCAGGCCCAGCAAACCAACACCTGCCAACCGCCAGATGCGCGAACTCATGTTGTTCCTCTCGATGAAAACGCCCGCTTGTACCGTTCGCAGTCTACTCCGGGGACCACGACCGGCAGATGAAACAGCGCACAGCCTAGTGCGGTGTTTCACAAATGACGACTCTGATTCGCGGCACAATAAAAAAGGGAGGCCTTGCGGCCTCCCTTCGGGAATTGTCGTCCGTGCTCGGCGCTTGTGGCACCGGCTCACCTCGCGCCGTCTTCTGGACAGTGCGTAGCCCGGGGGCCTGGCGGATCCTGTTGGATGGCTGGCCGCGACCGCCCGCCTAGGGCGCGTCGCCGTGGACTGATGTCCGGGCAGTGATTCTGGTGATTAAGATAGGGCAGACGCTGGGGCAGAGGATTGCGAAGATTGCTCTGATAAATACCGCTTGCGCAATTTTTCACTCAGGATCGATAATTCGCCGCAATCCGAACAGAAAAGGTCCTTTCCATGAGCAAGCTCGACCGCTACGACCTGAGCATCCTCGCCGAATTGCAGCGCGATGCGCGCATCTCCAACCAGGAACTGGCCGAACGCATCGGCTTGTCGCCGTCCCCCTGCTCGCGCCGGGTCAAGCAGCTCGAGGACGACGGCTACATCTCGCGCCAGGTGGCCCTGCTGGATCGCAAGAAACTCGGCCTGAGCCTTACAGCCTATGTGCTGATCGGCATGGACCGGCACACCCCGGAACGCTTCGAAACCTTCGAGGCGGCGATCCGCAGCCTGCCCCAGGTCCTCGAATGCAGCCTGGTCACCGGGATGGACGCCGACTACCAGCTCAAGGTGGTGGTGCCGGACATGGACCATTACCAGAAACTGCTGCTGGGCAGCCTGACCCGTATCGAAGGAGTGACCAGCGTGCGCTCGAGCTTCGTGCTCAACCAGGTGCTGGCCAGCACCGAGCTGCCATTGACCCACCTGCGTTGAATCCCTGCGCGCCCGGCGTATGATCGGGCTTTGCGCTTGCCTGGAGTAAACCGATGGATCCCGCCGTATTCGAAGAGTGGATGATGATCATCCTCGTCACCGTGCTGATCGCCTTCATGGGCTTCATCGTCTGGGACCTGGCGAAGAAGTCCAAGGCGGGGCGCTTTGGCACGCTGATCCTGTTCTTTGTGCTGGGCCTTGGCGTGCTGGCGTTCATCATCAAGAGCGTGGTCGTGGGGTTTCTGGAAGGGGTCTGACGACCCCAACGCCGGGGCGGCGACTACAGCTTCGCCGCCACTTCCCGCCATCGCCCCTGCTCCAACCCTTCGATCGTCCAGTCACCGATACGCACCCGTACCAGACGCAAGGTCGGCAGCCCCACCGCCGCCGTCATCCGCCGCACCTGGCGATTACGGCCTTCACGGATCACCAGCTCCAGCCAGGCAGTCGGCACGCTCTTGCGAAAACGTACCGGCGGATTGCGCGGCCACAACTCGGGCTCCTCGAGCAGACGTGCCTGCGCCGGCAGCGTGGGCCCGTCGTTGAGTTCGACGCCCTCGCGCAGGCGCTGTAGCTGCTCCTCGCTCGGCTCGCCCTCTACCTGCACCCAGTAGGTCTTGGCCAGCTTGTGCCTGGGGTCGGCGATCCGCGCCTGCAGGCGCCCGTCGTTGGTCAGCAGCAGCAGGCCTTCGCTGTCGCGGTCCAGGCGCCCGGCCGGGTAGATGCCGGGGATGTCGATGAAATCCTTGAGCGTGGCGCGCCCCTCGCCGTCGCTGAACTGGGTGAGCACATCGAACGGTTTGTTGAACAGGATCAGGCGCGGCTCGGCCGGCGGCGCCTTGGGCTGGCGACGCAGGCCGGTGGTTCGCGCCGCAGGGCGGCGCGGGGTGCTACGGGGTGGCAGGGGCATGGATCCTCAGCGGAACGGCGGCTCATCGAAGCTGCGCAGTTTACGCGAGTGCAGCGAGTTGAGCTCGGTGCGCAGCAGGTCGAGGGCGGCGATGCCGATCTTCAGATGCTGGCTGACCGCGCGGTTGTAGAAGGCGTTGGCCGACCCCGGCAGCTTGATCTCGCTGTGCAGCGGCTTGTCGGAAACGCACAGCAAGGTGCCGTAGGGGACACGCAGGCGGTAACCCTGGGCCGCGATGGTGCCACTTTCCATGTCCACCGCCACGGCACGGGACAGGTTGATCAACGGGCGCTCCTGTGCCCAGCGCAGCTCCCAGTTGCGGTCGTCGTAGGTGAGCACGGTGCCGGTGCGCAGGCGCTTCTTGAGCTGCTCGCCACGTTCGCCGGTGACCTGCGCGGCCGCTTCCTGCAACGCCAGCTGCACCTCGGCCAGGGCCGGGATCGGGATGTTCGGCGGCACGACCCGGTCGAGGATGCCGTCGCGGCGCATGTAGGCATGCGCCAGCACGTAGTCGCCGATGGTCTGCGACTGGCGCAGGCCGCCGCAGTGGCCGATCATCAGCCAGCAGTGCGGACGCAGCACCGCCAGGTGGTCGGTGATGTTCTTGGCATTGGACGGGCCGACGCCGATGTTGACCAGGGTCACGCCATCGCCGTCGGCGGCGATCAGGTGGTAGGCCGGCATCTGGTAGCGGTGCCAGACCACGCTGGCGACCAGGGCCTGGGCCTCGCCGTTGTCCATGCCCTTCTCGATGACCACGTTGCCCGGCAGGACCATGCGCACGAAGCGTGGGTCCTCGCGCAGTTGCTCAAGGCCATGGGCGATGAACTGGTCGACGTAGCGATGGTAGTTGGTCAGCAGGATCCATGGCTGCATGTGCCGCCAGTCGCTGCCGGTGTAGTGCACCAGGCGGCGCAGGGAGAAGTCCACGCGGGCGGCGTCGAACAGCGCCAGCGGCAGGGTTTCGGCGCTTTCCCAGTCGTATAGGCCATCGGCGGTGTTGTCGGTGGCCGCCGACAGGTCGGTACTGGGGAACACCCGCGCCAGTTGCGCCGCGGTGATGCCGCTGCCCGCCAGCTCATCGCCCTGGTCAACCACGTAAGGGTAAGGAATGTTCTGTTCGCTGACACCGACTTCCACCGTCACGGTGTAGTCGTGCATCAACGGGCGCAGCTGTTCGAGCAGATAACCACGAAACGCCGCAGGTTGGGTGACAGTGACGCTGTATGTGCCATCCACCTGGACCTTGGCGTAGGCACGCGTGGTCGCGGCGACTTCACCCTGGCTGGAATAGATGAGGCGCAGGGCCGGGTAGCGAAACAGCGCGCGTTCTTCGTCACCGGGCTCGGTGCGGTCTTTCAGGTAGCGCTTGAGGGCCTGGCTCAGGGCACCGGTGGCCTGTTCATGCAAGGCCGCCAGACGGTCGACGGCCTGTTCGGGGGTATCAACGACTACAAACGCTTGGCTCACGCTGGGCTTCCTGTCTTATGGAATGCATGACAACCATCTTGCCTGCGTTGCAGGGTAAAAACACCCCCGCGATGGCGTTATCCGGCCCACACCGGCGTGGCCCTGGCTACCAGTGCCGCAGCATCAACCCCGCGCGGCAATGCGCCGTACACGCGACCACCGCCGCCCAGCCGACTGCCGATGAACGCGTCGCTCACCGTGGCGTTGCCCGCCTCCAGCAACAGCTTGGCCTGCAACGCCACGGCAATGTCCTCGGTCAGTTGCCGGGCGCGATACTGGATATCGCCGGTATCGGCGAACGCGCCCTTGAGGTTGCCGATGAACGCCGCCAGGCGTGGGTCGCCATGCCCGTCCCCCAGCTCGGTAAACAGCGCCTCCAGCACACCCGGCTCCTTCGACAAGGCGCGCAGCACGTCCAGGCACTGCACATTGCCCGAGCCCTCCCAGGTCGAGTTGACCGGCGCCTCGCGGTACAGCCGCGGCAGGATGCTGTCCTCGACGTAGCCGGCACCGCCCAGGCACTCGGCGGCCTCGTTGATCATCCCGGGGGCGCGCTTGCAGATCCAGTACTTGCCCACGGCCGTCACCAGGCGGGCGAAATGTGCCTGCTGCGGGTCGTCGAGCCGATCAAGCGCCTGGCCCATGCGCAGGCTCAGGGCCAATGCGGCCTCGCTTTCCAGGGCAAGGTCGGCAAGCACGTTCTGCATCAAGGGCTGCTCGGCCAGCACGCGCCCACCGACCTTGCGGTGGGCACAGTGATGCGCGGCCTGGGTCAGGGCCTGGCGCATCAATGCGCTGGAGCCGACCATGCAGTCGAAGCGGGTCATGGCCACCATTTCGATGATGGTCGGCACGCCGCGCCCCTCCTCGCCCACCATCCACGCCAGAGCGCCACGGAACTCCACTTCGCTGGAGGCGTTGGAACAGTTGCCCAGTTTGTTTTTCAGGCGCTGGATATAGAACTGGTTGCGGTTGTCGTCAGGGCGGTGCCGAGGCAACAGGAAGCAGCTCAGACCCTTGTCGGTCTGCGCCAGGGTGAGGAAGGCATCGCACATGGGTGCCGAGCAGAACCATTTGTGCCCCACCAGTTCATAGGGCTGGCCTGCACCGGGCGCGCCGACGGGGTAAGCGCGGGTGGTGTTGGCGCGCACGTCGGTACCGCCCTGTTTTTCAGTCATGGCCATGCCGAGGGTGACACCAGCCTTGTGCCGGTCGCCGACGTTGCGCGGGTCGTACTCGCGGGCAAGGACCTTCGGCAGCCAGTAGCCGGCCAGCTCAGGCTGCAGCCGCAGGGCCGGCACGGCAGCGAAGGTCATGGTCAGCGGGCAGCCGGTACCGGCCTCGGCCTGGCTGTGCAGGTAGGTCATCGCGGCACGCGCCACGTGGGCACCGTCCCGTGGCTCGGCCCACGGCAGCGAGGGCAAGCCGTGCTCGACGGCGGTACGCATCAACTGGTGATACGCGGGGTGGAACTCCACCAGGTCGATGCGGTGGCCATAGCGGTCATGGCTGCTGAACTCGGGCTTGTGGGCATTGGCCAGGAAACCCGCCGTCATCAGTGGCCCACCGGCCAGGGCACCGTAGGCATCGATCCGCGACTCGGCCCAGCCGGCGCCGAAACGCCGCGACCACTCCTGCAAGGGCTGGTCTAGGCGGTAGAGGTTGGCGCCGTCGAGGGACGGCGGCTGGTTGGTGACTTCGTGGGTTTCAGCGAACTGGTGCAGGTTCATCGGGGCCTCCTGGATCCGCTCATGGCTGGATAACCCAGTGAAGCACCGCGGGCCGGTCAGTCAAAGTGACAAAACGGACTACATCGGGGGCACCTCTGTTCAGAAGCGGTCCAGGCTCGAGGCGGCACGGGCCGGTGGAGCCTGCACCTGTGCCACCATCAGGGGCAGCGTCAGCTCGAACCGACTGCCCAGCCCCTGCGTGGACTCATGGGACAACGTGGCCCCGATCAACTCGCTCAACTGGCGGCAGATGGACAGGCCAATCCCCAATCCGCCATAGCGCCGGGTCATCGAACCGTCCACCTGGAAGAAGCGCTGGTACAGCACCGCCTGATCCAGGTCGTCGAAGCCGATGCCGCTGTCACTGACCGTGAGGCTCAGGGCCAGGCTGTCAGGTCCGGTTCGCCGGCCACGGGCCTGCACGGTGACACCGCCCTGGTGGGTGAACTTCAGCCCGTTGTCCACCAGGCACGCCAGGCAGCGGGCGAGCTTCTGTGCATCGCCGACCAGGCTGTCGGGCAGGTCGGCGGGGATGTCCAGGCTCAGGTACAGGCCCTTGGCCAGCGCCTGGCTGGCATAACCGGCCCGCAGTTCCTGAAGCAGCCGCCGCAGGCTGAACGCCATGCCATGGTTACGCAGGCGCCCGGCCTGCAGCTCGGTGAGGATGAGGATATCGTCGACCATCGCCATCATGTCCTGGGCTGACCCCCTGGCGGTGCGATGATACTGGGCCTGCTCGGCGCTCATGGGCAGGGTGTGCAGCAGTTCCAGCGAACCGATCACGCCGTTCATCGGCGTGCGCAACTCGTGGGTCACGGTGGCGAGGAACTCGTCCTTGAGCCGGTTGCTGCGGGCCAGTTGCAGGTTCAGTTGCTCCAGGGTGCGTCCGGTGTCACGCAGGGTCTGCGCCTGCTGCTCGCGCAAGCTGTTGATGCGGTCGGCCAGGGCCAGCGACAACAGCGCCACCTCCAGCGCCGCGCCAAGCTGGCTGGCGTACATGGTGATGAACACGTTGGGCAGGTGCCCAAGCACCATCAAGGTGTTGACCAGCCCGCCGACGAGGAAGGCCGTCCAGGCGATGATGAACCAGCGCGCAACGCGCAAGCCGCGCCACCAGGCATACAACCCCGCACTGAAGATGCTCACGGTGAACAACAGTGCCAGCAGCGTGGCCATGCGCAGCGCCACGCCGTAACGCAGGGTCACCGCCAGCACCATCACCAGCGCACCACCTGCCATCAACCCCTTCAGCAGGCGGTCGAGGCCACGGCTGAGGTTGCCCAGTTGCAGGAAATGGCGGGCGAACTGGCAGCCGAACAACCCGGCGGCGCCGATGAACAATGGCGTGGCGGCATTTGCCCACCAGGGGTTGTCCGGCCAGAAGTAGGCGATGCCGGCACCGTTGACCGAAACCTGGTACAGGCCGAACGAGGCAATGTAGAGGATGTAGTACAGGTAGCTGACATCACGCACGCTGAGGTACAGGAACAAGTTGTAAACCAGCATTACCAGCAGCACGCCGTAGATCATGCCCAGCACGTAAAGACGCGTGGGCTGGTCTTCCAGATAGGCCTGGGCCGACCACAATGTCAGCGGCGCCTGGATCGAACCCTGGCTGTGCAGGCGCAGGTAGACGGTCGTCGCCTGGCCGGGGTGCAGCGGCAGCTCGAACAGGTAGTTGTTCTGGCGGATCTGCCGGCTGGCATAGGGCAAGGCATCACCTGTGCGCTGGGCGAGGCGATAGGTGCCCTGCGCGTCCGGCAGATAGAGTTCCAGATGATCCAGCGGCGGGTAGGCAAGCTCCAGCAACCACTGGCGTGGTGCTGGCGAAGATGTGGCTGAATAGGCGAGATCGACACGGAGCCAGAAAACGGAGGTCGAATAGCCGGCGTTGAGCACCTCGTCGTGATGGGCATGGAAGCGTCCGGCGAATGCGGCGGTACTGACCTGGGCGATGCTGGCGCTGCCATCGTGGTCTTCATAGACCTGCATGTAGCGGCCCAGCGGCAAGCGCCCGGTGGAGTCGTCGAATTCGACCGCTCCGGCAAGCAGGGGCAAGCAGCCCAGAAGCACAATCAGCAAATAGCGCATACAGCCCCAGCATGGCCTGTCCGGTCGCGTCGCGGTTGCCTCCCTTCCCTTTGAGACGACGTGATCCGGCAGAACCCGTTCATCGAGTTATCCGAGCACTCTAGCATAGCCTCCAGCACTGCTCGGCAGCTACTGAGATTTTCAATGCAGAGGCTCTAGGACGCACGTTTCAGAATATCCAACAAAACCAACCTGACCACTTGATCAGCAATTCTCTCGCCGCGACCGAACCGCACAAAAAGGTTTGGTGATAAGCTCGCCGACCATGAATACCTACAGCTCCCGCCCCGTTGTCCTCTGTCTCTCCGGCCACGACCCCAGTGGTGGCGCCGGGCTGCAGGCAGATATCGAAGCCCTGATCGCCCAGGGTTGTCACGCCGCACCCGCCGTGACCGCCCTGACCGTGCAGGATACCGTCAACGTTTCCGACTTCCGCGTGCTTGACCGCGAGTGGGTGCTGGCCCAGGCCAACGCCGTGCTGGCCGACTCCCCGGTAGCCGCGGTGAAGCTGGGCATGCTCGGCTCGATCGAGATGGTCGACACCGTCGCCGAACTGCTGTCCGCCCACCCGCACCTGCCTCTGGTCTGCGACCCCGTTCTGCGCGCCGGTGGCGGTGGTCGCCTGGGCAAGGACGAAGTCGGCTACGCGTTGCGCGAACGCCTGCTGCCGCTGGCCACCATCGCCACGCCGAACCTGCCGGAAGCACGCATTCTGGCGGAACTGCCCGAAGGCACCGCGGACGAGTGCGCCGAGAAATTGCTGCCGTTCTGTAGACACCTGTTGATTACCGGCGGTCACGGCGACGAGGTGGAAATCCACAACCGCCTGTATAGCCGCGACGGTCAGCAGCACACCTGGACCTGCCAACGCCTGCCGGGGAGCTACCACGGCTCGGGCTGCACCCTGGCCAGCGCCCTTGCCGGCCGCCTGGCTCTCGGCGAAGCATTGACCAGCGCCGTGCGCAGCGCCTTGGACTACACCTGGCGCACCCTGCGCGACGCAGAACAGCTGGGCAAGGGCCAGTACGTGCCGCGCCGCCTGCCCCTGGATTTCTGTTCCTGACACGAGGCCCTCCGATGAAGCTCCGCGGTCTGTACGCGATCACCGACAGCCAGCTGCTGGCCGGCCGTTTCCTCTCCCACGTTGAAGCGGCGCTGGAAGGTGGCGTTCGCCTGTTGCAATACCGCGACAAGAGCGACGATACCGCCCACAGACTGCGCGAGGCAGAAGCGTTGAAGACGCTGTGTGAGCGTTACGGCACCGAGCTGATCATCAACGACGACGCCGAACTGGCGGCCCGCCTGGGCGTTGGCGTGCACCTCGGCCAGACCGATGGCCCGCTCACACCGGCCCGCGCCTTGCTCGGCCGCGAGGCGATCATCGGTTCGACCTGCCACGCCAGCCTGGACCTCGCGCGGCAGGCCGCCAGCGAAGGCGCCAGCTATGTCGCCTTCGGCCGCTTCTTCAATTCCGTCACCAAACCGGGCGCGCCCGCCGCCAGCGTCGAACTGCTGGAGCAGGCCCGCGCCCAGGTCAAGCTGCCGATCGCGGTGATCGGCGGCATCACCCTCGACAACGCCGCCCCGCTGGTTGCCCATGGCGCCGACTTGCTGGCGGTTATCCACGGCCTGTTCGGTGCCGACAGCGCGCAGGAAGTCACCCGCCGCGCCCGCGCCTTCAACGCCCTGTTCGCTTGCTGATTTCGAGAGAAGATCCCATGTCCCGTTCCGAAGCCCTGTTCGCCCAAGCCCAGAAACACATCCCCGGTGGCGTCAACTCGCCGGTTCGCGCCTTCAAGAGCGTCGGTGGCACTCCGCTGTTCTTCAAGCACGCCGAAGGCGCCTACGTCATCGATGAAGACGACAAGCGCTACGTCGACTATGTCGGTTCCTGGGGCCCGATGATCCTCGGCCATGCCCATCCGGACGTGCTGGACTCCGTACGCAAGCAGTTGGAGCACGGTTTGTCCTACGGCGCGCCGACCGCCATGGAAACCGAGATGGCCGACCTGGTCTGCTCGATCGTGCCGTCGATGGAGATGGTGCGCATGGTCAGCTCCGGCACCGAAGCGACCATGAGCGCCATCCGCCTGGCCCGTGGCTACACCGGCCGTGACGCCATCATCAAGTTCGAAGGCTGCTACCACGGTCACTCCGACAGCCTGCTGGTCAAGGCCGGCTCCGGCCTGCTGACCCAGGGCGTGCCAAGCTCGGCCGGTGTGCCGGCGGACTTCGCCAAGCACACCCTGACCCTGCCGTTCAACGACATCGCCGCCGTCGAGAAGACCCTGGCCGACGTCGGCCAGACCGTGGCCTGCATCATCGTCGAGCCAGTGGCCGGCAACATGAACTGCGTGCCGCCGGCGCCGGGCTTCCTCGAAGGCCTGCGCGCATTGTGCGACAAGCACGGCGTGGTACTGATCTTCGACGAGGTGATGACCGGCTTCCGCGTTTCTCTCGGCGGTGCCCAGGGCCACTACGGCATCACCCCCGACCTGTCGACCTTCGGCAAGATCGTCGGCGGTGGCATGCCGGTCGGCTGCTTCGGCGGCAAGCGCGAAATCATGGGCTGCATCGCCCCGCTGGGCCCGGTCTACCAGGCCGGCACCCTGTCGGGCAATCCGCTGGCCATGGCCGCCGGCCTGACCACCCTGAAGCTGATCAGCCGCCCGGGCTTCCATGACGAGCTGAGTGCCTTCACCAGCCGCATGCTCGATGGCCTGCAACAGCGTGCCGATGCCGTGGGTATCCCGTTCGTCACCACTCAGGCGGGCGCCATGTTCGGCCTGTACTTCAGCGGCGCCGACGATATCGTCACCTTCGACGACGTGATGGCCAGCGATGCCGAACGCTTCAAGCGCTTCTTCCACCTGATGCTCGAAGGCGGCGTGTACCTGGCGCCAAGCGCCTTCGAAGCGGGTTTCACCTCCATTGCCCATGGCGACAAGGAGCTGCAGATCACCTTGGATGCGGCCGAGCGGGCATTTGCCAAGCTGAAGTAAGGGTGTTCCTGTCTCGGCCTGATCGCGGCCTTGCCCCACGATCAGGCCGGACCAAGCAAGCCTGTGAACCCCATCACAGCCCGTCACGTCCAATCCGGCTGTAGAAATTCGCGTAAATCTTTGTAAGGTAGGCGCTGCTTATCCCATAATGTGCCACCAGAGACATTGGCCGTAGCTTTGCAGAGGTAAGTCGATCCCCATGAACCGCACCGGCCGCGCCCTTACCCTGGGCTGCCTGTTGCTTCTTCAGCCCCTGCTGGCCTTGGCGGAGGGCGGTAATTCGTTGCTGATTCCAGCGACGGGCCGCTGCGCCCTCGATACCGCGCCCGAAGACCTGCCCAATGCCCTGAAGGCCTGCGAGCAGACCGCTCAGTCAGGGGATGCCGAAGCGCAGTACGAGCTGGGCGAGTTCTACTACAGCGGCACGCCGCGCCAACTCGACAACGCGCTCAAGTGGTTCGAGAAAGCCTCGCTGCAAGGCCAGGCGCAGGCACAATACCGTCTTGGCTCGATGTTCTTCCACGGTGAAGGGGTCAAGGCCAACAACGTGCAAGCCTACATCCTGCTCAAGATAGCCGCGGTCAACGGTGCCGAAGACGCCCTGGACATGGCCGACGAAGTCACCGAGCAGATGCCCCGCGACGAGCTTGAGCACGCTACCCAGGTACTCGGCCAGATCTTCCGCAAATACCTGCTGGAACTGCAGAACGCCGAAGGGCGCACACCTTTCTCTCCTCTTCCCTGACCCGTTGCCCGGCCCGGCGCTGGCCCCGGCATCATCGATTCGTCAACTTGCCCTGCCATGCTTTGACGCACGGATCGGACGCTTCCCAGCGACCCTTGATCGTTTCAGTGCTTTCGCCACTGCCACTCAAGGGTTATTCTTGAGTTCACATTCATTGCCGTCGAGCGGCTAAAAACGACCTTGAACGCACCCATACAACCCCATCGCTTTATACTCGAGCCCTTCGAGGCCCATCGCTTCGCCAACCTGTGCGGCCAGTTCGACGAGCACCTGCGCCTGATCGAACAACGCCTGGCCATCGAGATCCGCAACCGCGGCAATCAGTTCGAACTGATCGGCGAGCCCAAGACCACCTCCGCCGCCGAGCAACTGCTGCGCCGCCTCTATCGCGAAGCCAAGGCGAACGAGCTGTCACCGGAAACGGTGCACCTCTATCTCCAGGAGTCGACGATCGAGAACATCGAGAATCCGGCCGTCAACGAAGTCAGCGTCTCGCTGCGCACGCGCAAGGGCAATATCCGCCCGCGCGGCGTCAACCAGCAGCGCTACGTCAAGGAAATCCTGGCCAACGACATCAACTTCGGCATCGGCCCGGCCGGTACCGGCAAGACGTACCTGGCCGTGGCCTGCGCGGTCGATGCGCTGGAGCGTGAACAGGTGCGCCGCATCCTGCTGGTGCGCCCGGCGGTCGAGGCTGGCGAAAAGCTCGGCTTCCTGCCCGGCGACCTGGCCCAGAAGATCGACCCGTACCTGCGCCCGCTCTACGACGCGCTCTACGAGATGCTTGGCTTCGAGCACGTGGCCAAGCTGATTGAGCGCCAGGTGATCGAGATCGCGCCGCTGGCCTACATGCGCGGCCGCACCCTGAACAACAGCTTCATCATCCTCGACGAGA
Source organism: Pseudomonas sp. TE6288 (assembly GCF_054062095.1). NCBI lineage: Bacteria > Pseudomonadati > Pseudomonadota > Gammaproteobacteria > Pseudomonadales > Pseudomonadaceae > Pseudomonas > Pseudomonas sp. TE6288. The sequence continues at coordinate 55,996 of NZ_JBSSEW010000016.1, forward strand.
GCCAGAACACCACGCTCGAACAGATGAAGATGTTCCTCACCCGCATCGGCTTCGGCTCGACCGCGGTGATCACCGGTGACATCACCCAGGTCGACCTGCCCCGCGGCACCAAGTCGGGCCTGGCCCATGTGATCGAGGTGCTCAAGGACGTGCCAGGCATCAGCTTCACCCATTTCCAGCCCAAGGACGTGGTACGCCACCCGTTGGTGCAGCGTATCGTCGAAGCCTACGACCGCTTCGAAGCCCGTCAGTCCAAGCCCGAGGCACCCGGCAAAGATGCTTGAACTCGATCTGCAACGGGCCACGGACGCCGCTGCCCCCGATGACGCCGCCTTCCGCCGCTGGTGCGAACTTGCCCTGCGCCAGCGCAGCGCCGACTCGGAAATGACCATCCGCCTGGTCGACGCCGCCGAAGGTCGCGAGCTGAACCACACCTACCGGCACAAGGACTACGCCACCAACGTGCTGTCCTTCCCCGCCGACGTCCCCGACGAGCTGCTCGACATCCCGCTGTTGGGCGACCTGGTGATCTGCGTGCCGGTGGTCGAGCGCGAGGCCGCCGAACAGGGCAAGTCCCTGGAGGCGCACTGGGCGCACCTGGTCATCCACGGCTGCCTGCACCTGCTCGGCTACGACCACATCGAAGACGATGAAGCCGAGGAAATGGAAGCGCTGGAACGGCAATTGCTGGCGGAACTGGGTCACCCGGACCCTTACGCCGACGACGAAACCGAAACAATCACACACTGATACTGCAAGGATCACGAGTAACCGCCATGAGCGAAGACCGATCGAGCAACGGGCAGAAGTCCTGGTTGGGTAAGCTGACCCAGGCTTTTGCCCATGAGCCGAAAAACCGCCAGGAGCTCCTTGAGCTGCTGCGCGAAGCCCATCAGAACAAACTGCTCGACAGCGAAGCGCTGACCATCGTCGAAGGCGCCATCCAGGTCGCCGACCTGCAGGTACGCGACATCATGGTGCCGCGCTCGCAGATGATCAGCATCAAGGCCAACCAGTCGCCCCGCGAGTTCCTGCCGGCAGTGATCGATGCCGCGCACTCGCGCTACCCGGTGATTGGCGAGAGCCACGACGATGTGCTCGGCATTCTGCTCGCCAAGGACCTGCTGCCGCTGATCCTCAAGGAGAATGGCGACAGCTTCAACATCAAGGACCTGCTGCGCCCGGCCACCTTCGTGCCCGAGTCCAAGCGCCTGAACGTGCTGCTGCGCGAGTTCCGCGCCAACCACAACCACATGGCCATCGTCATCGACGAATACGGCGGCGTGGCGGGGCTGGTGACCATCGAGGACGTGCTCGAGCAGATCGTCGGCGATATCGAGGACGAGCATGACGTCGAGGAAGACAGCTACATCAAGCCGCTGCCCAGCGGCGACTTCCTGGTCAAGGCACTGACCCCGATCGAGAACTTCAACGAGTTCTTCGACAGCGAATTCTCCGATGACGAGTTCGACACGGTCGGCGGCCTGGTGATGAGTGCGTTCGGCCATTTGCCCAAACGTAACGAAACCACCGAGATCGGCGGCTACCGCTTCCGCATTCTCAATGCCGACAGCCGCCGGATACACTTGCTGCGCCTGACACCGATCAACCGTTAAGGACGAACATGCGCTGGATCACCCGCCCCGGCTGGCCCGGTAACCTGCTGGCCATGGCGGCCGGCGCCTCCACCCTGCTGGCCCTGGCCCCCTTCGACATCTGGCCGCTGGCCCTGCTGTCCATCGCGCTGTTCTATGCCGGGCTGCGCGAGCTGAGCCCGCGACAGGCCATGGGCCGGGGCTGGTGCTTCGGCTTCGGCCTCTACGGCGCCGGCACCTGGTGGATCTACGTCAGCATGAACACCTACGGCGGCGCCTCGCCGCTGCTGGCGATCCTGCTGCTGCTGGCATTCTTCGCCTGCCTGGCTTTCTTCTTCGCCTTGCCCGCCTGGCTCTGGGCACGCTGGCTGCGTCGCGACGAGGCGCCGCTGGCAGACGCCTTGTGCTTTGCCGCCCTGTGGTTGCTGCAGGAGGCCTTCCGGGGCTGGTTCCTCACCGGTTTCCCTTGGCTCTATGCAGGTTACAGCCAGCTCGATGGCCCACTGGCGGGCCTGGCGCCGTTGGGCGGCGTGTGGCTGATCTCGTTCGCCCTGGCGTTGACTGCCGCCTTGCTGTGCAACCTCCATCGCCTGCGCCAGCGCCGCTCGTTCCTGGCCGTTGGTGCGGTGCTGCTGGTGGCGCCATGGATCATCGGCCTGGCCCTGAAGGATCACGTCTGGACCAAGCCGGCAGGTGATCCGCTGAAGGTCGCGGCCCTGCAAGGCAACGTCGAGCAGGACCTGAAGTGGGACCCGGCGCATGTCGATGCGCAACTGGCGCTGTACCGCGACATGAGCTTCAGCTCCAGGCCCGTCGACCTGCTGGTTTGGCCGGAAACCGCCGTGCCGGTGCTCAAGGACCAGGCCGAGGGCTACATCGACATGATGGGCAACTTTGCCGCCGAGAGGCACTCGGCACTCATCACCGGCGTGCCGGTGCGGCAGATGGTCCACCACCAGCGCCGCTACTTCAACGGCATCACCGTGACCGGCGAGGGCGACGGCACCTATCTCAAGCAGAAGCTGGTGCCCTTCGGTGAATACGTTCCATTGCAGGACATGCTGCGCGGCCTGATCGAGTTCTTCAACTTGCCGATGTCGGATTTCGCCCGTGGTCCCGAGGACCAGCCATTGCTGCAGGCCAAGGGTTACCAGATCGCCCCGTACATTTGCTACGAAGTGGTCTATCCCGAATTCGCCGCAAGCCTGGCCGCACGCAGCGACCTGCTGCTGACCATCAGCAACGACACCTGGTTCGGCACCTCGATCGGCCCCTTGCAACACCTGCAGATGGCCCAGATGCGTGCGCTGGAGGCGGGCCGCTGGATGATCCGCGCCACCAACAACGGCGTGACCGCACTGATAGACCCGTTCGGCAGGATCACCGCGCAGGTCCCGCAGTTCCAGCGGGCCGTGCTGTACGGCGAGGTGGTGCCGATGCAGCAACTGACGCCGTACCTGCAATGGCGCTCGTGGCCGCTGGCGATCGTCTGCGTGCTGCTGGTGGGCTGGGCCTTGCTGGCCGGGCGCATCGCACGCACCGTCTGAAGCATCCCTTGGGCCGCGTAGCGGCCCAAGTCTTAGTAGAACAGGCGATACCCCACTAACCCCGCCGCCTCGTTGAGCAACTGCCCGCTCTGCCACATTGCCCGGTTTTCCGGCAGCAACCCCGCGAACGGCCGCGCATGATCGCGCCCCAGGAACCCCACCGGCGCCGGCACCACTTCGAACCCGGCCCGCTCGAAACTCCAGCGCGAGCGCTGCATGTGCCAGGCCTGCGTCACCACCACCACCCGCTTGATACCCAGCGGTTGCAACACCTTGGCGCTGAACTCGGCGTTTTCCCAGGTGGTGTGGCTGGCTTCCTCCTTCCAGGAAACCTTTACGCCAAAGTCCGCCTCCAGGCGGTCAGCCATCAGTTGGGCCTCACTGGGCGGCGTGCCATAGTGCAAGCCACCGCTGGTCAGCACCGGCAGCCCTGAGGCCTTGGCCAGTTGCGCGGCGTAGCGCATGCGCTCGAGGGCAACATAGGTTGGCTGATCAAGGCCACCCCAGGCCGGATCGCCGCGCTCCCGTCCGGCGCCCAGGACCACGATGGCGTCGGCCCTGGATGCCAGGCCTGCCCACCCCTCGAGCGCCAACGCAGGTTCTGTTTCAAGGGTTCGGGCAACTTGCTCGACCGTCAGTGGCAAGCTCATCAGCCACAAGCCACCCAGCCCCAGGGTGAAACAGGCCGCGGCCAGGCGCGGACGGCGCCGGCGCCACCACCAGGCGGCCAGCAGCAACAGGAACAGGACGCCAGGCGGCATCAACCATTGTTTGATGAAAAAGCGGATCGGCATCACACACCTCCATGGAAGGCGTGCAGCCTAAGAGGATCGGCACCGGGCCTCAAGGGCAACCGGCGCCGATCGATGCGTGCATTGCGAAAACCGGCGCGTCGTCGCGCCTGCAACCCTGAACGGCTATCGGGACGGCAATGTCCTGGAGCTGGCTGGGGCGCCGGGGCGCCTGCGGTCCTTGAGCCAGACAATCCTGGCCGAGGACGGCTCCGGTTGCGGGTAGGCACCGGCACTGGCAAATCGGCCTTCCGGGAGGGATTCCAGGTAGGCTTTGATCACCTCGAACTCGGCATGGCTCAGGCCACGCAATTCCAGTTCGGCAGGCATCTCGTCGCGCAATCGCACGGAGGTTCTGGCCACTTCCAGTGCCAGGCCCAAACGGTCGATCAAGCGCTCGTAAAGCTCCGGTTTGCTTGCGGTTAGTTGCGACTCTCCCATCCGTTCACCTCATTGAAGGTAAGAATATCTCCCCCCACAGATGAGCTTAGCGTCACTCGTAAAAGCGGCCGGGCGCCGCGACCAACGGCCCGCGCGGCGGGCGATGCAATCAGGGTTTCCCACGATGCGCGGCGCTCATGTATGCTACGGCGTTCACTCTTGCAGATCCCGGAGTGCCGGACGCAGCGAGGTCGAGCTGCCTGGAACATGTCTCTTATCTCTCAATACAAAGTAGCCATGCACGAACAATACACGCCCCGTGATGTAGAAGCCGCCGCCCAGAATGCCTGGGACGAGCAACAATCGTTCGCTGTCACCGAACAGCCAGGCAAAGACACCTACTATTGCCTATCGATGTTCCCGTACCCGAGCGGCAAGCTACACATGGGCCACGTGCGCAACTACACCATCGGTGACGTGATTGCCCGCTACCAGCGCATGCTGGGCAAGAACGTCCTGCAACCGATGGGCTGGGACGCCTTCGGCATGCCGGCGGAAAACGCCGCGATGAAGAACAACGTCGCCCCGGCCAAGTGGACCTACGAGAACATCGACTACATGAAGACCCAGCTCAAGAGCCTGGGTCTGGCCATCGACTGGTCGCGTGAAGTCACCACCTGCAAGCCGGACTACTACCGCTGGGAGCAGTGGCTGTTCACCCGCCTGTTCGAGAAAGGCATCATCTACCGCAAGAACGGCACCGTGAACTGGGACCCGGCGGACCAGACGGTCCTGGCCAACGAGCAGGTCATCGATGGCCGTGGCTGGCGCTCGGGCGCGCTTATCGAAAAGCGCGAAATCCCGATGTACTACTTCCGCATCACCGACTACGCCGACGAGCTGCTGGAAAGCCTCGACGAGCTGCCGGGCTGGCCCGAGCAGGTCAAGACCATGCAGCGCAACTGGATCGGCAAGTCCCGCGGCATGGAAGTGCAGTTCCCCTATGACAAGGCGAGCATCGGTCATGAGGGCACCCTGAAAGTCTTCACCACCCGTCCGGACACCCTGATGGGCGCCACCTACGTTGCCGTCGCCGCCGAACACCCGCTGGCCACCCAGGCCGCCCAGGGCAACCCGGCGCTGCAGGCGTTCATCGACGAGTGCAAGAGCGGCAGCGTCGCCGAGGCCGACATGGCCACGCAGGAGAAGAAGGGCATGGCCACTTCCCTGTTCGTCGAGCACCCGCTGACCGGCGAAAAGCTGCCGGTATGGGTCGCCAACTACGTGCTGATGCACTACGGCGATGGCGCTGTCATGGCCGTGCCGGCGCACGACGAGCGCGACTTCGAGTTCGCCCACAAGTACAACCTGCCGGTCAAGGCGGTGGTGCGCACCAGCGTCGGCGACGAAGTCGGCAGCGAGTGGCTGGCCGCCTACGGCGAACATGGCCAGCTGATCAACTCCGGCGAGTTCGACGGCCTGGACTTCCAGGGCGCCTTCGATGCCATCGAGGCCGCGCTGATCAGCAAGGACCTCGGCAAGTCGCGCACCCAGTTCCGCCTGCGCGACTGGGGCATCAGCCGCCAGCGCTACTGGGGTTGCCCGATCCCGATCATCCACTGCCCGTCCTGCGGCGACGTGCCGGTGCCGGAAGACCAGCTGCCCGTTACACTTCCGGAAAACGTGGTACCGGACGGTGCCGGTTCGCCCTTGGCGCGCATGCCCGAGTTCTACGAGTGCACCTGCCCGAAATGCGGCACCGCGGCCAAGCGCGAAACCGACACCATGGACACCTTCGTCGAGTCGTCCTGGTACTTCGCCCGCTATGCCTCGCCGAACTACGATAAAGGCTTGGTCGACCCTAAAGCCGCCAACCACTGGCTGCCTGTCGACCAGTACATCGGCGGCATCGAGCACGCCATCCTGCACCTGCTGTATGCGCGCTTCTTCCACAAACTGATGCGTGACGAAGGCCTGGTCACCTCCAACGAGCCGTTCAAGAACCTGCTGACCCAGGGCATGGTCGTCGCCGAAACCTACTACCGCGTCGCCAGCAACGGCGGCAAGGACTGGTTCAACCCGGCCGACGTCGAGATCGAGCGTGACGCCAAGGCCAAGATCATCGGCGCGCGCCTGAAGACCGATGGCCTGCCGGTGGAAATCGGCGGCACCGAGAAGATGTCGAAGTCGAAGAACAACGGCGTCGACCCGCAGTCGATGATCGAGCAGTACGGCGCCGACACCTGCCGCCTGTTCATGATGTTCGCCTCGCCACCCGACATGAGCCTGGAATGGTCCGACTCCGGCGTCGAAGGCGCCAGCCGCTTCCTGCGCCGCGTCTGGCGCCTGGCCCAGGCCCACGTGGCCCAAGGCCTGCCGGGCACGCTGGACATCGCCGCCCTGAGCGACGAGCAGAAGGTCATCCGTCGCGCCATCCATGCCGCGATCAAGCAGGCCAGCACCGACGTGGGCCAGTACCACAAGTTCAACACCGCCATCGCCCAGGTGATGACCGTGATGAACGTGCTGGAGAAGGCGCCACAGGCGACCGCCCAGGACCGCGCCCTGCTGCAGGAGGGCCTCGAGGCCGTGACCCTGCTGCTGGCACCGATCACCCCGCACATCTCCCATGAGCTGTGGAAGCAGCTGGGCCACGACCAGGCGGTGATCGATGCGAACTGGCCGATTGTCGATGAAGGCGCCCTGGTACAGGACACCGTGACCCTGGTGGTACAGGTCAACGGCAAGCTGCGTGGCCAGGTGGAGATGCCAGCCGCTGCCAGCCGCGAGGAAGTCGAGGCCGCCGCTCGCAACAACGAGAACGTCCTGCGCTTCACCGACGGCCTGACCATCCGCAAGGTCATCGTCGTTCCGGGCAAACTGGTCAACATCGTCGCCAACTGATGGCAACGCCCGCCTGTATATCCTGCAGGCGGGCGTAATCGGTCCACGAGGGAGCAACACACATGATCAAACGCAATCTGCTGGTAATGGGCCTGGCTGTCTTGCTCAGCGCCTGCGGTTTCCAGCTGCGCGGCACCGGCACCAACGAACTGAGCATCAAGGAAATTGACCTCGGCGCCCGTAACGAATACGGCCCGACCGTCATGCAGCTGCGCCGCACCTTGCAAAGCAGCGGCGTGAAAGTCTATTCCGGCGCCCCCTACAAGCTGGTGCTCACCAACGAGCAGGAAACCCAGCGCGCTGCAACCTACAGCGGTGGCAACCGTTCGGCCGAGTACGAACTCACGACCGTGCTGAACTATACGATCGAAGGCCAGAACGACAGCATGTTGCTTGAAGACAAGCTGCAAGTGCAGAAGTACTACGTCTACAACGGCAACAACATCACCGGCTCCGGCCAGGAAGCGAACCAGGTCCGCGAGGAAATGCGTCGTGACCTGGTACAGGCCATGATGGCTCGCCTCCAGCAACTGACCCCGACGCGCCTTGACGAGCTGCAACGCAAGGCCAACGAGCGCGCCGAAGCCGAGGCTCGCGCCCTGAAGGAAGCCCAGCGCATCCAGGACGAGACGCCTCAGCAGTCGCCGCTGGAAGTCCCGGCTCCCTGAGCCTGAACGGGGCACCTGAGGTGCCCCGCCCTTCGCCATGAAGCTCTCCCCCGCCCAACTCAACAAGCACCTGCAAGGCCAGCTGGCGCCCGTCTACATCGTCAGCGGTGACGACCCGCTGCTGTGCCAGGAGGCCGCCGACGCCATCCGCGGCGCCGCGCGCCAGCAGGGCTACGACGAACGCCAGGTGTTCAGCGCCGATGCCAACTTCGACTGGGGCAACCTGCTGCTGGCCGGGGCCAGCCTGTCGTTGTTCGCCCAGCGCCGGCTGCTGGAGCTGCGCCTGCCCTCGGGCAAGCCCGGCGACAAAGGCGCTGCCGCGCTGATGGAATACTGCGCCAACCCGGCCGAGGACACGCTGCTACTGATCAGCCTGCCCAAGCTCGATGGCAGCGCGCAGAAAACCAAGTGGGGCAAGGCCTTGATCGAAGGCGCGCACTGCCAGTTCATCCAGATCTGGCCGGTGGACGCCCAGCAACTACCGCAATGGATCAACCAGCGCCTGTCCCAGGCCGGCCTGTCGGCCCAGCGTGACGCCGTCGACTTGATCGCCGCCCGGGTCGAGGGCAACCTGCTGGCCGCCGCCCAGGAGATCGAGAAGCTCAAGTTGCTCGCCGAGGGCAACCAGATCACCGTTGAAACCGTCCAGGCCGCTGTCGCCGACAGCGCCCGCTTCGATGTGTTCGGGTTGGTCGATGCCATTCTCAATGGCGAAGCAGCCCATGCCCTGCGCATGCTCGAAGGACTGCGCGGTGAAGGTGTCGAGCCGCCGGTCATCCTCTGGGCCCTTGCCCGCGAACTGCGCTTGCTCGCCGGGCTCGCACAGCAGTTCAGCCAGGGCGTGCCGCTGGACAAGGCCTTCAGCCAGGCGCGCCCACCGGTGTGGGACAAGCGCCGACCGCTGGTGAGCAAGGCCCTGCAGCGCCTTTCGGCGCAACGCTGGGCCATGCTGCTGCAGGATGCCCAGCGGATCGATGCGCAGATCAAGGGCCAGGCCGAAGGCTCGCCGTGGACCAGTCTGGCACGCCTGTCGCTGCTCATGGCCGGACAGCGCCTGGCGCTGCCCGCCGAATAAAGCGCATCGCGGGTCACGCCCGCGATGAGCCCCGCTGCCATAAACACAATCAATTGGCTCACATGGCGCTACAGGCCTACAGTGCGCCCGCAATCCACCCCGACCGGGAATCCACCATGAGCAAGAAGCAAAAAAAGCACGGTCCCAACAAGGCCAAGTCGATCATCGCCCAACCGCTGTTCCGCTGCCGCCAGGAACAGGCAGGAAAAGGCAAAGGCAGCTACCGCCGCGAAGCCTTCCAATCGAGAGATTGGGAGGCTTCCTGCTTTATGGCCGCCTGAAAAGGCATGAAATGCGCAGGCATGGTATGGTCGGCACCTGACCTGCAATTCTGGATCTGTGCATGCCCTCTCGTCTCACTCTCCGCTGGCAACCCCGCCAGCTGATCGCGGCCACAAGCTTCATCCTGCTCGTCGCCTGCGCCGAGAAACCCACCGCCGCCGATGCCCTGCCGCTGGCACCCGCCCAGCCCGCACCCGTCGTTACGCTGCCCGGCACCACGCCCGATAGCAGCAGCGAAATCCAGCCCCTGCAGACCTTCGCCCAATGGCAGGCCGGTTTCCGCGAGCAAGCCCTGCAAGCCGGGATCAGCGCCAGTCTGTTCGACCGTGCCTTCCTCGGCGTCACCCCGGACATGGACGTGATCAAGGCTGACCGCAGCCAGCCGGAGTTCACCCGCCCGGTCTGGGAATACCTGGACGGTGCCCTGTCGCCGCTGCGCGTACGCAACGGCAAGAAACTGCTCGAACAGAATGCCGAGCTGCTGGCACGCATCGAGCAACGCTACGGCGTCGACCGCCAGGTGCTGGTCTCGGTGTGGGGCATGGAGAGCAACTTCGGCCAGTTCCAGGGCAGCAAGTCGGTGATCCGTTCGCTGGCCACCCTGGCCTATGAAGGCCGCCGCCCCCAGTTTGCCCAGGACCAGCTGATCGCCGCCCTGCAGATCCTGCAAAACGGCGACATCCAGCCTGACGCGATGCGCGGCTCCTGGGCCGGCGCCATGGGCCAGACCCAGTTCATCCCGACCACCTACCTCACCCACGCGGTGGATTTCGACGGTGATGGTCGCCGTGACATTTGGAACAGCACCGCCGATGCGCTGGCCTCCACCGCGCACTACCTGCAGGCCTCCGGCTGGAAGCGTGGCCAGCCTTGGGGCTTCGAGGTACAGGTACCTGCCGGCTTCGACTGGTGGCTGGCCGATGGCAGCCAGCGCAAGAGCGTCAGCGAATGGTTGCAGCTGGGCGTGAAACTGCCCGCCGGCACCGCATTGCCCGCAGGCAGCAACCAGCTGTCCGCTGCCCTGCTGCTGCCCGCCGGTGCCCGTGGGCCGGCGTTCCTGGTGCTGGACAACTTCCGCGCGATCCTCAAGTACAACAACTCGTCCTCCTACGCGCTGGCGGTGAGCCTGCTGGGGGATCGCTTCTACGGTTGGGGGTTCATTGCCGGCAGCTGGCCGAAAGAAGACCTGCCGCTGAGCCGCAGCGAACGTATCGAGCTGCAGACCTTGCTCAACGCCAGTGGCCATGAGGCGGGCAATCCCGACGGGATCATCGGCGCCAATACCCGCAAGGCCATTCGCAATGCGCAGCAGGCGCAGGGCTGGCCGGCGGATGGTTATCCGACGCACAAGCTGCTCGACAGCCTGCGTCGCTAGCAAATACTGGGGCCGAAAAACGGCCCCAACTTTTTCAGGCCTTGAACAAGGCCTGTTCGAGCACCAGGCGCTTTTCTCCCGCGTCGAGCCTTACCCGTGCCCCCAACGGCAGGCACACATTCGGGTCACAATGCCCGCTGCGCCACCCCGCCAGCACCGGCACCCCGAGCGGGCCGAAGGTATCCAACAGCAAGGGCGTCATGGCCGCGACCGTGATACCGGCAAAATCCCCCACCAGTACGCCACGCACACCCTCCAGCTTGCCGGCCAGGCGCAATTGGGTTAGCAGGCGGTCGACACGATAGAGCGGCTCGTTGACGTCCTCGATGAACAGGATGCTGCCCTGGGTATCGACTTCGCCCAAGGTCGCCAATGTTGCCCCAAGCACGGAAAGGTTGCCGCCAACCAACCTGCCACTGGCCACTCCGGGAATGACTCCGGTCAGCGCAAAATCCGCCGGATGGGCAATCTCGTCCCCCGCCACCACCTGCCCGCCAAGCAGGTCGAACAATGAGCGCACGGTCGGCTCCGGCTTCGCTCCCAGCAAGTCGGCATTGAGCATCGCCCCATGGAAGGTCACCAACCCCGCATGCCGGTTGATCGCCGTATGCAACGCGGTGATATCGCTGTAGCCCACCAGTGGCTTGGGGTGACGGCGGATCAAGTCGAAGTCGATACGGTCCAGCAGGCGCATGCTGCCGTAGCCACCGCGCATGCACAGGATCGCGTCGATGTCCGGGGCGCGGAACGCGTCATGCAGGTCTCGCAGGCGCTGCTCGTCGCTGCCCGCCAGGTAGCCGTCCGCCTGCAGCACCCCGGGGTAGATCCGGCACTGGTGGCCACGCTTCTCGAACCATTGGCGAGCCTTGTCGGTATCCAGCCGCGCCGGGCCAGCCGGGGCGATGATGGCGAAACGGGCGTTGCCAGGCAGTGCCTTGGGCAACAGGGGTTCAGCGGTCTCCAGGCAATTCATCGCGCCACTCCTTGCAGCTCGTCGCTTGAAACATGCAGCTCAAAAAAAATGCCGATGCCGCCTTCCGGCGCGCATCGGCATATCCCGCTCAAGCCCGACTCAGAGCTTGATCTTGGCTTCGTGAGCCTGCTGGTCGGCATGGTACGACGAGCGTACCAGAGGACCGGAGGCGACGTTCTTGAAGCCCATCTTGTAACCTTCCTCGGCGAACCAGGCGAAGGTGTCCGGGTGCACGAAGCGCTGTACCGGCAAGTGGTTGCGCGACGGCTGCAGGTACTGGCCGAGGGTGAGCATGTCGATATCGTGCTCGCGCATGCGGTGCATCACCTCGATGACCTCCTCGTCGGTCTCGCCCAGGCCCAACATCAGGCCGGACTTGGTCGGTACGTGCGGGACCATCTGCTTGAACTTCTGCAGCAGGTCCAGCGACCAGTCGTAGTCCGAGCCCGGGCGTGCGGCCTTGTACAGGCGCGGCACGGTCTCGAGGTTGTGGTTGAACACGTCCGGCGGGGTTTGCGCGGTGATTTCCAGCGCCACGTCCATACGGCCGCGGTAGTCCGGCACCAGGGTTTCCAGTTGCACGCCCGGCGACAGCGCGCGGATCTCGCGGATGCAGTCGGCGAAGTGCTGGGCACCGCCATCACGCAGGTCGTCGCGGTCCACCGAGGTGATCACCACGTACTTGAGGCGCAGATCGGCGATGGCCACGGCCAGGTTCTTCGGCTCGTCGACATCCAGCGGCTTCGGCCGGCCGTGACCGACGTCGCAGAACGGGCAGCGGCGGGTGCAGATGTCGCCCATGATCATGAAGGTGGCGGTACCGCCAGAGAAGCACTCACCCAGGTTCGGGCAGGAGGCTTCTTCGCATACGCTGTGCAGCTTGTGCTTGCGCAGCAGTTGCTTGATGCGGTCGACTTCCGGGGAAACCGGTATGCGCACGCGAATCCAGTCGGGTTTTTTCGGCAGCTCTTCGGTGGGGATGATCTTCACCGGGATACGTGCCACTTTGTCGGCCCCACGCAACTTCACGCCGGCTTCCACTTTTTTAGGAGCAGGGCGTGGGGTGACGTCTTGCGTCGGGATCAGGTTCGGCACGGCTTCTTGCACAGTTGTCATAATCAGTCGATTCCGCCCGTCAGGGTCGTCTGCTCAGCATAGTCGAGGTGCTTGACCAGCTGTCCGCGCAGCCTTGTCCTGACCTCAATGAGTTCGATCGGACCTGCCAGGTCGCGCAGCTGGGTCATGGCCAGCCCCGCATACCCACAGGGGTTGATTCGGCGGAATGGCGCAAGGTCCATGTCCACGTTCAGGGCAAGGCCGTGGAACGAACGGCCATTGCGGATTCGAAGGCCAAGGGACGCGATCTTCGCGCCATCGACATAGACGCCCGGGGCGTCGGGTTTGGCCAGCGCCTGCACGCCATAGCTGGCGAGCAGGTCGATGAGGGTCTGCTCGATGCGGCTGACCAGCTCGCGCACGCCGATACTCAGGCGGCGCACGTCCAGCAGCAGGTAGGCCACCAGCTGGCCGGGGCCATGGTAGGTGACCTGGCCGCCGCGGTCGGTCTGCACCACTGGTATCTCGCCGGGGATCAGCAGGTGCTCGGCCTTGCCGGCCTGGCCTTGGGTGAACACCGGAGGATGCTCGACCAGCCAGACTTCGTCCAGGCTGTCCGGGCCACGCTGCTCGGTAAAGCGACGCATGGCCTCCAGCACCGGTTCATAGGGCTGCAGGCCAAGATCGCGAAAACCGAGGCAAGCGGGCATCACAGCACCATTTTCACGATGCCGGTAGCGCGCAAGGCGCTGTTGATGTCGTGCAACTGGTCCTCACCGGTGGCAACGATATGCAGTTGCACCGTGGTGTACTTGCCTTCCTTGCTCTGGCGTTCGGCCAGCGTCGAGAGGTCGACCTTGGCGTACTTGCTGAGAATCTCGATTACCGTGTCCTTGAAACCGACAACGGTGTCACCGATCACCTTGATCGGGTAATCCTCGCAGGGGAATTCGATCTTGTGCGACTTGACGTCTTCTTCGCTCATGGCGGAAACGGCCTCGTAAGCCGTGGCAGCAGCGCCCCCGCCTGGTTCACGGGGGCGTGCAAGTCACGTATCAGTTGAACAAACCGTAGAAGAACAGGCGGATGCTGTCCCACATACGGCCGAAGAAACCTGCTTCCTCGACACCGTCAAGGGCGATGAGGTCGGCACTGTGAACCACTTTCTCGTCCAGTTTGACTTCCACTTTGCCGATCACGTCACCTTTGGCGATGGGCGCGGTCAGTTGCGGGTTCATGGTCATCGAAGCCTGGAGGCGTTTCAATTGGCCTTTAGGCATGGTCATGGTCAGGTCGTTGGCCAGGCCGGCTTTCACCTGGTTGGTCGCGCCTTTCCATACCGGGGCTTGGGTCAGCTCGGTGCCTTTCTGGTAGAAGGTCTGGGTTTCGAAGAAGCGGAAACCGTAAGTCAGCAGCTTCTGGGTCTCGGCGGCCCGCGATTGCTCGCTGTTGGTACCAAACACCACGGCGATCAGACGCTGGCCGTCACGCACGGCCGAGGCGACCATGCAGTAGCCGGCTTCGTCGGTGTGGCCGGTCTTCAGGCCGTCGACGGTCTTGTCGCGCCACAGCAGCAGGTTGCGGTTAGGCTGCTTGATGTTGTTCCAGAAGAACTCTTTCTGCGAATAGATGGCGTAGTGCGCAGGATCTTCGTTGATGATCGCGCGCGCCAGCAGGGCCATGTCGTGGGCCGAGGAGTAATGCTCCGGGTTCGGCAGGCCGGTGGGGTTCATGAAGTGGCTGTTGGCCATGCCTAGGTCGGTGGCGGTCTTGTTCATCATGTCGGCGAAGGCATCTTCGCTGCCGGCGATGTGCTCGGACAGGGCGACCGATGCATCGTTGCCGGACTGGATGATGATGCCGTGCAGCAGGTCGCTGACGGTCACCTGGCTGCCGACCTTGATGAACATGCGCGAACCGCCGGTGCGCCAGGCGTTCTCGCTGACGGTCACCGGGTCGTTCTCGCCAATCTGGCCACGACGGATGTCCAGGGTGGCGATGTAGGCGGTCATCAGCTTGGTCAGGCTGGCTGGCGGCAGGCGCTCGTCACCGTTGTTCTCGACCAGCACGTTGCCGCTGGACGCGTCCATGAGTACATAGGACTTGGCGGCCAGTTGCGGTGGTGCCGGCATCATCTGCTCCGCTGCGAAGGCAGCAGGGGTGATCAGCAGCAGAACAGGCAGGCAAAGTCGTTTGGCAAGGTTGGTGATGTTCATCCGTCTCTCGTAAATCGCTAATGGTCTGATGTTCCGTGGGCAAGTTCATTTGCCCAGCGCCCCGTCAGTCTAGTTTTATGGCCTGTGGCCTGGCCCAAAAAGTGCGGCGTAATGCCGCTGCGGGCAAAAACGGGCATTGTACATATCATTGCCCGGCAATTCATGAACAAACCGACAGGTCGGCGTATCGGTTCATCGCGGGGCAAGCCCGCTCCCACGCCGTTCGGAGCACCTGACGTGGGAGCGGGCTTGCCCCGCGATGAAGCTGAAGCGACCGATCAGTCAGTGACCACCTTGGCCTGACCGAGATTGGCCAGGCGAATGCTGTCCTGGGCCTGCTGGATCTCACCCTGGCTGCTGATCGGTCCCAGGCGTACACGGTGCAGGGTCTGCTGGTTGCGCACGACGGAGCTGATGAATACCGGCGCGCTGACCATGGTGCTCAGCTTCGAGCGCAGCAATTCGGCGGCGTCCGGGTTGGCGAACGCGCCCACTTGCAGGATGCTGCCGCCGCTGGCGTTCGGCACATTGTTGCCGCCCACCTGCACCGGCACCACCGGCGCCGCGTGCTGCTGCGGCGGCGGGGTCCACTGCTCGACGCGTCCGGTGCTGGCGGCGATCGGCTGGGCCTGGGCCACCTGCGGCTCCTTGAGCACCATCGGCGGCTGCTGGCCACGCTGGGCCCACCATTGCTGCGGGTCGATGCCTTCGACGCGCACGTGCGCGGTGCCGCTTTCGGCATAGCCCAGCTTCTTCGCAGCAGCGTAGGACAGGTCGATGATACGGTCGGAATAGAACGGGCCACGGTCGTTGACCCTCAGGATCACGCTGCGCCCGTTGGCCAGATTGGTCACCCGCACGTAGGCCGGCAGCGGCAGGGTCTTGTGCGCCGCGCTCATGCCATAGAGGTCATAGAGCTCGCCGTTGGCGGTGTTCTGGCCATGGAACTTGGTGCCGTACCACGACGCTGTGCCTTCGGCGCGGTAGTTGCGCGAATCCTGCATCGGGTAGTAGGTCTTGCCCAGCACCGTGTACGGGTTGGCCTTGTAGTTGCCGGTGTGCACGGTCGGGGTGGCGTCGGGGATCTTGTTGACGTCCACGTCCCACCAAGGCGCGCCGTCCTTGTGGGCACGGTTGATGTCCAGGCCCGGTTGCGCACGCACGGTGTTGCCGCTCTGCGGGGTGGAGGGCCGACTGGACGAGCAACTGGCCAGCACCAGGCCGACGGCGACGCAGGTCAGCAGTTTTGCGGCATTTGCAGTGAAGAGTTCGCGCATTTACTTGACGCCCCGTGCCAGAACCAGCTGTTCCGAAAGCTGATGCACCGCCATGGCATACATCACGCTGCGGTTGTAGCGAGTGATCGCGTAGAAATTCTTCAGGCCCATCCAGTACTCAGGGCCGTATTCACCTTCCAGGCGGAAGGCGGTGACCGGCAGATCATCGCGCAGCGCATCATGACTCGACCAGCCCAGCGCCCGCAACTGCGCGACCGTCTTCACCGGCTCGATGCCGCTGGTCAGGCCTTCGTCGGCGCGCTCGCCACGCACGCTGGCGCGGCTGACCACAGGCTCCCCGGCCACCCAGCCGTGGCGCTTGAAGTAGCTGGCGACACTGCCGATGGCATCGTCCGGGTTGTTCCAGATATTGATGTGCCCGTCGCCGTCGAAGTCCACGGCATAGGCACGGAAGCTGCTCGGCATGAACTGCGGCAGGCCCATGGCGCCGGCGTAGGAGCCCTTGAGCGTGAGCGGGTCAAGTTGCTCTTCGCGGGCCAGCAGAAGGAATTCGCGCAACTCCTTGCGGAAGAATTCGGCGCGTGGCGGGTAATCGAAGCCCAGCGTGGACAGCGCGTCGATGACGCGATAGTTGCCGGTATTGCGGCCGAAGAAGGTTTCCACCCCGATGATCGAGACAATCACCTGCGCCGGCACGCCGTATTCCTGCTCGGCGCGGGCCAGCACGGCCTCGTGCTGGCGCCAGAAGTCCACACCACGGGCGATGCGCGCATCGGTGATGAACATCGGGCGGTATTCCTTCCACGGCTTGACCCGTTCGGCCGGCCGCGAGATCGCATCGAGGATCGCCTGCTTGCGCTGCACCTCGCGGAACACACCCATCAGCTGCTCGCCGGCAAAGCCATAGTCGCGAGTCATCTCGCCAACGAACTCGGCCACTTGCGGCGACCCGTCATAGTCACCGGCATTGGCCTGCTGGACTGCGCCGAGCAAACCCAACGCGCCGAACCACGGCGCCAGGCGGGCAGCCCAGCCACGCACTGCTTGCATGAAATTCTTCACCTTTTTCAAACCTGTGCGATCCATTTGCGGTGCGTATGGATCGACATCAGAACGCCAAACGCTGACAGCAGCGTCACCAACGAAGTTCCGCCATAGCTGATAAAGGGCAGCGGCACGCCCACCACGGGCAGAAGGCCGCTGACCATACCGATATTGACGAACACATAAACAAAGAAGGTCATGGTCAGGCTGCCCGCGAGCAGCTTGCCGAACAGGGTCTGGGCCTGGGCGGTGATCATCAGCCCGCGACCGATCAACAGGATGTAGATCAGCAGCAGCAGGCAGATGCCGACCAGGCCGAACTCCTCGCCGAGCACGGCGATGATGAAGTCGGTGTGGCTCTCGGGCAGGAAGTCCAGGTGCGACTGGGTACCCAGCAGCCAGCCCTTGCCGAACACACCGCCCGAACCGATCGCCGCCTTCGACTGGATGATGTTCCAGCCGGTACCCAGCGGGTCGCTTTCCGGGTCGAGGAAGGTCAGTACGCGCTGCTTCTGGTAGTCATGCATGACGAAGAACCACATCGCCACCGCCACCGGCACCGCCGCCGCGATCACACTGACGATCCAGCGCCAGCGCAGCCCCCCCATGAACAGCACGAACGCTCCCGAGGCCAGGATCAGCAACGCCGTACCCAGGTCGGGCTGACGCACGATGAGGATGAACGGCATGCCGATCAGGATCAGGCTGATCGCCACATGCTTGAGGTGTGGCGGCAAGGTGCGTTTGGACAGGTACCAGGCGATGGTCGCCGGCATGATGATCTTCATGAATTCCGAGGGCTGGAAGCGGATCACCCCGGGAATATTGATCCATCGCGTCGCGCCCATGGCGTTGTGGCCCATCACGTCCACCACGATCAACAGGAACACCCCTGCCAGGTAGGCCAGTGGCACCCAACGCGCCATGAAGCGCGGCTCGAGCTGGGCGATGATGAACATTGACACCAGCCCGATGCCGAACGAGCTGGCCTGCTTCATCAGCAGGTCCCAGTTCTTGCCGCTGGCCGAATACAGCACGAACAGGCTGCCGGCGGCGAGCGTCAGCAGGATAAGCAGCAAGGGGCCGTCGATATGGATGCGCTGCAGGAAGCTGGCGCGCCTGCGCATCACGTCCTCGCTGGAGAGCATGCGGTCGAAGTTGTTCTTCACGGGGCCGATTCCTGGGCGACTGTAGCAGGGGCGAACTCGGGCTTGAGCCGGCCATTCTCGTCAAGCAGCCAGGCATCCATGACCTGACGTACCACGGGGGCAGCGACACCGGAGCCGGACTCGCCGTTCTCGACCATCACCGAGACCACGATCCTGGGGTCGTCGGCCGGGGCGAAGGCGACAAACAGGGCATGGTCGCGGTGTCGTTCCTGGAGTTTGTTGCGGTCGTACTTCTCGCCCTGCTTGATCGCCACCACCTGGGCGGTACCGCTCTTCCCGGCGATGCGGTACTGCGAGCCGATGGCGGCCTTGCGGGCGGTCCCGCGGGCGCCATGCATCACCTGCTCCATGCCGTGGGTGACCCGGGCCCAGTCGGACTTATCGCGCAGAACAATGTTTTCCATGGGGTTCTCGTCCACCGGTGGCTGGCCTTCTATGGTCTTGGCCAGGTGCGGGCGGTTCCACACGCCTTTGTTGGCGATCAGCGCGGTGGCCTGGGCCAGTTGCAGCGGCGTGGTCTGCATGTAGCCCTGGCCAATGCCGAGAATCAGGGTTTCGCCGGGGAACCAGGCCTGGCGGCGGGTGGCGCGCTTCCATTCGCGGGACGGCATCAAGCCGGGCGACTCCTCGAACATGTCCAGGGCGACTTTCTGCCCGATACCGAACTTGTTCATGTAGCTGGACAGCCGGTCGATGCCCATCTTGTGCGCGAGGTCGTAGAAGTACGTGTCGTTTGACCGCATGATCGCCACATCCAGATCAACCCAGCCATCACCGCTGCGGTTCCAGTTGCGATATTTGTGATCGTAGTTGGGCAGTTGGTAGTAACCCGGGTCGAACACCCGGCTGCCCGCCGTCACCACGCCACTGTCGAGCCCGGCGATCGCCACCGCAGGCTTGATGGTCGAGCCCGGCGGGTAGAGGCCGCGCAGCACGCGGTTGAACAGCGGCCGGTCGATCGAGTCGCGCAGTTCGGCGTAAGCCTTGAAGCCGATGCCGGTGACGAATAGATTGGGGTCGAAACTCGGCTGGCTGACCATCGCCAGCACTTCGCCGGTGCGCGGATCGAGGGCGACGATGGCGCCACGGCGCCCGCCCAACGCCTGCTCGGCGGCTTCCTGCAGCTTGATGTCGAGGCTCAGGACAATATCCTTGCCCGGCTTCGGATCGGTACGCTTGAGCACCCGCAGTACGCGCCCCCGAGCGTTGGTCTCGACTTCCTCATAGCCCACTTGGCCATGCAGTTCGTCTTCGTAGAAGCGCTCGATGCCGGTCTTGCCGATATGGTGGGTGCCGCTGTAGTTCACCGGGTCGAGTGTCTTGAGCTCCTTCTCGTTGATCCGCCCGACATAGCCCACCGAATGGGCGAAGTGCGCGCCCTGGGGATAGTGGCGGACCAGCTGCGCGGCCACTTCCACACCAGGCAGACGGAACTGGTTGACCGCGATGCGGGCAATCTGTTCTTCGTTGAGCTCGAACAGGATCGGCACCGGCTCGAATGGCCTGCGCCCCTGCTTCATGCGTTTCTCGAACAGGGCACGGTCGTCAGGGGTAAGCTCGAGCACCTCGACGATCACGTCCAGCACTTCCTGCCACTTGCCAGCATTGCCGGCGCGCTCGCGGGTCATCACCAGGCTGAAGCTGGGGCGGTTGTCGGCCACCACCACACCGTTGCGGTCGAAGATCAGCCCGCGGGTCGGCGGGATCGGCTGCACATGCACCCGGTTGTTCTCCGACAGCGTCGAGTGATAGTCGTACTGGATGACCTGCAGGTAATACAGCCGGGCGATCAATACGCAGACGAGCAGCACCACCGCCACGGCGCCCACGACGACGCGGTTGCGCACCAGGCGGGCGTCTTTCTCGTGGTCCTTGAGGCGGATCTGCTGCGGCATCGGACAGGCTTACAGGTTCATTTGTGGTAGGGATGCCCGGACAACACGGTCCAGGCGCGGTAGATCTGCTCGCCGATGAGTATCCTTACCAACGGGTGCGGCAACGTCAGCGGCGACAGCGACCAGCGCTGTTCGCTGCGCGCGCAGACTTCCGGCGCCAGCCCTTCCGGGCCACCCACCATCAGGTTGACCGTGCGCGCATCCAGGCGCCAACGGTCCAGTTCGCCCGCCAGTTGCTCGGTACTCCAGGGCTTGCCATGGACCTCGAGGGTGACGATGCGTTCCCCAGGCTGCACCTTGCTCAGCATCGCCTCGCCCTCCTGACGGATCAGGCGGGCGACATCGGCGTTCTTGCCGCGGGTGTTCAGCGGGATTTCCACCAGCTCCAGCGCAAGCTCGGGGGGCAGGCGCTTGGCATATTCATGCCAGCCTTCCTCGACCCACTTGGGCATGCGCGAGCCGACCGCGATCAGACGCAGACGCACGGCGCTTCCTTATTCCCGGTCTTTGAGCTTGTCGGTGAAGTAGTCGCTGGCGTTTTCCGGGCTGTGGTGCTTGGCATCGGCGGCACGGCTCTGCTCGGCGCCCAACCACAGGCGCTCCAGGTCGTAGAACTGGCGGGCAGCGGCAGTCATCATGTGCACGATGACGTCGTTCAGGTCCAGCAGCACCCAGTCGCTGTCGCCCTTGCCTTCTTCACCCAGCGGCTGTGCGCCTTGTTTCTTGACCGCTTCACGGACCTTTTCCAGCATCGCGTTGATCTGGCGGTTGGAGGTACCGGTGGCAATGATCATGTAGTCGGTCAGGCTGTGCTTCTCACGCACGTCGATGACCTGGATGTCCTGGGCCTTGACGTCCTCCAGAGCCGTGATGGTCAGTTTGACCAGCTCTTCGCCACTGATGCCATTGATTTTCTGCTTGCTCATATAAAACTCGTTCAACTCGTTGGATGAGGCGCCCACTGGCGCCGTCAGTTGGACACACGATACAGGTCGTGTGCCTCGATATAGGCCAGTACTGCGTCCGGCACCAGGAACCGCACCGACTTGCCGCTGGCCAGCAGCTGTCGGATTTGCGTGGCGGACACCGCAAGCGGAGTCTGCCAGACGAACGAAATGTGCCCCGCCGGGCCGGACATGGCGGTGGGATCGCTCTCCGAGCGCGCCGCCAACAGGTTGCGCAGCTCGTCAGGGGGTTCGACATCGGCATCCGGGCGTTGCAGCACCAGGATGTGACAGTGTTGCAGCAGCTCTTCCCAGCGATGCCAGCTGGGCAGGCCGCAGAATGCGTCCCAGCCCAGCACCAGGAACAACTGGTCGTGCGCGCTCAGTTCGCCGCGGATCGACTCCAGTGTGTCGATGGTGTACGACGGCTTGTCGCGGGCCAGCTCGCGGGCGTCCACGCTCAGGCGCTCGACACCCTGCACGGCGCCGCGCACCATGGCCAGGCGATCCTGCGCGGCCACCTGCGGGGTGTCGCGGTGAGGCGGCCGGGCGTTGGGCAGCAGGCGCAGTTCGTCCAGGCACATGAATTCGGCCACTTCCAGCGCACTGCGCAGGTGACCGATATGCACCGGGTCGAAGGTGCCGCCGAGAATGCCGACGCGCCGGACTGCGACAGGGTTGCTCAACTCAGCACGGCTCCTGGCCGCGCAGCTGGCCATCGCCGATCACCACGTACTTCTCGCAGGTCAGGCCTTCCAGGCCGACCGGGCCGCGGGCATGCAACTTGTCGGTGGAGATACCGATTTCCGCGCCCAGGCCGTATTCGAAGCCGTCGGCGAAGCAGGTCGGGGTGTTGAGCATGACCGATGCCGAGTCGACCTCGGCCATGAAGCGCCGGGCCTGGCCCTGGTGCTCGGTGATGATCGAATCGGTGTGGTGCGAGCCGTAATGGTTGATGTGCTCGATGGCCTGCTCCAGGCCGTCGACAACGCGAATCGACAGGATCGCGTCGAGGTATTCAGTGTGCCAGTCGTCTTCGCTGGCTGGCTTGGCGGCGATGAACGCCCGGGTGCGCTCGCAACCGCGCAGCTCGACGCCCTTGTCCTGGAAACGGCGGGCCATTTCCGGCAGGAAGCGCTCGGCCACCGACTGGTCCACCAGCAGCGTCTCCATGGCGCCGCAGATACCGTAACGGTAGGTCTTGGCGTTGAAGGCAACGCGCCAGGCCTTGTCCAGATCGGCGTGGGCATCGACGAAGATGTGGCAGATACCGTCCAGGTGCTTGATCACCGGTACCCGGGCATCGCGGCTGATGCGTTCGATCAGGCCGCGGCCGCCACGGGGCACGATGACATCGACGAATTCCGGCATGCTGATCAGCGCGCCCACGGCTTCGCGGTCGGTGGTCTCGACCACCTGCACCACTGCCGGCGGCAGGCCGGCCTCGGCCAGGCCCCGCTGGATGCAGGTGGCGATGGCACGGTTGGAATGGATGGCTTCGGAGCCGCCACGCAGGATGGTGGCGTTGCCCGACTTCAGGCACAGGCTGGCGGCGTCGATGGTCACGTTGGGGCGCGACTCGTAGATGATCCCAATCACTCCCAGCGGCACGCGCATCTTGCCGACCTGGATCCCCGACGGGCGGTAGCTCATGTCGCGGAGGGCACCGACCGGGTCCGGCAGGCTGGCCACCTGGCGTAGGCCGGTGATCATGCCGTCGATGCGCGCCGGGGTCAGCGCCAGGCGCTCGAGCAGCGCGGGTTCCAGGCCGTTCTTACGGCCATTGGCCAGGTCCTGTTCGTTGGCTGCGGTGAGCGCGTCGCGGGCCGCGTCGAGAGCGTCGGCGGCGGCCTGCAGGGCGCGGTTCTTCTGCGCGGTGCTGGCACGGCCGATCACCCGCGAGGCCTCACGGGCGGCGCGACCCAGGCGGGTCATGTAGTCAAGAACGGACTCGGTCATGGGTTCGGTGTCTTGGCAAAGGGGAAATCGGCTGATTATAACTGGAGCGCTCGGGTACGCCCAGCGGCGGGTGGCGGATGGTAGAAAATGGCTGCCGCCAATACGTAGGAAAGATGTAACCACCCGTATCGAAAATTACTTCGCCATGATCGCGGGGCAGGCCCGCTGCCACGCCCGGCGCGCCGTCCAGGCTTTGACGCGGGAGCGGGCGTGCCCCGTAGTGGGGTCAATCTGATTCAGCCTCGATTAAGCCATTCATTGCTATCATCCCCGCCTTCACAGCCACGAACCGCCCGTATGTCCGCCCCAGCCCCCTGCCCGGCCCGCGCCCTGCCCGACAGTTTCTTCGATCGCGATGCGCAGACCCTCGCCCGCGACCTGCTGGGCAAGGTCATCCGTCACCGCCAGGGCGACCTCTGGCTGGCGGCGCGCATCATCGAGACCGAGGCCTACTACCTCACCGACAAGGGCAGCCACGCGTCACTGGGCTTCACCGAGAAGCGCAAGGCGCTGTTCCTCGATGGCGGGCATATCTACATGTACTACGCCCGCGGTGGCGATTCGCTGAACTTCAGCGCCCAGGGCCCGGGCAACGCGGTGCTGATCAAGTCCGCCTACCCCTGGACCGACGCCATTTCCGATGCCAACAGCCTGGCCCGGATGCAACTGAACAATCCCGACGCCAGCGGCGGGCTGCGCCCGCCCGAGCGCCTGTGCAACGGCCAGACTCTGTTGTGCCGCGCCATGGGCCTGAAGGTACCGCACTGGGATGCCCGGCGCTTCGACCCTGAGCGCCTGTACGTCGAGGACTGCGGCATCGAGGTACCCCGGGTGATCAAGACCACGCGCCTGGGCATTCCCCATGGCCGCGACGAACACCTGCCCTATCGCTTCGTAGACGCCGAATTCGCGCGTTTCTGCACCCGAAACCCGCTGCGGCGCGGCCAGGTCGAAGGGCAAGATTTCTTCATGCTTGAACAAGGAAACTGAACCATGGGCCAATGGCTGGACAGCCTGACCACCTGGCTTGGCGCCAACCCTCAGTGGCTGGGCCTGGCAATCTTCCTCGTGGCCTGCGTCGAATGCCTGGCCATCGCCGGCATCATCGTGCCTGGCACCGTGCTGCTGTTCGCCGTCGCCGTGCTGGCCGGCAGCGGCACCTTCAGCCTGGGCGAAACGCTATTGCTGGGTTTCCTCGGTGGCATGCTCGGCGACGCGATCTCTTATGCCATCGGCAAGTACTTCCACCAGAACATCCGCCGCCTGCCGTTGCTGCGCAGCCACCCGGAGTGGATTGGCAGCGCCGAGGCGTACTTCCAGCGCTATGGTATCGCCAGCCTGCTGGTCGGCCGCTTCATCGGCCCGCTGCGGCCGATGCTGCCGATGGTCGCCGGCATGTTCGATATGCCCCTGCCGCGCTTCATCGCGGTCAGCCTGGTGGCTGGCGCCGGTTGGTCGGTGGCCTACCTGCTGCCCGGCTGGGCCACCGGCGCGGCGATGCGCCTGCCACTGCCGGAAGGCTTCTGGCTGGACGCGGGGATTGTCATGGGCACCCTGGCGGTGCTGATCGGCCTGAGCCTGAGCACCAGCATTCGCGATCAACGCCACGGCACCCGCCTGATCGCCGCCCTCAGCGGCCTGGCGGTAGCAGCACTGTTCATCGGCTGGCGCTATTTGAGCGAATTCGACCAGGGCGTGATGACCCTGGTGCAGGAGCACCGCAGCCAGGCCATCGACGGCGCCGTGGTGGTGATCACCCGCCTGGGCGACTTCCGTACCCAGTTCTTCCTCGGTGGCTTGCTCACGGGCCTGTTGCTGCTGGCCCGGCAATGGCGCCACGCGCTGTTCGCCGGCGCGACACTGATCGGTACAGCCCTGGCCAACGGCACGCTGAAATGGCTGTTCGCCCGCGCCCGCCCCGAGGTGTTGACCGACCCGCTGACCAGCTACAGCATGCCCA
Source organism: Pseudomonas sp. TE6288 (assembly GCF_054062095.1). Lineage (NCBI taxonomy): Bacteria > Pseudomonadati > Pseudomonadota > Gammaproteobacteria > Pseudomonadales > Pseudomonadaceae > Pseudomonas > Pseudomonas sp. TE6288. Next base: position 81,068 of record NZ_JBSSEW010000016.1, read on the forward strand.
GCGGGCATAGCTCGGCATCGTTCGCCTTCTTCCTGGTGCTGGCGGTGCTGGCTGGGCGCGGCCAGCCGCCGCGCATGCGCCTGACCTGGGTGCTACTGGGGTGCATTCCAGCCCTGTCCATCGCGCTGTCGCGGGTATACCTGGGTGCGCACTGGCCGACCGATATCCTTGCTGGCGCGCTGCTGGCATGCTGCGTGTGCGCGCTGAGCCTGACCTTGGTGCAATATCGCCAGCCGCTCACGGCGCTGCCGCAGCGGGTATGGTGGCTGGTATTGCCTGCGTGCATCGCGTTGCTGACATTCTTTGCCCTGCACGCACTGCCCAAGGCGTTGCTGCGCTACCAATACTGACGGCCATCACTGGGCAGCCCGCTCCTACCGAACATCGGAGCGGGCCTGGATGGTTCAGGCGAACAATTCGCCCTGGATGCGCTCCAGCAACGCCTGGATTGCCTCCAGCCTGAGCTGTGGCGAATCGATTGCCAGCAAGTCGAGCTTGTCCTCCTCCATGAACGGCAACAGGTAGGCCAGCTGGTTGCCCAACGATTGGCGCCCGTCTACGTCACGCGGCATGTCCAGCGCCTCAACCATCGGGTGTTCGCCCAGGGCCAGCAGCAGCGCCAGCAGGTCATCGTCCTGCTCCTGCAGCGGCCCATCCGCCAGTTCCGACAGCCACTGCACCTGGCCGACCATCAACTGGTCCTTCTGCACCTCGGTGCGCTCGACACGAAAACGCCGCACGCCCTCTACGCGGATGCCCAGCAGGCCGTTGTCCTGCTGCACGAAGTCGCGGATCAGCGCCTCGCAGCCGACCGACGCCACCACCGGCGCCGCCTTGCCCACCTGCTCGCCTTCCAGGATGCATACCACGCCAAAGCCTTCACCCTGCTTCATGCAACGGCCGATCATGTCCAGGTAGCGCGCCTCGAAGATCTGCAGATCGAGCAGGCAACCGGGGAACAGCACGGTATTGAGGGGAAACAGCGGTAATGTCATGTCGATTCCTCAAGCCACCAGGCTGACCGCCAACGGCAGGAACACCGCCGTGGCCACCCCCATCAGGCTCATCGCCAGCGCGGCGAAGGCGCCGCATTCGTCACTTTCCTGCAAAGCCACCGATGTGCCCACCGCGTGAGCGGTGACGCCCAGCGCCATGCCCCGGGCCTCGGGGCTGAGCACGCCGAAGCGGCTTAGCAGCGCCGGGCCGAAGATCGCACCGATCACCCCGGTGATCAGCACGAACACCGCGGCGAGGGCCGCCACACCACCAATCTGCTCGGCCACCAGCATGGCAATCGGCGAGGTAACCGACTTCGGCGCCATGGTCATCAGGATCATGTGCTCGGCGCCAAACCACCAGCCCAGCGCCAGGCATGCCACGGTGGCGAACAGGCCTCCGATTACCAGCGTAGTAAATGTCGGCCAGAACAGCTGGCGGATCCGCCGCAGGTTCAGGTAGAGCGGCACCGCCAAGGCCACGGTGGCCGGGCCCAGGAGGATGTTCATGATCTCGGTGCTCTTGCGGTACTCGGCGTAGTCGATGCCGCAGACAAGCAGGATGCCGATCACCCCCAGCATCGACACCAGCACCGGTTGCAGGAAGATCCAGCGGGTCTTTTCATAACCTGCCAGCACCAGCTGGTAGGCGGCCAAGGTGATGCCGATGCCGAACAGCGGATGGTGGATGACCGCGTCGAGCGCGCCTTGCCAATCGAGGGTCATAGCTGCTCCTCGTGCTTGCCCTGGCGCTGGATGAGTTTCTGCATCAGCACGCCGACGAACACCAAGGTCGCCAGGCAGGAAATCAACAGCGCCCCGACGATGGCCCAGAAGTCCGCCGCGATGTCCCTGGCATAGACCATCACCCCCACCGCCGGCGGCACCAGCAGCAGCGGCAGGTAGCGCAGCAGGCTGCCAGCGGCCTCGTTGAGCGGCTGGCCGACTTCGCCACGAACCATCAGGAACACCAGCAGCAGCAACAGGCCGATGATGGGTCCGGGCAGGATGTGCAGGAACAAATGGTTGATCGCCGTTCCCAGCAACTGGAACAGCACCAGCCAGGTCAGACCACGCAACAGCATAGGGACCTCCGTCAGAACATGGCGGCCATTATAAGCACGCTAAGCAATTGCCTATAAGGCGATATTCGGCGAAAAACGGGCAACTTGACTGAAACGGTGCAGCGTGCTGATCTTGAACATTCGTACCAAATGACAATCTGGAGATGTCGCGATGCCCTATGTACCCGTTACAGAGCTTTCGCAGTACGTTGGCAAGGAGCTGGGCCGTTCCCAATGGCTGAAGATCGACCAAGAACGCATCAATCTGTTCGCCGAAGCCACCGGCGATTTCCAGTTCATCCATGTCGATCCGGTGAAAGCGGCCAAGACCCCGTTCGGCAGCACCATCGCCCATGGCTTCCTTACCCTGTCGCTGATCCCCAAGCTGATGGAAGACATTCTCGTGCTGCCCGAAGGGCTGAAGATGGTGGTCAACTACGGCTTGGACAGTGTGCGTTTCATCCAGCCGGTGAAGGTCGACAGCCAGGTACGACTCAAAGTCGACCTGACCGACGCCACCGAAAAGAAGCCCGGGCAATGGCTGCTCAAGGCCACGGTCACCCTTGAAATCGAAGGCGAAGAGAAGCCGGCCTACATCGCCGAACCACTGTCACTCTGCTTCGTCTGATCACCACACCGCGCCTGGTGCAGACGCACGGGGCGCGCAGCGCCCCAATTCACGGCCTGGCGTATTCTGCGGCATACTCGGCGCATCGTTTTCCCCGGAAGCCACCATGCGCCCCCTGCTCCCTCTCACCCTGATCCTGCTGCTCGCCGCTTGTGGCGAAGGCGAATCCCTGTCTCCGCCGGACGCGCGCCTGCCCGATGGCGGTCGCTACCGTGGCCAGGTGGTGAACGGCCTGCTGCAGGGCGAGGGGCGTATCGACTACCCCAACGGCAGCTGGTACGCCGGCAACTTCAAGGATGGCCAGTGGCACGGCCAAGGTGAATGGCATGGCAGCAACGGCGAGGTCTACCGTGGACAGTTCAGTGAAGGCCTGTTCCAGGGCCTGGGCGACCTGACCACGCCCGGCAGCCACTACGCCGGCACCTTCAAGCATGGCCGCCGGGATGGCGAAGGCACCCTCAAGCAACACGACCAGACCTACCGCGGCCAGTTCAAGGACGACCAGTACGAAGGCGCGGGGCAGTTGGAGCTGGCTGACGGCAGCCGCTACCAGGGCCTGTTCGCCAAGGGCAAGCCGAACGGTGCCGGGGTACGCAGCGATGCCAGCGGCAACCAATTCAGCGGCCACTTCATCGAGGGCCAACTACAGGGTGCCGGCACCTACGACAGCGCCGACGGCGAACAGTACATCGGCGAGTTCAAGGATAATCGCCTCGAGGGCCGTGGCCGCTACGAGAGCGCCGAAGGCGACGTCTGGATCGGCGACTTCAAGGACGGATCGCTGGCCGGCCAGGGCGAACTGCTGGGCAGCGATGGCAGCCGCTACAAGGGTGGCTTCCGTGACTGGCGCTTCGCTGGCACCGGCACCTTGCAACTGGCCGACGGTAGCCAGTATGTCGGCGGTTTCGCCGACGATGCCTACCACGGGCGTGGCAAGCTGACCCACCCGGATGGTCGCAGCGAAGCCGGCACCTGGGTCAACGGCGTGCGCGTGCGCGACGCCCAGGGCAAGCTTTTGCCCGACCCGCTCGACCTTGCCCTGCTCAACCAGGGCAAGCTGCTGGCCGACGCCCTGGCCAAGGTGCCGGCGTCGATCCCGCCGGTGCAGCTGTACAGCCTGGTGGTGGCCGGCGACGGCCAGCAGAGCGTGTTCCTGCGCGAAGCCGACTATGTCAGCAACATGCTCAAGGTGCGTTTCGGCGCCCATGGCCAGGTCACCCTGGTCAACCACCGCGACCACCTGGCCGATCGGCCCATGGCCACCCGCGAGAACCTCACCCGCGCCGCCCGCACCCTGGCCGAGCGCAGCGGCCCCGAGGACCTGGTGTTCATCTACCTGACCAGCCATGGCAGCCACGATCACCAACTGGTGCTCGACCAGCCACGCCTGCAACTGGCCGATTTGTCCGCCGACGAGCTGGCCAGCGCCCTTGCCCCGCTGAAGGACCGCGACAAGGTGATCGTCATCTCCGCCTGCTATTCCGGTGGCTACATCGCCCCGCTCAAGGACGACCGCACCCTGGTCATGACCGCCGCCCGGCCTGACCGGGTGTCATTCGGCTGTTCGGAAGAGGCCGACTTCACCTACTTCGGCGACGCCCTGTTCGCCCAGGCGTTGAACCAGACCGACGATCTGAAACAGGCGTTTGAACTGGCGCGGCAAAGCGTTGCCGAACGAGAACGAAGGGAAGGTTTCGAAGCCTCTGAGCCGCAGCTCTGGGCGCCGCCGGCGGTGATCAGCCACTGGCAGCGTCTGCGCCGCCAACAAGCCGAGCACGCCCTGCGCAATGAAGCCCAGCCAGCTTCGGGGGATCAGGCAAAAAACCCTGCTGCCCACTAAGCTGTGTAGTAACGAGGGAGAGACACCATGTACCTGACGCCTCAGCATGTCCTGCTTGCCGGTGCCACGGGTCTGACAGGTGAACACCTGCTCGACCGCCTGCTCAACGAGCCCACCATCAGCCGCGTACTGGCGCCCACGCGCCGCCCACTGGCCGAGCACCCGCACCTGGAAAACCCGGTGGGTGACCCGGCCATGTTTCTCCCGCAACTGGCCGGACGTGTCGACATCGCCTTCTGCTGCCTGGGCACCACCCTCAAGCAGGCCGGTTCCGAGACGGCCTTCCGCGCTGTGGACCTAGACATGGTCGTGGCCTTCAGCAAACGCGCCCGGGAGTTGGGCGCCCGCCATCTGCTGGTGATCAGCGCCCTGGGCGCCGATCCGAAGTCGTCGATCTTCTACAACCGGGTCAAGGGCGAGATGGAGGAAGCCCTAAAGCAGCAGGATTGGCCGCAATTGACCATCGTGCGGCCTTCACTGTTGCTGGGCGAGCGGATCGAGCCACGGCTGGGTGAGCGCATGGCCGCACCGTTCGCCCGCCTGATACCGGGCAAGTACCGCGGCATCGAGGCTTGCACCCTGGCCCGGGCGCTGTGGCGCCTGGCGCTGGAGGAGGAGGACGGGATTCGCGTGGTCGAGTCGGACGAGTTGCGCAAGCTGGGGAAAAAATAGTCAATCCTGAGCCGCCCCAATCGCCGGCAAGCCGGCTCCCACAGGTGATTGCGTAACCCTGTGGGAGCCGGCTTGCCGGCGATTGGGCTGCGCAGCAGCCCTTGGTTATTAAAGACCGCCCGTGGCGTTGAACCCCACCCCCGCCGCTGTCAGCAACGACAACGGCAGCAGCAGCGTATCGAGCAACGCGCTCCCAGGCAGGTCCAGCCCCGGATAGGCCGGCGCCTCGGCCCCGAACCGGTCCTCTGGGCAGCACCCGCCATTGATCACGTACAGGTCAAGCCGTGTCCCGGCATACACCACCGGCGCCCCGGGCTTGTTGGCATCCAGGGTGCGCACCGTGGCGCAGCCACCGAGCTGGGCCAGCATCAGCAGCCCCAGCACCAGCCGCCTCAATCATCGACCCCATGATGATGCTCGCCCCAGCGCGGCAGCATGTCCTGCGGGATATTCAGCAGGTTCAGGATGCGTGCCACGACGAAGTCGACCAGGTCGTCGATGGTCTGCGGCTGGTGATAGAAGCCCGGCGCCGCCGGCAGGATCACCGCACCCATCTGCGACAGCTTGAGCATGTTCTCCAGGTGGATGGTCGAGAATGGTGCCTCGCGCGGAACCAGGATCAACTGACGACGTTCCTTGAGAGTCACGTCGGCCGCCCGCTCGATCAGGTTGTTGCAGGCACCGGTGGCAATCGCCGACAAGGTGCCGGTGGAACACGGCACCACCACCATCGCCGCCGGCGCGCCGGAGCCCGAAGCCACCGGCGACATCCAGTCCTCCTTGCCATACACGCGGATCTGCCCGTCGGCCGCGCCGGTGTACTCGGTCAGGAACGCCTGCATGGCCTGGGGCTTGGCTGGCAACACCACGTCGGTCTCTGTAGCCATCACCAGTTGCGCGGCCTTGGAGATGAGGAAATGCACCTCGCGGTCCTCGCGCACCAGGCAATCGAGCAGGCGCAGGCCATACTGCGCCCCGGAGGCGCCGGTCATGGCCAGGGTGATGCGTTCCGGTCCGCTCACTTCAGCGCCTCGGCCAGCTTGCCGTGCAGGCCGCCGAAGCCGCCGTTGCTCATGATCACCACATGGGTGCCCGGGCGGGCCTGGCCCTTGATGCGCTCGATGATCGCCTCGAGGCTGTCGGCCACCACGCTCGGCACCTTGCACTGCGCGGCGGTGCCGGCCAGGTCCCAGCCCAGGTTGGGCGGTGCGTACCAGATCACCTGGTCGGCGTCGTTGACGCTTTCCGGCAGGCCGTCGCGGTGCGCGCCCAGCTTCATGGAGTTGGAGCGCGGCTCGATCACCGCAATCACCGGAGCCTCGCCTACGCGCTTGCGCAGGCCATCGAGGGTAGTGGCGATGGCGGTCGGGTGGTGGGCGAAGTCGTCATAGATGGTCACGCCCTGAACCTCGGCAACCAGTTCCATGCGGCGCTTGACGCTCTTGAACGCGCTCAGGCCTTCGATACCCATGGCCGGCGCGACACCGACATGACGGGCGGCTGCCAGGGTGGCCAGGGCGTTGGCGACGTTGTGCTGGCCGGTCAGCGCCCAATCGACCACGCCTTGCGCCTGGCCTTCGAACAGCACTTCGAAGCGCGATCCGTCGGCGCTGAGCAGGCGCGCCTGCCACTGGCCACCCTCGCCCGTGGTCTGCACCGGGGTCCAGCAGCCCATGCCGATGACGCGCTCCAGCGCCTGCTCGGTGGTCGGGTGAATGACCAGGCCCTCACTGGGAATGGTGCGAACCAAGTGGTGGAACTGCCGCTCGATGGACGCCAGGTCGGGGAAGATGTCCGCGTGATCGAACTCGAGATTGTTGAGGATCGCGGTACGCGGATGGTAGTGCACGAACTTGGAGCGCTTGTCGAAGAAAGCGCTGTCGTATTCGTCGGCCTCGACCACGAAGAACGGCGTATCGCCCAGGCGCGCCGACACCGAGAAGTTCTGCGGCACGCCGCCGATCAGGAAGCCCGGGCTCATGCCGGCGTGTTCCAGCACCCAGGCCAGCATGCTGCTGGTGGTGGTCTTGCCATGGGTGCCGGCCACGGCCAGTACCCAGCGGCCCTGCAGCACATGGTCGGCCAGCCACTGTGGGCCCGATACGTACGGCAGGCCCTTGTTCAGCACGTACTCCACCGCCGGGTTGCCCCGCGACATGGCGTTGCCAACCACCACCAGGTCGGGTGCCGGCTCCAGCTGGGCCGGGTCGTAGCCTTGGGTCAGCTCGATGCCCTGGGCTTCGAGCTGGGTGCTCATCGGCGGATACACGTTGGCGTCGGAGCCGGTGACGCGGTGGCCAAGGTCCTTGGCCAGCACCGCCAGCGAACCCATGAAAGTGCCGCAAATACCGAGAATATGAATGTGCATGATCGACCTCGCAAAACATCGAGGCAGGGTAGCCCAGGGCGAGGGAAATCGCACCCGCTGTTTCGCTCAGCAGGCCTTGGCTATGCCATGTTTGCGCAGTTTTCGATACAAGGTATTGCGGCTGATGCCCAGGTGCTCGGCGACGCGGGTCATGTGCCAGTGGTTTGCCTCCAGGGCGCTGAGCAAGGCCTGGCGCTCGGCATCTCCAAGACACACACGACCATCGTGGGAGCGGCAATGCGCCGATGCGACTTGCTCCACGATGGCGTTGGCAGGACCCGCTCCCACGTTGCGCACCATTTGCGGGAGGTCCGGATACTCGATTCGCCCCTCCTCGCACAACGCCACCAGCGTGCGCAGCACATTGCGCAACTGCCGCACGTTCCCTGGCCAGGCAAAATCCAGCAGCGCCTGCCGTGCCTTCGGTTCGATTTCGATAACCTGCCCCTCGGCCTCCTGTGCCAGCAGGAAATCCAGCAGCTGTACCTTGTCGCTGCGTTCGCGCAACGCCGGCAAGGCCACCTCCAGGCCGTTGAGCCGGTAGTAAAGGTCTTCGCGGAACCCGCCTTGCGCCACCCGGTCCAGCAGGTCACGGTGGGTGGCGCTGATGATCCGCACATCCACCGCCTGCGGCTCACCACCGATCGGCACTACCTGGCGCTCTTCCAGTACCCGCAGCAAGCGAGTCTGCAGCGCCAACGGCATGTCGCCGATCTCGTCCAGCAGCAAGGTGCCGCCATCGGCCTGCAGCAGCTTGCCGCGCATGCCTTCCTTGCGCGCACCGGTGAAACTGCCGCCGCGATAGCCGAACAGCTCGCTCTCGATCAGACTCTCCGGAATCGATGCGCAGTTGATCGCCACGAACGGCTTGTCATGGCGTGCGCTGGCCTGGTGCACCGCCTGGGCAAAAGCTTCCTTGCCGCACCCGGTTTCGCCGCGCAACAGCAGCGGCACGTCACGTTCGAACACCCGCACGGCGCGGCGAAAGTCCTCGCGCAAGGCCGGATCGAGCAGGCAGATGCCCGGCGCAGCGGTCTGGGGCAAGGCCACCGGCACCGACCACACCGGTGCCCGCGCCTGGCCGCGCAGGCTGGCGAATACCTGGCGACCGTCGCGGGTATACAGCGGCCACGCGCTGCTGCCCTGGGGCGTGGCGCGGCTGAACAATTCGTCGTGGCTGCAGGCGAAGAACCTGTCCAATGGCTTGCCCAGCACCCCACCACGGATAGTACCCAGCAGGTTCAACGCGCTCTGGTTGGCGGCGCAGATCCGCCCGTCGCCATCAAAGGCCAGCAGGCCCTCGCTGAACAGCCCGACCGACTCGGCCTGCAGGTGGAAACGCAGCAGCCATTGCTGCTCGAAGTGGCGCAGGAAGTAGCAGCTCTCGATCATCTTCGCCGACAGGTTGACCAGCGCCATGGTGTGGAACTGGCTCTGGCGCGAGACATCGGGCCGCGCCGACGACACATCGAGTACCGCCAGCAACTCGCCGTGTGGGTCGAATACCGGGCTGGCCGAGCAGGTCAGCCCGGTATGGCGGCCACGGAAGTGCTCGTCCTGGTGAATGGTCAGGGCCTGGCGCTCGACCAGGCAGGTACCGATACCGTTGGTGCCCTCGCGGGCCTCGCTCCAGTCGGCGCCGAGCCACAGCCCGGCACGCTCGAAGATGCGCCGCTCGCTGGGCGCGGTGACGCAGTTGAGGATCACCCCGCGAGCATCGGTCAGCAACACCGCGTGCCCGGCACCGGACAACTGCTGGTGCAGGCTGTTCATCTCGTTGTCGGCGATCTGCAGCACCTGGCGCAGGCGCTCGCGGCTCTCCAGCAGGCGGCCGTGTTCGAGCACCACCGGTGCCTGGACCCGCGCGGGGTCGAGGTGGTAGTCCTCCAGGCAACGCAGCCAGGAGCGGGCGATGGACGGGTCGCTGCCCGGCCCGCTGGTCTGGCCTTGGGCGACCGTGAGCACTTGCTGGGCATGGCGGCTGAACGGATTGCTCTGCATTTCTTGTTGTTCTCCGCAGATAGAGCGTGCCGTCAGCATCCTCCAGGCGTGGACGCTTTGCAACGTTGCACCGACCCTGCGGTCACGACCTGTGTCGCAAAGGGTACAAAGTGTCACCCTGGCCGTGCCGAGGCTGGCACAGGTCATTTCGATAGCAGCGCCGCCCTTGACCCAAGTCATTGATACACAAGGGCCTCCAGGCGCTGGCCCGACCTTTGCTCTACGCTTGGTAACTCCGCAACAATCACAACGACCAGGAGACACATCATGCGTTATGCACATCCCGGCACCGAAGGCGCGAAGGTCAACTTCAAGAGCCGCTACGGCAACTACATCGGTGGTGAGTTCGTGGCGCCGGTGAAGGGGCAGTATTTCGAGAACACCTCCCCGGTCAACGGCAAGCTGATCGCCGAGTTCCCCCGCTCCACCGCCGAAGACATCGAAAAGGCCCTCGACGCGGCCCACGCTGCCGCCGATGCCTGGGGCCGCACTTCGGTGCAGGACCGTTCCAACGTCCTGCTACGCATCGCCGACCGCATCGAACAGAACCTCGAGCTGCTGGCCATCACCGAAACCTGGGACAACGGCAAGCCGATCCGCGAGACCCTCAACGCCGACATCCCACTGGCGGTCGATCACTTCCGCTACTTCGCCGGCTGCATCCGCGCCCAGGAAGGCGGCGCCGCCGAGATCAACGAAAACACCGTGGCCTACCACATCCACGAGCCTCTGGGCGTGGTCGGGCAGATCATCCCGTGGAACTTCCCGCTGCTGATGGCCGCCTGGAAGCTCGCCCCGGCCCTCGCTGCCGGCAACTGCGTGGTGCTCAAGCCCGCCGAGCAGACCCCATTGGGCATCAGCGTGCTGATGGAACTGATCGGCGACCTGCTGCCCAAGGGCGTGCTCAACGTGGTGCAAGGCTATGGCCGTGAAGCGGGCGAAGCCCTGGCCACCAGCAAGCGCATCGCCAAGATCGCCTTCACCGGCTCCACTCCGGTCGGCGCGCACATCATGAAATGCGCCGCCGAGAACATCATCCCCTCCACCGTCGAACTGGGCGGCAAGTCGCCGAACGTGTACTTCGAGGACATCATGCAGGCCGAGCCGAGCTTCATCGACAAGGCGGCCGAAGGCATGGTGCTGGCGTTCTTCAACCAGGGCGAGGTGTGCACCTGCCCTTCGCGTGCCCTGGTGCAGGAATCGATCTACCCGCAGTTCATGGAAGTGGTGATGAAGAAGGTGCTGCAGATCAAGCGCGGCGACCCACTGGACACCGACACCATGGTCGGCGCCCAGGCCTCGCAGCAGCAGTTCGAGAAGATCCAGTCCTATCTCAAGATCGCCCAGGAAGAGGGCGCCGAGCTGCTGACCGGCGGCAAGGTGGAGCAACTCGAAGGCGCGCTGGCCAGCGGTTACTACATCCAGCCGACCCTGCTCAAAGGCAACAACAAGATGCGGGTGTTCCAGGAGGAGATCTTCGGCCCAGTGGTCAGCGTCACCACCTTCAAGGACGAGGCCGAGGCCCTGGCGATTGCCAACGACACCGAGTTCGGCCTGGGCGCCGGCGTGTGGACCCGCGACATCAACCGCGCCTATCGCATGGGTCGCGGCATCAAGGCCGGCCGCGTATGGACCAACTGCTACCACCTGTACCCGGCGCATGCCGCGTTCGGTGGCTACAAGAAGTCCGGTGTCGGCCGTGAAACCCACAAGATGATGCTCGACCACTACCAGCAGACCAAGAACCTGCTGGTGAGCTACGACATCAACCCGCTGGGCTTCTTCTAGATCGTGGATTAGGGCTGCTTTGCAGCCCTTTCGCCGCGGTTCGTCGCCACGACAAGCCGGCTCCCACAGGGACTGCGCATTGCTCTGTGGGAGCTGGCTTGCCAGCGATGAAGCAACCACCGTTATCAGGCCATTTGCGGTTGCCGTGCAGCACCTGCTCTGGCTCGCTTCCTGCAGTACCTATCACCATCGGCCCGGAACCCTTCCGGCCACCAAGAAGAAAAACAGGTGAATCCATGCCAAGCGATCATTCCGCCGGCGCGCCGGCAAGCTCCTCCGTCGACTTCGAAAAGGTCGGCTCGGACTATTTCCAGCAACGTGAACTGAAGAAAGGCGCCGCCGGCTGGGTCCTGCTGGTGGGCCTGGGCGTGGCCTATGTGATCTCCGGCGACTACGCCGGCTGGAACTTCGGCCTGGCACAAGGCGGCTGGGGCGGCATGTTCCTCGCCACCCTGCTGATGGCCACCATGTACCTGTGCATGTGCTTCTCCCTGGCGGAACTGTCGTCGATGATCCCCACCGCCGGCGGCGGCTACGGCTTCGCCCGCAGCGCCTTCGGCCCCTGGGGCGGCTTCCTCACCGGCACGGCGATCCTCATCGAGTACGCCATCGCGCCCGCAGCCATCGCCGTGTTCATCGGTGCCTACTGCCAGTCGCTGTTCGGCATCGGCGGCTGGATGATCTACCTGGCCTTCTACATCGTGTTCATCGGCATCCACATCTTCGGCGTCGGCGAGGCGCTGAAGCTGATGTTCATCATCACCGCAGTCGCCGCCATCGCCCTGGCCGTGTTCCTGATCGGCATGGTGCCGCATTTCGATGCGGCGAACCTGTTCGACATCGCCAAGACCGACGCCGTCGGCGCCAGCAGCTTCCTGCCGTTCGGCTATGTCGGGGTCTGGGCGGCGATCCCCTATGCGATCTGGTTCTTCCTCGCGGTCGAAGGCGTGCCACTGGCCGCCGAAGAGACCAAGAACCCTAAGCGTGACCTGCCCCGTGGCCTGATCGGCGCGATGCTGGTGCTGCTGGCCTTCGCCTTGTTGATCCTGGTGGTCGGCCCCGGTGGCGCCGGTTCCGAAGCCCTCAAAGCCTCGGGCAACCCGCTGGTCGAGGCGCTGTCGAAGGCCTACGGCGGTTCGACCTGGATGGGCGGCTTCGTCAACCTGGTGGGCCTGGCCGGCCTGATCGCCAGTTTCTTCTCGATCATCTATGCCTATTCGCGGCAGATCTTCGCCCTTTCCCGCGCGGGCTACCTGCCACGCAAGCTGTCCGAAACCAACAAGAGCAAGGCCCCAGTGCTGGCCCTGGTGATCCCCGGGATCATCGGCTTCGCCCTGTCGCTGACCGGCCAGGGCGACCTGCTGATCCTGGTGGCGGTGTTCGGCGCCACGCTGTCCTACGTGCTGATGATGGCCGCGCACATCACCCTGCGTATCCGTCGCCCTAAAATGGAGCGTCCGTACCGCACCCCCGGCGGCATCTTCACTTCGAGCGTGGCCCTGGTGCTGGCCTGCATCGCCGTGGTCGCCGGCTTCCTGGTCGACCCCCGGGTGGTGATTGGCGCCGCGGTGATCTATGCAGTATTAATTGCCTACTTTGCGTTCTACAGCCGCCACCACCTGGTGGCCGGTACACCGGAAGAGGAATTCGCCGCGATCCAGAAGGCCGAAGAGGCCCTGCACTGATTGCCGACTTGCGCCGCAGGCCAGCCCTGCGGCGCCCTGGAGATTCTGTATGGCAAGTTTCACGCATACCGTGGGCCACCAGGTCTACCGCTTCGACAGCCTCAAGGACGTGATGGCCAAGGCCAGCCCGGCACGCTCGGGCGACTACCTGGCCGGCGTCGCCGCCAGTAACGACGGCGAGCGGGTGGCCGCGCAGATGGCCCTGGCCAACATCCCGCTCAAGCATTTTCTCAGCGAAGCGCTGATCCCCTACGAACAGGACGAAGTCACCCGCCTGATCATCGACACCCACGACACCGCAGCCTTCGCCACGGTCAGCCACCTGACCGTCGGCGGCTTGCGCGACTGGCTGCTCAGCGACCAGGCCGACGAACACAGCCTCAGGGCCCTGGCCCCTGGCTTGACGCCGGAAATGGCCGCCGCGGTGTCGAAGATCATGCGTGTGCAGGACCTGGTGCTGGTGGCGCAGAAGATCCGCGTGGTCACCGCGTTCCGCGGCACCATGGGGCTGCGCGGGCGGCTGTCGACCCGCCTGCAGCCCAACCACCCCACCGACGAGCCGGCCGGTATCGCCGCGAGCATTCTCGACGGCCTGCTGTACGGCAACGGCGATGCGATGATCGGCATCAACCCGGCCACCGACAGCATCGCCTCGATCTGCGCGCTGCTGGAAATGCTCGACGCCATCATCCAACGTTACGACATCCCCACCCAGTCCTGCGTGCTGACCCACGTCACCACCTCGATCGAGGCGATCAACCGCGGTGTGCCGCTGGACCTGGTGTTCCAGTCCATCGCCGGCACCGAGGCGGCCAACGCCGGCTTCGGCATCAATCTCAACGTGCTGCAGGAAGGCTACGAGGCCGGCCTGTCACTCAAGCGCGGCACGGTCGGGCAGAACCTGATGTACTTCGAGACCGGCCAAGGCAGCGCCCTGTCGGCCAACGCCCACCACGGTGTCGACCAGCAGACCTGCGAAACCCGCGCCTACGCCGTGGCCCGCCACTTCAAGCCGTTCCTGGTCAACACCGTGGTTGGCTTCATCGGCCCTGAGTACCTGTACAACGGCAAGCAGATCATCCGCGCCGGCCTCGAGGACCACTTCTGCGGCAAGCTGCTGGGCGTGCCGATGGGCTGCGACATCTGCTACACCAACCACGCCGAAGCCGACCAGGACGACATGGACACCCTGCTGACCCTGCTGGGCGTCGCCGGGATCAACTTCATCATGGGCATCCCCGGCTCCGACGACATCATGCTCAACTACCAGACCACCTCGTTCCACGACGCGCTCTATGCCCGCCAGACCCTGGGCCTCAAGCCCGGGCCGGAATTCGAGGCGTGGCTGGAACGTACCGGTATCTTCACCCAGGCCGATGGCCGCATCCGCTTCGGCGACAACCTGCCGCCGGCCTTCCGCCAGGCCCTGGCACAGCTGGCCTAGAGGTAAGCATGGAACGACACGCACCCACCCCCGACAACCCCTGGCTGGCCCTGCGCAACCTCACCCCCGCGCGTATCGCCCTGGGCCGCACCGGCATCAGCCTGCCGACCGGCGCCCAACTGGACTTCCAGTTCGCCCATGCCCAGGCCCGCGACGCCGTGCACCTGCCCTTCGACCACGTCGGCCTGCGCCAGCAGCTCAGCGAGCGCGGGCGCGACAGCCTACTGCTGCACAGCGCCGCCAGCGACCGCCACCAGTACCTGCAACGCCCGGACCTGGGCCGCCGCCTGCACGACGACTCGGCCCAGTGCCTGCGCGAGCACGCCCAGGCCAACCCCGGCGGCGTAGACCTGGCCATCGTTGTTGCCGACGGCCTGTCGGCGCTAGCCGTGCACCGCCACACCTTGCCCTTCCTGAGCCGCTTCGAGGAACAGGCCGCCGCCGATGGCTGGAGCAGCGCCCCAGTGATTCTGGTGGAGCAGGGCCGGGTCGCAGTGGCCGACGAAGTGGGTGAGCTGCTCGGCGCGCGCATGACGGTGATGCTGATCGGCGAACGCCCAGGCCTGAGTTCACCCGACAGCCTGGGCCTGTACTTCACCTACGCGCCGAAGGTCGGCCTGACCGACGCCTACCGCAACTGCATCTCCAATGTGCGCCTCGAAGGCCTGAGCTACGGCATGGCCGCTCATCGCCTGCTGTACCTGATGCGCGAGGCCTGCAGGCGCCAGCTGTCGGGGGTGAATCTGAAGGACGAAGCCGAGGTCCATAGTATCGACAGCGAAGATTCTGCCGGGAAAAGCGGAAACTTCCTGCTCGGTGAAGGGTAAAAAACATGTCACCGAAGGCGGATTGCGCTTCTAGCCTGGTTTAGGCAGCATGCCAGTGGACGCTGCTGGCAATCCGCCGTATTCCCAATGGACTCAGAGGCCCGCCCATGCGCATCATCCAGGCAACCTTGGAACACCTCGACCTGCTCACCCCGCTGTTCGTAAAATACCGCGAGTTCTATGGGCAACTGCCTTACCCGGACAGTTCGCGGGCCTTCCTTGAGAAGCGCCTCAAGCGCAAGGAATCGATCATCTACCTGGCCCTGCCGGATGATGGCGATGACCGCCTGATGGGCTTCTGCCAGCTCTACCCGAGCTTCTCGTCGCTGTCGCTCAAGCGCGTGTGGATCCTCAACGATATCTACGTCGCCGAAGACTCGCGGCGCATGCTGGTGGCAGACAACCTGATGCGCGAGGCCAAGAAGATGGCCAAGAAATCCAACGCCGTGCGCATGCGCGTGTCCACCAGCAGCGACAACGAAGTGGCGCGCAAGACCTATGAGTCCATGGGCTTTCGCAAGGACACCGAGTTCGAGAACTACATCCTGCCGATCAGCCAGGATTGAGCAAGCCACGTACCGGGGAGCGGGCTTATAGCGCGGTTGCCGCGATGGCCCCAGCGCGGGGCAAGCCCGCTCCCATGAACACGAACGCGATCCCACAGTCGTAACCCCTCGCTACAAACTCTCCGGGCACGATCTGGACTTCGCCGTATAATCCCCCTCCTGTCATGTGAGAAAAGTTACCGGCACAACCGGTAAACCCTCCCCAACCATGGCGCTGTCCGTCATCGCGTGCCCGTGGAAGCGGGTCAAGAACACAGGTGCTGTACATGGATTTCAACCCGCTGGACCTCATCCTGCATCTCGATGCCTACCTCGATCTGCTGGTCAACAACTACGGTCCCTGGATCTACGCCATCCTTTTCGCCGTGATCTTCTGCGAGACCGGCCTGGTGGTCATGCCGTTCCTGCCGGGTGACTCGCTGCTGTTCATCGCCGGCGCCGTGGCCGCCGGTGGCGGGATGGATCCGGCGCTGCTGGCCGGCCTGCTGATGGCCGCGGCGATTCTCGGCGACAGCACCAACTACGTGATCGGGCGCACGGCGGGCGAGCGCCTGTTCCGCAACCCCAACTCGAAGATCTTCCGCAAGGACTACCTGCAGCGCACCCACGACTTCTACGAGCGCCATGGCGGCAAGACCGTCACCCTGGCGCGCTTCCTGCCGATCCTGCGTACCTTCGCGCCGTTCGTCGCCGGTATCGCCCACATGCACTATCCGCGCTTCCTGGCCTTCAGCGTCGCTGGCTCGCTGCTGTGGGTGGGCGGACTGGTGACGCTGGGCTACTTCTTCGGCAACGTGCCGTTCATCAAGCAGCACCTGTCGCTGATGGTGGTGGCGATCATCCTGCTGTCGCTGGTGCCGATGATCCTCGGCCTGCTGCGCGGCCGCTTCGGTCGCACGGCCAAGGCCCACTGACCTGGGCATGTGGTCGTTCAGCGCCTGGCGGCGCCGGCGCACCCTGGCCCGCTATCCGGTCGATCCACAGCTGTGGCAGGTGATCCGCGAACGCCTGCCGCTGCTCGACGGCATCAGCGACGAAGAAGACCGCTGGTTGCGTGACGCCTGCGTGCTGTTCCTGCGCGACAAGCACCTGACCACCCTGCCCGGGGTCGAGCTGGACGACGAGCAGCGCCTGTTCCTCGCCGCCCAGGCCCAGTTACCGCTGCTGCACCTGGGCGAACTGAACTGGTACCAGGGCTTCCACGAGATCATCCTCTACCCGGACGACTTCAAGAGCCCCCAGCGCCACCGCGACAGCAGCGGGGTCGAGCATGTCTGGGACGCCGAGCACAGCGGCGAAGCCTGGCAGCAGGGGCCGGTGATCCTCGCCTGGCCCGGCGTCCTGAGCAGCGGCGGCTGGGAGGCCTACAACCTGGTCATCCACGAACTGGCGCACAAGCTGGACATGCTCAATGGCGATGCCAACGGCCTGCCACCCTTGCACAACGGCATGCGCGTGGAGGACTGGGCCCAAGCCATGCAGCAGGCCTACGACGAGCTGAACCGCCAGCTCGACGCCAACCCCGACGCCGAGACGGCCATCGACCCCTATGCCGCGGAAAACCCGGCCGAGTTCTTCGCCGTCACCAGCGAATACTTCTTCAGCGCGCCCGACCTGCTGCACGAGGCATACCCGAAGGTCTACCAGCAGCTGTCGCTGTTCTACCGCCAGGATCCGCTGAGTCGCCTGGCACGTCTGCAGGCCGAGCACCCGGACTATCGCGCCAGCCACGGCTGAACGCCGCGCATCAGGCCGGGCGTGGCACCCACTGTGGGAATGTGCCTATAATCGCCGCCACTTTTTTGATCAAACACGGGGGCATTGCCCAATGAGCTACAGCAAGATTCCAGCCGGCAAAGACCTGCCGAACGACATCTACGTCGCCATCGAGATCCCGGCCAACCACGCGCCGATCAAGTACGAGATCGACAAGGACAGCGACACCCTGTTCGTCGACCGCTTCATGGCCACCCCGATGTTCTACCCGGCCAACTACGGCTTCATCCCCAACACCCTGGCCGACGACGGTGATCCGCTGGACGTGCTGGTCGTGACCCCGTACCCGGTCGCCCCAGGCTCGGTGATCCGCGCCCGTCCGGTTGGCGTGCTGAACATGACCGACGACGGCGGCGGCGACGCCAAGGTCATCGCCGTTCCTCACGACAAGCTGTCGCAGCTGTACGTCGACGTGAAGGAATACACCGACCTGCCTGCCCTGCTGATCCAGCAGATCGAGCACTTCTTCGCGAACTACAAGGATCTCGAGAAGGGCAAGTGGGTCAAGATCGAAGGCTGGGACGGCGCCGACGCCGCCCGCGCCGCGATCACCAAGTCGGTCGCAGCCTACAAGGGCTGAACCTGACACGAAGAAAACCCTGCTCCGGCAGGGTTTTTTTATGGGCGCCGTCAGCCACCCGGCAGCGGGCCTGAGGCAGCGTGTTGGCCCTGCAATTGGGCACCATATCGAATCTTCCTACCCGATCCTCAGCCCCTGCCTACAAACCGCCACATTTCCTACAAATACCCTCGACATCGGGTTGATTTCCACACCGTTCGACCGAAGATAGACTCGCCGTCATGAAAACATCCGGTGACCGTCTCAAAGCCCTCCTGCTGGAGTGCAACCTGACCCCTTCCGACTTTGCCGCGCAACGCAAGGTCACGCCGCAGCACGTCAACAACTGGTTCAAACGCGGCGTGCCCCAGGCCAGGCTCGACGAGCTCGCCGACCTGTTCTGCGTACGCAGGCGCTGGCTGCGCAGTGGCGAGGGCCCGAAGCATCCGACACCGCTCGCACCCGCCCGCTGCGTGCCCCAGGGCATTGCACTGCCACCGCCGCTGCTGGGCCTGGACACAGGCATGGCGCACCTGCCCCTGCATCACCTGCAGCAGGGCAGCCTGCAGGCGCTGCCGGGGCATTACCAGCCGGTTCCCCGCCGAGCCCTGGACGCCTTGCAGGTGTCGACGGAAAAAGCCATCTGCCTCGGTATGCCCGGCAACAACATGCTGCCCCTGCTGCCGGAGGGCACCCTGCTAGCCGTCGACCGCAGCTTCACCCGGGTGGTCGAAGGCGAATGCTACGCACTGCTGCACAATGGCCGCCTGCGGGTGCACCATCTCACCCTGGGCCAGAACGGCACGCTGTGCCTGCACAGCCATGACCGCCTCAACCACCCCTGCGAACGCTACACGGCCTATCAACGCCGCGTGCAGAAGGTGGAAATCCTCGGCTGGGTGTTCTGGTGGTCGTGCCTGCGCCCTGCGCGCCCAGGCTGAAACACCTCGCACCACTTTTTGCTGGGCAGGGGCCACACACACGGGTATGCTACGCGGCACATCATGCCCCCTGATGGTGCAAGCCGCATTCCAGAGGGCCTGGCGACGCCTCACACAGCCGTCCGCCATCTTTTTCAGGCCATGTTGCCAACCGTTTAAGGCGGTTGCGGCTTATCAAAAATGAGCCAAGACCGTCCCCGAGAAGCCGGCCACAAGCCGGCTTTTTAATGCCTGTCGACAAGCAAGGCACCCCTCAGAATCGCGCCACCATCCCCACCCGCCAGGTCCGTCCAGGTGCTGGCATGAAGCTCTGCGCCAGCGGATCCAGGTAGTAGCGGTCCGTCAGGTTCTGCACCGACACGTTCAGCTCGGTGTGCTCCAGCACCTTGTACTTGAGGAACAGGTCGAACAGCGCCACCGAGCGGTAGTCGATCTGCGGCGTGGTCGCGCCGGTCTGCCAGGGCTTGTCCATCTGCGCGGTAGGCCCCGAGGTATAGGTCATGCGCCCGCCCACGGTCAGCGCCTCATCGAAGAAGCGCAAGCCGGTCAGCAGGTTGGCCGAGAAGCGTGGCGGGTTCTGCGTGTTGGTGTAAGAGCCCATGTAGCTGCCCGGCGTGCAGTCCGGGGTGTCGTGGGTGCGCTGGTACTGATTGGCGCTGGCGCGCAGCTTGCCGGCAAAGGCTGCGTCGCAGGTCTCGGTCATCAGGTAGTAGGTGGCCGACAGGTCGGCAAACACCCGCCCGGCATCGTAGTGCGACTGCAACTCCAGGCCGCGGGTGTGGAAACTGTCGGTATTGCTGAAGGTCATCTGCCCCCACAGCCCCGGGCTTGGGTCGTAGTAGCGGGTGATGTAGTGCTTGATGTCGTTGTCGAAGTACGCCAGCTTGGCCGATGCCTCATCCCCGGCGGTCAGCAGGCTGCTGCGCAAGGCACTGACCCCCACCTCCCAGCTGCGCGAGCGCTCAGGCTTGAGGTGCTTGCCCGGGGTGACCTGCTGGGTGCCCTGGCTGGTCTCGAACAGCGAAGGCAGGCGCAGGCCTTGGGTATAGGAGGCATACACGAAGGTGTCGGGGAGGAACTCGACGTTGATGCCGAAAGCCGGCGAGAAGCCTCCGCCGCTGCTCTTGCCCTGCGGGGTGTAGTTGTAGCCGGTGGTCACATTGCTGACGCTTTCCGGGTGGACGACCACATTGGTCGCGCCGGACTCGTTGAACGGCACGCCATTGAACGGCTCGTTGCTGTTCTCGAAGACGATGCCATTGTTCAGGCGCGGGTCAGTGGCGTCGGTGTACTGGCCGTTCTGGTCAGGGAACCACATCATGCTGCCCCAGTGCCCCGGGCTGCTGGCGGTAATCCAGCGCATTTCGCGCTCCTCGCGCCGTGCCTCGGCGAGCACGGTGTTGTCCTTGGTGCGGTAGTGGGCATAGCGGCCGCCACCCCACAGCGTCACCGCCTCGATGGGCTTGTACTCCAGGTTGCCGTTGAAGCTGAACTCCTGGCGCGACGCATCGCGCAACATGCGGTTGGCGTTGATGTCGTGCTGGGTGGCCACGACGTTCTTCTGCGGCTGCAGGTCTTCGAGCTGGAACGCACCGCCCAGGTCGAGCTTGAAATCGCCATGGTCGGTGCTGAACCGCGACACGTTGCTCAGGTCGCCACCGATGCGACGGTTGTCCTGGCGCGACCAGGCGCGGTCGGTGCGGAACAGCTGCGACTTGGGCGCCATCCAGGCCGCGCTCAAGGTGCTGGTCTTCGAGTCGGTCATCCACAGGTTGCTGGTGAGGTCCACCCACGAATTGCCCTCGGGCAGGTAGTGATAACGGGCGGTGTAGGTGTCGATCTCGATTTCGCTGGTGGGGTACTGGTAGATGCCGGCGGTGCCATAACGGAAGATGTCCGACGGCATGATCTCGCCCATGTGCCCGTCGAAGCGCCGGTAGCCGAGGTCCAGGGTGTGGTCGTCGGCCAGCCGCCAGGTGGTCTTGAGCAGGTAGGAGTCGGTCTCGGCCGACGAGTTGAGCACTTCCTCGCCGGCATTGTAGGTGTTGGCGACACTGGCCTGCTCCTCGCCCCAGCGATCATAGAGGCGGTAGCGGTCCTGGCCCTTCTTGCCGGAGAAGTAGTTGCCCTGGTTGCGGTGCGCATAGGCCGCCACCAGGTCGAAGCGCTCGTGGGAATAGGCGAAGGCGGCGCTGCCGGATTCGGCCTTGGAGCCGAATAGGCTACCGCGCTCATCACGCGGCGCCGCACTCAGGTCCTCGTCCAGGGAGTTGCGGTTGCGGTGTTCAGGCTCCACGCCGTTGTTCCACAGGTTGCCGGTCAGGCGAACGCCGACATCCTTGCCATCGACCAGGATGTCATCGACGCCGATGGTCTTCATCTCCACCGAACCGCCAATCGCCCCCGAGCGGGTGCTGGGGCCCTTGTTCACGGTGACGCTGCTGATCAGGTCGGGGTCGATGTAGCTGCGCTGCTGGGTGCCGCCGTAGCCCCGGTAGACATCCACCGCCTGCTCCGAGCCATCGACCCTGACCGCGACCCGGCTCTGCCCCTGGATGCCGCGAATATTGACGTCCAGCGCGCCGCCGTTGCGGCTGTCGCCTACCTGCACGCCGGCCACGCCCTTGAGCATGTCGCCCACCGACACGGTGCTGAAGCGGTCGAGGTCTTCACGCGACAGGTGCACCGTCGAGCGCGGCGCGCGGTAGGTATCACGCTGCGGGTCGACCATTTCACTGGAGGCGACCACGGTAGGTGTCAGCTCGGTTGCCGTCGCCGATGCCTGGGCCTGAGGGATGAGGATGTACGCCCCCCGTGAGTTGGGCAGCAGCTGCAGGCCGGTATTGGCCAGCAGGCGCCGGGCGCCCTCCTGCACGGTGTAGCGCCCCTTGAGCGCTGGCGCGGCGCGGCCGCGGGTCAGGTCGGGGTCGTAAGACAGCAACAGCCCCGATTGCTTGGCGAACACGCCCAGCGAGGTGCCCAGCGGCCCCTGGGCGATATCGTAGTCGCGGCGCGTGGCGTCGTCGGGCCGGCTGTTCTCGGTTGCCGCCGGGGCGGCCTGGGCCAGGCTTGCGCCAGAGCCCAGCAAACAGCCGAGCACCGCGCACCGTACGGCGAAGCTGATCGGGGACAAGCGTTGCAATGGGCGCGAAACAGGGGGAAGCCGATAGCTGGCGGGCATGCTTTTCTCGCTCGTGAGGTCAGTGCCCGGCACTCGATGCGGGCTTGCACCCCTTCTGTCGCACGACAGCGAAAAAGGTATATGCGTGCGATTCGCATTTTCACTTGATCTTGTGATTTAGCCAAATCTAGTGATAATTGTTTGCATTTACACCCTTGGCCCCGCTGCCCATGACCCTCTTCAAGAACCCGCCACGGCACATCGAGCACTGCGCCGTGACCACGCTGTATGTCGAACACCACGCCTGGTTGCGCGGCTGGCTGGCGTATCGCTTGCGCTCCTGGGGGCGTGGCGTGGCCGATGACTTGGCCCAGGACATTTTCGTGCGCGTGCTGGCCAGCCGCGACACCACACAGCCTGATACCCTGCGCCAGCCACGTGCCTACCTGGCCCGTATCGCCAATTGCGTGCTGGTCAGCTGGCGTCGGCGGCATTCCCTTGAGCAGGCCTGGCTCGAGGCCCTGGCGTTGGTGCCCGAGGTCGAACATCCGTCGCCCGAGCAGCAGAGCGTGATTCTCGAGACCCTGCACGAGATCGATGCCGTGCTCGACAGCCTGCGGCCACGGGTCAGGCAAGCCTTCCTGATGGCAACGCTGGACGGCATGAAGCAGAAAGACATCGCCCAGGCACTGAACATCGCCTTGCCGACAGTGAAGAAGTACATCCACGAAGGCTACGTCGCCTGCCTGAGCCAGATGCCCGATGAGTGAACAGCCCCCCATCGCCCAGGCCATTCTCGCCCAGGCCGCCGCCTGGCTGCTGTTGATGCAGGAAGGACCACTGACGCCGGCGCAACGGCTCGAACTGGAGCACTGGCGATACCGCGACGCCGAGCACGAACGCGCCTGGAACCGGGCGCAGCGCCTGCTCTCCCGCCTCGGCACCTTGCCTCCCACCCTGGCCCGACAGACGCTGGTGCGCCCGGACAGCAGCCGGCGCACCGTACTGCGCACTCTGCTGGTGTTGCTGGGCGCGGCCCCCCTGGGTTGGTGGGCATGGCGGCGCAGCGAGGGTGGCATCGACTACCTCACCGCCCGGGGCGAGCGCCGGGATGTGCTGCTGGCCGACGGCACCCAGGTTTCTCTCAACAGCGACAGCGAGCTGAGTGTGCGCTTCACGGCCGAGCAGCGCCTGCTGCACCTGCGCCGGGGCGAGATATACATCGTCACCGCAGCGGACCCGTCGCGGCCTTTGCGGGTGCGCACCGGGCAAGGCGTCATGCAGGCGTTGGGCACCCGCTTCAGTGTGCGCCAGTTCCCCCAGGAGACCCTGCTCGCGGTCTACGAAGGCGCCGTACAGGTCCAGCCCGAAGCCGCCGGCGGTGTCATCGTCCAGGCAGGCTCGCAGCTGCGCTTCAGCCGTGATCGATTCGATCCACTGCAGGATGCACGCGACGCTCAGCTGGCCTGGCGCAATGGCCTGCTGGTAATCGACGAGATGCCATTGCTGCAATGGACCCAGGAGCTGATGCGCTACAGCGACCAGCGCCTGGTCTGCGACCCGGCGTTGGCCGAGTTGCGGGTATCGGGCAGTTTCCCGATCGATGACCTGCCCCTGGCCCTGGCCATGTTGGCGCAGAGCCATAAGCTGCGTATCCGCAGCGAGGCCGGGGGGACATTCATCAGCCGCTGACATTACACAGCCGCTCCCGCATGTGCCGTGTAACGCGACGAAATGCCAGCACCTGGCCATTGCCCCGGCACCGCCGTCAATGGGATGATTCGTATTTGCAATGCATTCTCATCAAGGCAATCCCGTGTCCCCCAAGCTCCTCCTCGCCGAAGACGATCCCCGCCTGCGCCAGGACCTGGAACACCACTTCCTGCGCCGTGGCTTCAGTG
Source organism: Pseudomonas sp. TE6288 (assembly GCF_054062095.1). Classification (NCBI taxonomy): domain Bacteria; kingdom Pseudomonadati; phylum Pseudomonadota; class Gammaproteobacteria; order Pseudomonadales; family Pseudomonadaceae; genus Pseudomonas; species Pseudomonas sp. TE6288. The sequence goes on from NZ_JBSSEW010000016.1 coordinate 105,244, forward strand.
TTCAGGCCTGCGAGAACGGCACCCAGGCCTTGAATGCGATACACCAGACACACTTCGACCTGCTGCTGCTGGACATCATGCTCCCGGGTGTCGACGGCCTCAGCCTGCTCGACGAACTGCGCCGGCACCAGGCCGTGCCGGTGATGCTGATGTCGGCCCTGGGTGCCGAGCAGGACCGCATCAGCGGTTTCACCCGTGGCGCCGACGACTACCTGCCCAAACCCTTCAGCCTGGCCGAGCTCGATGCCCGGGTCGACGCCCTGCTGCGCCGGGTGGCGCTGGACCGGCGCCCGCCCGCTCCGCGCAATGCCTGCGCACTGGACTTCGACACGGCCAACCATGATGTCGCGCACCATGGCCAGAACGCCGGCCTGACCGGTTCCGAGTACCGCCTGCTGATGACCTTGCAGGCCCACCCCGGCGAGGCGCTGAGCAAGGCTTTCCTATATCAAAGCGTCCTGCACCGGGCCTACACCCGCCTCGACCGCGGCCTGGATGTGCATGTCTGCAACCTACGCCGCAAACTCGCCGCCATCGGTGCGGGGCACCTGGAGATCCAGGCCGTGCGTGGCCAGGGCTATATCCTGGTCGACCCGGGTAGCGCCTGATGCGCCGACATCCGCTGCTGTGGAAACTGGCGCTGCTGCAGGTATGTTTCTGCCTGCTGCTGACCTGGCTGATCTGGACCTGGGGCCTGTCGGTAGAACGCAGTACCTACTTCCTCGCCCCCGCCGACCGGATGTACCTGGCCGGCTTCGCCGAACAGGCCGAGCAGGCCTGGCGCACGGACGGCGCCGTCGGCGTTGAGCGCCTGCGCCGCGAACTGGAAGTCCGGGAAGACACCTGGGTCGCCATCATCGGCCCGCACCTGCAGAGCCTCGGTACCACGTCGCTGAGCGCCGAAGAGGCCAGCCGCCTGACCTTCATGCGCAAGCTCGACTGGCCCATGAGCCGGCGCCTGCAGGACGAGTTGCCCTATGTGAGCATCGAGTTCCCCAGCCGCCCCCAGGAGGGTCGCCTGGTCATTCAGCTCCCCGAGCACCTGCTGCCGACCGGGTTGACCCCCTGGACCCACGTGATCACCCACGGCGTGGCCCCTGCCCTGCTCGCCTTGTTGCTGGGCCTGGCGTTGTACCGCCACCTGGTCGTGCCCCTCAACCGCCTGCGCGACCGCGCCGATGCATTGCGCGCCGACGATTTGGACGGCCCCCGCCTGCCCTTGCAGGAACGCCGCGACGAGCTGGGCGAACTGGCCCAGGCCTTCGAGCACATGGCCGTGCGCCTGCGCAGGAGCCTCGACCAGCAACGCTTGCTGTTGCGCACGCTGTCCCACGAACTGCGCACGCCACTGGCGCGCCTGCGCATCGCCCATGACAGCGGCCTGCCCCCGGAGCAGTTGCGCCAGCGCCTGGACCGGGAAGTGGACGACATGCAGAAACTGCTGGAGGACACCCTCGACCTGGCGTGGCTGGACACCGAGCAGCCGCAACTGGCGACCGAGCCGGTGCTGGTGCTCTCGGTGTGGGAAGCGCTGGTGCAGGACAGCTGCTTCGAGAGCGGCTGGGCGATGGCGCGACTGCCCTGCTCGCTCGGCCTCGACTGCGTGGTGCAGGCCCACTTGGACAGCCTGGCCCAGGCCTTGGAAAACCTGCTGCGCAACGCCATCCGTCATTCGCCCGCCGGTGGCCAGGTCAGCCTGGAGGGCTGGCGCGAGGGCACGCACTGGCACCTGTGCCTGCGCGACCACGGGCCTGGGGTGCCGGAGGCGGAGCTCGAACCGATCTTCCAGGCCTATCGCCGCCTGCCCGGCAGCGGCGCCGGTTTCGGCCTGGGCCTGGCCATCGCCCGGCGCGCCATCGAGCTGCAGGGCGGACGGCTCTGGGCGAGCAATGGCTACCCTGGGTTGTGCCTGCACCTGCTGCTGCCCGCGGCCGAAAGTGTTTAGAAAGTTAATGCGCTTTACTCTCAAATAAGAGCCATTACCATCTGTGATCTCTTGAAATCAGCCCGCCGCGCCGGAGATCACACATGTCGCCCCGCCCGCTTTGCCTATCACCCTTCCTGCTGCTGTCCAGCTGCCTGCTGAGCAGCGCCGTGCACGCCGCCAACCAGCCCGCACCGATCGAGCTGGAAAGCCAGAACGTGGTGGCCACCGCGCTGGAAGAGACCAAGCAGGCGCCCGGTGTTTCGATCATCACCGCCGAAGACATCAAGAAGCGCCCGCCGGCCAACGACCTGTCGCAGATCATCCGCACCATGCCGGGGGTCAACCTGACCGGCAACTCCACCAGCGGTCAACGCGGCAACAACCGTCAGATCGACATTCGTGGCATGGGGCCGGAGAACACCCTGATCCTGGTCGATGGCAAGCCGGTCAGCAGCCGCAGCTCAGTACGCTACGGCTGGCGTGGCGAACGCGACTCGCGCGGCGACACCAACTGGGTGCCGGCCGACCAGGTCGAGCGCATCGAAGTGATCCGCGGCCCGGCGGCGGCACGCTATGGTTCCGGGGCCATGGGTGGGGTGATCAATATCATCACCAAGCAAGCGGCGGGCGAGCCCCACGGCAACATGACCGTGTACCAGAACTTCCCGCAGCACGGTGACGAAGGCGCCACCAAGCGCGTGAGCTTCGGCCTCAACGGCCCACTCACCGACACCCTCAGCTATCGGGTGTACGGCAACGTGGCCAAGACCGACGCGGACGACTGGGACATCAACGCCGGCCACGAGTCCGCACGCTCCGGCTCCCAGGCCGGTACCCTGCCCGCTGGCCGAGAAGGTGTGCGCAACAAGGACCTCAACGGCCTGCTGAGCTGGCGCCTGACCCCGGAACAGACCCTGGAACTCGAAGCCGGCTTCAGCCGCCAGGGCAACCTGTACGCAGGCGATACCCAGAACACCAACTCCAATGCCAACGTCAAAAGCATGCTGGGCAAGGAGACCAACATACTCTACCGCGAGAGCTTCGCCATCACCCACCGGGGCGACTGGGATTTCGGCAGCAGCATGGCCTTCCTGCAATACGAGAAGACCCGCAACCAGCGCATCAACGAAGGCCTGGCCGGCGGCACCGAAGGCATCTTCAGTAACACCGACTTCTACACCTCGACCCTGCGCGACCTGACCGCCCATGGCGAGCTCAACCTGCCGCTGCATGCCTGGCGCGACCAGACCCTGACCCTGGGTAGCGAGTGGAGCCAGCAGAAGCTCGACGACCCCAGCGCCAACACCCAGAGCACCAGCGAAGGCGGCAGCGTGCTCGGCCTGACCAGCAGCGGCCGCAGTACCAGCAGCCAGGCGCAGATCTTCTCGCTGTTCGCCGAGGACAACATCGAACTGCTGCCCGGCACCATGCTCACTCCGGCGCTGCGCTTCGATCACCACAGCATCGTCGGTGACAACTGGAGCCCGTCGCTCAACCTGTCCCACGCGCTGAGCGACACCCTGACGCTGAAGGCCGGCATCGCCCGCGCCTACAAGGCGCCGAACCTGTATCAGCTCAACCCCGACTACCTGCTCTACAGCCGTGGCCAGGGCTGCTACGGGCAGAGCACCAGCTGCTACCTGCAGGGCAACGCGCACCTGGAGGCCGAGACCAGCGTCAACAAGGAACTGGGCATCGAGTTCCAGGACAACGGCTGGGTCGCCGGCCTGACGTACTTTCGCAACGACTACAAGAACAAGATCGACTCGGGCCTGAGCGGCATCGGCCAGGCAGCCGGTGGCACCGGCGCCAACGCCAACGCCACCCTCTACCAGTGGGAGAACATCCCCAAGGCGCTGGTCGAGGGCCTCGAGGGCACCCTGACCATCCCGCTGAGCGAACAGCTGAAGTGGAGCAACAACTTCACCTACATGCTGCAATCGAAGAACAAGACCACTGGCGAGACCCTGTCGGTGACCCCGGCCTACACCCTCAATTCGATGCTCGACTGGCAAGCCTCCGACGACCTGTCGCTGCAGCTGAGTGTGGCCTGGTATGGCAAGCAGACGCCGAAGAAGTACGACTACCAGGGCAAGCGCGTGACCGGCAGCGCCAATGACCAGGTGGCGCCTTACGCCTTGGTCGGCGCCAGCGGCACCTACGCCCTGACAAAGAACCTGAGCCTGACTGCCGGCATCGACAACCTGTTCGACAAACGCCTGTACCGCGCCGGCAACGCCCAGGCGGTCAACGGCATCGAAGGCGCAGGCGCGGCGACCTACAACGAACCGGGCCGCACCCTCTACACCAGCCTGACCGCCTCCTTCTGAACCTGTGCCGCCGCGACGCCATCGACGCAGCGGCGGCCTGCCCTGGACGCTACAAGGAGTACGCCCGATGAAGATTCTTCCGCTCGTACTGGCACTGGCGATGACCGCGCCCGCCTATGCGCGCCCCCAACCTGAGCAAAAAATGGACCGCACCCTGCTGCAGCGCCAGGACCTGGCCTATCGCTTCAGCCACCTTGACCTGGACTCGGCGGACGGCCGGCGCCACTACCGCCTGTGGGTGGGAAAACCGCTGCACCCTGCACCTGCCAGCGGTTACCCGGTGCTGTGGATGCTCGATGGCAATGCCGCCATTGGTACCCTCGAACCGCAACAACTGGAGCAGTTGGCGAGCGGGCAGGCCCCCCTGCTGGTTGCCATCGGTTATCAGACCGACCAACGCATCGAGCGCAGTGCCCGCACCTACGACTACACCCCCACGGTGCCAGGCCGGGTTGACCAGCATGACCCACTGACCGGCCAGCCCAGCGGTGGTATCGACGGGTTTCTCGACTTGCTCGAGCGACGCATGCGCCCGATGGTCGCCACGGTCGCGCCCATCGATCCACAACGGCAAACCCTCTGGGGCCATTCCTATGGCGGGCTTGCTGTACTGCATACGCTGTTCACCCGCCCAGGGATGTTCAGCAGCTACGCGGCTGCCAGCCCATCGTTGTGGTGGAATGACGGTGCCATCGTCGCAGAGGCGCAAGGGCTGCACGTGAGCGACAGTCGCCCGAACCTGCTGCTGATGCGAGGCACCGACGAGCCTGGCGAGCCACACGGCTCACCGGGCGACGAGAGTGGCAAAGCGCTGCATGACCTCGCCGGCGCACTGGCGCAGGTGCCAGGGCTGCAGGTTCGCTACGAACGCTTCCCGGGGTTGGGGCACGGCCCGATGCTGGCAGCCTCGCTGCGTAGGGTGGTGGAAGGGATGTACAGGTAAGGGCCGCCCGCAGGCGCCGGCCAATCATCGGGCCAGCGCCTCACCCATCAGGCCTGGCGAACAGGCTCGGGCGCTGGCCGGACCGGCGTCTCGATGAGGCTTCTCCACTGCTCGATGATGGTTTCCGGCACACCCAACGACTTGCGCAGCGCCTCGACCCGCTCCACCGGGTAATTCGCGAAACGCTCGTTCATGAAGTCGAGGTTGGGGTTCTTGCCACTCTTGTCACCATCACAGACACGGTACAGCGTCACCTTGGTTTTCCAGGTGCACGGCAGCAGCACACTACGCTCGAGTTCATCGTCAAGCCACCCATAGCGGTGGCAGCTGGTACCCCCGGTATCACCCGGCGCGCACATGTTGCGCACATCATGGCTGATCTTCGCTTCACGGTCCTTGATGATCCGCGGCCACAGCTCGGCGGCGAACTCGGCGTACATCTTCGCGGCCCTGGCAACCGTGCCGGTCTTGGGCTGGCCATAACTGGACTGCAGCGGGCTGCGAAGCGTGCCATCGCGTCCCAGGCCGTTCGGATCGACAAAAGCCATCTCCTGGAACAACGCCAGTTGCACACCGGCGGCAATCAGGAACACGCCGAAACCGAGCTTGGCGTACTTCTCGTTCATCAGCGTGCCCAGCATCCCGCCCGGGCCGGAGAGGTAAGTGGTCTCGTACTTCTGCAACAGCGCGAACAGTTGCTTGCGATCCTCCAGCAGCGTGAGGTCGAGTGATTCCTTGGCCGGCAGGTATTCGGTCTCCAGATGCTGCTGGATGCTCTTGATCGAGCCGTCGATGCTGTCGATCAGGCTCTGCTGCAATTCACCACCGACAATCCGTTTGAGCTCAACATAGACCTGGTCGAAGTAGCTCGGCACACCTGGCGGAAAGGCCTGCTCGAACAGTGCCTTGCCAATTGCACCACCGACAGCGGAGGCCAGGGACGTGGCCAGCTTGCCACCCAGCTCACCGAATGCCGCTGCAACGACATCCGTCGAGCTCAGCTCCAGATCCGCTGCTGGCGAGCTCACCGGGCCAACTGCCTCGATGAACAGCAACTGGCCATCCTGCCCCACCACCACATCCTTGAACAGGTACACCAATTGCCCATAGTTGGTAGTGCGCAACAGTGCCACCGAACGGACATGACAGCCGTTGTATGGTTTGCCGAGAAACGCAAAGCTCTCCTCCAGCAAGGTTTCGCCTTCCAGCAATGGCGTTTGGCGCTCCACAGCCTGGCGGATGCAGGCAGTGCGCGCGGCATGCTGCCTGAGCACCGAATCGCGCAACGTCGGCAAGGTATCGGCCGAGGTGAGCGGGATAGCGGCCATCAGCCTGGTCATCTGCTGCAGACGCTCTTCATCCACGCCCTGCTCGCCATACTCTGCGAGGTAACGCAGCAGGTGTTGACGGGCATAGTCCGGTGGCGCCTCGGCCTGCACTTTGGCAATGCCGAAGAGGAAACTCACGTTGGTGACCTGATCGAGCTCTTTCGCTGCCTGCATGACGACTCCTGTGTCACTTCAATCAACCGGGTGGGTGCGGAAAATCGTGAACTGCTGGGGTTCGAGTGGCACGGTCGGGCCCTGAACGGCTGACCGGAAAGCAAATAGATATCAAAGAGCCACTACCAATACCGGAATCCGTTTGAGTCGGCAATACGCCTGTGACACTCGGTCGAGCACCCGAATAGCTGGATTCAGGGCAGCCCATGCGGGTACCCAACCCCGTGGCACACGGTCGCTGCTACAGCGATGCAGTGCGCAGTTCCTGCGACGCGCTGCGTTGGACGATGCCGCGCAGGTACCCATCCAGCTGGCCGCTGTCGCCCGCTTCAACCTTTCACGCACACTACCTGACGCAGGGTGTGCACCACTTCGACCAACTCCCGCTGGGCCTGCATCACCGCATCGATGTCCTTGTAGGCCATCGGGATCTCGTCGATCACATCCTTGTCCTTGCGGCACTCCACATGGGCGGTGGCGCGCTGCTGGTCCTCGACGGTGAAGCGGCTCTTGGCCTTCGTGCGGCTCATCACCCGGCCCGCGCCATGGCTGCACGAGCAGAACGATTCCTCGTTACCCAAGCCGCGAACGATGAAGCTCTTGGCGCCCATCGAGCCCGGGATGATGCCCAGCTGGCCCTTCTGTGCCGACACCGCCCCCTTGCGGGTCACCAATACCTCGCGGCCGAAATGCTGCTCTTTCTGCACGTAGTTGTGGTGGCAGTTGACTGCTTCGAGGCTGGCCTCGAACGGCCTTCCCAGTACCTTGCGGGTGGCGGCGACCACCGCCAGCATCATCAGCTCGCGATTATGCCGGGCGAAATCCTGCGCCCATTCCACCGCCTCGACGTAGTCGGCGAAGTGGCGGCTGCCTTCCTCGAAGTACGCCAGGTCACGGTCCGGCAGGTTGACCATGTGCTGGCGCATGTCGGCCTGGGCCAGTTCGATGAACAGGTTGCCGATGGCATTACCCACACCGCGCGACCCGCTGTGCAGCATGAACCAGACGCGGTCGGCCTCGTCCAGGCAGACCTCGATGAAATGGTTGCCGCTCCCCAGCGTTCCCAGGTGCTGGCGGTTGTTGGTCTTCTCCAGCCGCGGGTACTTCTCGGTGATGGCCTTGAAGCGCCCAGCGAGTCCGCTCCACATCTGGTCGGCCTGCTCCGGCACGTTGTCCCAGGCGCCCTGATCGCGACGGCCGAAGGTCTTGCCATGGGGCACGGCCTTCTCGATGGCTGTACGCAGGCCATGCAAGTTGTCCGGCAGGTCGCGGGCGTGCAGCGAGGTGCGCGCGGCGATCATGCCGCAACCGATGTCCACGCCCACCGCCGCGGGGATGATCGCGCCCACAGTGGGGATCACGCTGCCGATGGTCGAGCCCTTGCCCAGGTGCACGTCCGGCATCACCGCCAGATGCTTGAAGATGAACGGCATCTTCGCCGTGTTCATCAGTTGCCTGCGGGCGTCGTCCTCGACCGGTACACCGTCGGTCCACAGTTTGATCGGCTTGCCGCCCGCCACTTCGAGTATGTTCATTACCTTGTTCCTTGTTGCGTTACGTCGTGTCGCAAAGGGTCAACCCGCCTTGAGGCTGACCATGCCATTCAATACCTGATCCAGGCCACCGAACACCGAAATCCGGTCGATACGCTCGGCCACCCGCTCCAGGGTTTCCAGCTCCTTCAGGCGCAGGGCCGTCGGGTTGCCTTCCATCACCTTGGCGGTGTTGAGCAGCGAGCGGGTCGCCTGGGTTTCCTCACGCCGGCGGATCACGTTGGCCTGGGCGGCCTTCTCTGCTTCCACTACTTGCGCCAGCAGGGTTTTCATTTCGCCCGGCAGGATGATGTCGCGCACCCCCAGGCTGCTCACCTCCAGGCCACTGCCTTGCAGGTGCGCCAGCAGGTGCTCGGTGACGCTACCGTCGATGGACTGCTTGTCTTCCAGCAGTTCGTCGAGGGTGCGGGTGCCCACCGCGGCACGCAAACCGAACTGCAGTTCGCGGTACAGGTGCTCCACCGGTTTGCTCATCTGCCCGTGGGCGCCGAGCACATCGCTGTAACGCCAGTTGGCCACCAGGCTCAGGCGCAGGCTGACCTTGTCGCGTGTGAGGATCTCCTGGCCGTTTACCTCCAGTGCCTGCAGACGGGTATCGACCATCTCGACCACTACCTGGCTGCCGCAGCGCCAGTAGCCATGCCGGCCCGGCTCGAGCAATCCGACAACCACGCCGTCGATCTTCAGCACACCGACATGGAACGCCGGCACCAGTGCCAGCAGGACCAGCTCCGTACCGGCTACGCCGGGGCGGTTCAGGCGCACCACCAGCTCATCGTCCAGGCGCCGGCCCTTGTTCAGATCGATGCGCTGCAAGCCATGCTCGACCTGGCCTTTCCAGTACAGGCGGCGACTGTCCGGTGCCAGCAACTCGACCAGGCGGCCGTTCTCGAAACGCAGGCCGGCCTCGTGCTGCGCCAGGTCCATGGCTTCGAAATGCTGCTCGACCAGAGCTGGTTCATGCCCACGCAGGTACTGCGCCAGCGGGTGGTCGAACAGCGGGGATTGGAGACTGAAGGTGGTCACCGTCAGCCGGTCTTGCCAGTCGAAACGCTGGTACTGGCCAGGCTCGAGAATCGACACGAAGTCGCCTTCGCTCATCAGCAGGCCACGTTCGTTTTTCTTCACCACAAAGCGTTTCAACAGTTTCATCTTGCTCATCCTTTTATCAATGTCCTTGGTTGCAGGGGTCGCTGACTCACCGAGCGCCGTAGGCGAAGCCTGGCGGAGTCCGGGGCCGGGAGCGCTTGCTCCGGCGGCCTCCATCGTTGCGCCAGGCCCGGCCGGCGGGCCGGGTGGGCCAGCGGTGGCTCAGGCGTCCTTCGCAAAAGCGGACCATCCTGGCCCTGGTTGCGTTGCCTGTGCCCCACCTGCGGGTGTTGCGGTTGTAGCTACCGTGGAGGGTAGTGCCGGGACTTGGCCCGGCGAGCGCCTCGCAAGCCTGTTTACAGGCTTGCGCCGCAATGACCGTTCGTTGCAGCGGCGGCATGCACGACACCAACACCTGAGGGTGGGTACGTGCACCGGCGGGGGTTGATATCCCCTGACCCGAGGGCCTGCCTGGCGATGCAGTCGAGAGGGATATAGCGAGCGGCGTGCCAGGTTTTCATTCGCTCTTGAAGAAATCGTATAACTAATTGATTTATAAGCATTTATTTTTATTTAGTGTTAGCCGATACATTACAACGCGTCTACCCGATTTCATTTTTCGTATATCCTGCGATACACATTTATCTTTTTGGATAAGCACGGATGACCAAGCCCCTCGTCGCCATCGGTTTTCTCGGCACCACCCTCGACCGCAACGGCAAGGGTGCGGCGCGCTGGAACAAGTGGCGGCCAACCATCGGCCTGTGCCAGCAACCCGACCTGCCCCTGGACCGTCTGGAACTTATCCACGGCCCCGGCGCACGCGACCTCGGCCTGGCCGAGCGAATCCGCGCCGACATCCAGCAGGTCTCGCCCGGCACCGAGGTGCGCCTGCATCCTCTGGCGCTGCGCAACCCGTGGGATTTCGAGGAGGTCTACGGCGCCCTGCACGACTTCGCCAGCGGCTACAGCTTCAACACCGAGCACGAGGACTACCTGGTGCATATCACCACCGGCACCCACGTCGCGCAGATCTGCTGGTTTCTGCTCACCGAGGCGCGCTACCTCCCGGCGCGCCTGGTGCAGACCTCGCCCTCGCGCAAGCACGACGAAAACAGCGACCCGGCCGGCATCGCCACGCTGATCGACCTCGACCTGTCGCGCTACGACCCGATCGCCTCGCGCTTTCGCCGGGAACAGGTCGAGGGGCAGTCGCTGCTCAAGTCCGGCATCGCCACGCGCAACCCCGGGTTCAACCGCACCATCGAGCAGATCGAACGGGTCGCCCTGCGCTCCAAGGCGCCGATGCTGCTGGTTGGCCCGACCGGTGCCGGCAAGTCGTTCCTGGCCCGTCGCGTCCACGAGCTCAAGCGCGGCCGCCACCTACTGGGCGGGCGCTTCATCGAGGTGAACTGCGCCACCCTGCGCGGCGACGGCGCGATGTCGACCCTGTTCGGTCACACCAAGGGCGCTTTCACCGGCGCGCAGAACGCCCGCGACGGCCTGCTGCGCGCGGCCGACGGCGGCATGTTGTTCCTCGACGAGATCGGTGAACTGGGCGCCGACGAACAGGCCATGCTCCTCAAGGCCATCGAAGAAAAACGCTTCTTCCCGCTGGGCGCCGACCGCGAGGTGGAAAGCAACTTCCAACTGATCGCCGGCACCCACCGCGACCTGCGCGCCAAGGTCGCCGACGGCTCGTTCCGCGAAGACCTGTTCGCCCGCATCAACCTGTGGACATTCGGCCTGCCTGGCCTGGCCGAACGCCGCGAGGACATCGAGCCGAACCTCGACTTCGAGCTGCAACGCCACGCCCGCGAACAAGGCCGCCAGGTGCGCTTCAATCTCGAAGCCAAGCGCCGCTACCTCGCCTTCGCCCACGCCAGCGAAGCACGCTGGGCCGGCAACTTCCGCGAGCTGTCGGCATCGATCACGCGCATGGCGACCCTGGCCGACAGCGGGCGCATCGACGAGGCACTGGTCGAGGAAGAGATCGCTCGGCTGCGCTATGCCTGGGGCCTGGGATCGGCAACCGAGCCGCTGCTGGCCGGCCGCGAACTGGACCTGTTCGACCAGGTACAACTGCAGGCGGTGATCGATGTGTGCCGCCGCGCCCAGAGCCTGTCCGAGGCCGGGCGCCAGCTGTTCGCGGTATCACGCCAGGAGAAGGCCAACCCCAACGACGCCGACCGCCTGCGCAAGTACCTGGCGCGGTTCGGATTGGATTGGCAGCAGGTGAAGGGTCAGGGGTGACCGTTGAATTGATCCAGTACGTGATTCAAGCGTGTACGGAACTCATCGAAGCTAGGCATTGTGATACGCAGGGGGTCGATATCGCCGTTTTCAATGGCTTCGACCAACTCCTGCGCGCTACTCCTACCATTACGTGCCGCATCCAGCATCGGCTTGAGCGGGGCAGGCGCGTCATCGTTTCCAGGGGCGCTCTCCAACTGTGCGCAATGCTCGTACTGAGGATCCCTGCACGCGCAGAGCAGCCACGCTTCGGACTTTGGCTGCGGAATCATCGGCACGCCCAACGATGAACCACCAGATTCGAAGCCATCCAGCATTGACCGCCATTTGGCGCGCCACTCCCTGATGGATACGGTGTCGCTGTCTCGGAACAGGACCGGAACCACCATCCTATCCGCCTGCATCTGACGCTCGACAGATAGAATGGCTAGACGCTGCGCATTCTCGTAGAAGAAGTTCGTTTCCTGCTCTTTGCGCTTTCCAGGCGCCCGAAACTTGCGGCCTGAATTCTTTTCCTTCGCCTCTACGAGCGCTCGCTCGGAGATGAACTCGATCATTTCACACAGCAGTGCTGAGTAGTCACATCGATGTTCGAACAAGCGGTCTATGACATGAGTCATCGGCCCTGGCCTAAATACCCAGCCTTGCTCACCTGGCACATCCACACCAATATCCGAAGGCCCTTCTCCACTAACGAGCAGCAGCATCAGTGCTCTCCCTGAGCCAGCTTTTTGGTCAATGCAACAAGGTTGGTATCTACAAAGACCTCACCCGGCCCCATGACCCTCAACTTCTCGGCCATCGCCGGTATTCCGAAGAACGCAATAGCCCGGGTCCGCCCATCCTGCATTTTGTAGATCAGTTGCACCCCTTCGCGTGCAACTTCATCCTCGAGGTAGTTCAACACCATTGGGCTGTGCGTGGTCACCATGACTTGCTGGGGGGTGTTCACAAGGTGATCGAGCAAAAACTCGATCACTTCGGGGTTGATGCCATTTTCAACTTCATCAAACAGCATGAACTGGTGATCGGACAAGGTTTCGGCAAGGATCGCCATCAGGCGCAACATGCCATCGTTCATGTGCCGGGCTTCGGTACTGAAGCGATGATCGGCATAGCGCTCTTGGATGCTTAGCGACTTCCAGCCTGCACGCAAGGCCGACAGGTCGATGGCCTGGACCTGTGGATAAGGCCCCCCCAACAATTCGAGCAACCGAAGTTTGCTGGCTTCGGGCAAGGCGTGGAGAAATGAAGAAAACTTTTCGCCTGCAAAACCCAGCCCGCCATCAGCCTCACGTGACTTGCGGCGTAAATGCTGAGGTGACAGGGCATCCAGCGACGTGATCGTCGCGATAAAACGTTTGAACAGGCGCAACTGCGGGCTCACACTTTCTTCCTTGAGTTGCGAGAGCAAAGACCCTTGGTACTCGAATGCGATGTCCCCCGTCAGCCAAGCCCCCAACCCGTTCTGGTCCACTACAAACCGGCCGTCGTCGACCTTCATGACCACGGTGTCGTCAAGCTCGATACTTTCCTGGGTACAGCGCAGCAACGAGCGATTGAAACTTCCTCGCCATACCAACGCTGAGTTATCCAACGTGCAGCGCAGCTCGAAAGTTATATTGCTGGTCTTGCCTAGCTTGGACTTGAGGTCAGTCGCCTTCCACTCCCGACTCTTCAACCAGCCCGTAAGATCGCCACGCATCTGTTGCGACAGGAAGTCCATCGCCTGAAGAATTGTCGACTTACCGGCACCGTTCAACCCGATCAGACAGGTGAACTTGGTCAGTGATATCGAAAAACCAACCAGCGACTTGAAGTTGTCGATGGTCATGCGCTTGAGCTGAATCACTCCTGCACGCGATGTTTTCAACGGGTCACGCTCGGTCATGTCTAGTGTCTTCCCAGGCCCTGCAAATTCGCATGCCAAACGATAAACCTTTTTGGCTCAGGCGTCCCGCCTTCACCGGCCTTGGCCGCTTAACAGCGCGCATAAGCCGTAGGACGTTTCCCAATCGGAAACCAAATGCTTCGAGCCAAACAGGCTTGGGAAGTATCCTACGCGACTTGCCGAAGCTCCTCTGTTGTCGGGAAATCACCTCAGGAATAACGTCCCTGAGTCGCGATGTTTGCGGCCGGGTGTGAGAACGTTGATGAGTAATCGAGCATGTCCTATGGCAGCCGTGCACGGGCAGACTTCGGTCTAGCCGAGTTTTCTTCACTCCCTCGGTTTCTCTCTTGCCCGCTGCATGGACTTGAGACATCGCTGCCTGGCACGGGCTACACCCGTGTTCGCAGGACAAATCGGGGCGCCGAACCGCCGCTCCCACAGGGATTGAGGAAAGACCGGCATCGACTTAAGCAGGGCTTGCCAGCGAATGGTCGGTTTGCGGTATGCTCCCCGGGTCTTCAGGGCGGGGTGAAAGTCCCCACCGGCGGTAAATCGAAAGATGAGCCCGCGAGCGCCCCGGCCATGCCGGGGGTCAGCAGATCTGGTGAGATTCCAGGGCCGACGGTCATAGTCCGGATGAAAGAAGGCGTTTGGCAGGGGCCGTCCAGGCGCCCTTGCGCGCGCATTTTGTTCGCCCCGAGACGTTCATCGATCATTCACGAGGAGCGTTTCATGTCCACCCCGCTTAACAAGCAATTCCCCAACGTCAGCGCCGCCATCGCCGCCTTCCAGGCCGGGCGCCCGGTGCTGCTGCTCGACGACGACGACCGCGAGGACGAAGCCGACATCGTCGCCGCCGCCGAGAACCTGTCGCTGCAGACCATGGCCATGATGATCCGCGATTGCAGCGGCATCGTCTGCCTGTGCCTGGACGAAGCCACCGTCGACGCCCTGCAGCTGGCGCCGATGGTGCAGAACAACCAGGCCCGCCATGGCACCGGTTTCACCGTCACCATCGAAGCGGCCGAAGGGGTCAGCACCGGCGTGTCGGCCCAGGACCGCATCACCACCATCGAAGCCGCGCTGCGCTCCACCGCGCAACAGCGCCATATCGTCAGCCCAGGGCATGTGTTCCCGCTGCGCGCCCGTGACGGCGGCGTGCTGACCCGTCGCGGCCACACCGAAGGCTCGGTGGACCTGGCCCGCCTGGCCGGCCTGCGCCCGGCGGCGGTGCTGTGCGAACTGATGAACCCCGATGGCAGCATGGCCCGGGGCGAGCAGGTGGCGGTGTATGCGCGGCAGTACAACCTGCCGGTGCTGACCATCGAGGAGCTGGCGCGCTATCGCGAGGCGATGGTTGAGCTGGAGGCCGAGCCGGCCTGATCCAAAGGCATCGCGGGGCAAGCCCGCTCCCACGCCAAGTACCAAGGTGCTTCGTGGGGGCGGGCTGGCCCCGCGATGAGGCCAGGCCTCAACGCAACCCCAACGGCCCCTTCAGATACTCATACAACCCCGCCGCACTCTTGCGATAGCCATCGGCTGTCAGATGGACAAGATCAGGCCGCGCCAGCCCCTGCGCTTGCCAGCCGGCGATCGAGCACGGCCCGCCCATAAACCCCTGCCAATCCCAGAACAGCGCCTTGTGCTTGCGCGCCATCTGCTTCTGGATACGGATCACCGAGGCCAGCGGTTGCGGCTGGCGCGCCGCGCAACTGCGCGCCTTGCGCTGCTTGATCGAGTCCGGCGGGCCGACCAGCAGTATCGCCGCCTGTGGCAGGTCTTTGCGCACGCCCGTAAGGGTCGCCTCCAGCTGCGCCTGGTACAGCGCCAGGTCGAGCTTGTCGTCGAACGCCTCATTGGTGCCGTAGGCCAGGATCACCAGGTCCGGCCGCACGGCCTTGAGGCTGTTGCGCCAACCCGCCTGCCACTTGTCCACCACCTCCAGGCGCGCGCCGTTGATGCCCAGCGTCGAATAGATCACCCCGGCATTCTTCTGCCCCTGCAGGTACCAGCCACCCAAGGCGACGCCACGGCCACCCTCCACCGTCAGTTGCACCGGCAGGCCGACATTGGCGAACGCCGGGCTGAAGCGCCACTGGCCGTTGCTAGCCGGCAACACCCGGCGCTGGCCGCCATTGACCAGCAGGCTGGCACTCCCGCTGGACTGGTACAACGCCGAGACCTTGTAGCGCTGGCGGTCCTCGTCCCGCGCTTGCAGCATCACGCTGGAACGGTTGGCCTGCGGCAGCGACAGGTAGCCGCCCAGCGGAAACTGATGGCTGTGCTGGTTGCGCGCCGACACCAGCTCCCACTGGCGCTTCTCGCTCTTGATGATCACCCGGTCGTTACGGATCCCCGGCACCGGCGAGGCCGGCACCAGGCCAATGCCACCGTCGCCGTAGCGTGCCTGCAGCAGGCGGCGCAGCTCGCCGCTGAACAGGTCGGCGGCGGTGTGCGAATCACCCAGCTGGACGATGGCAACCGGGGCACGCCCGGCATTGCGCAGCTTGCCGGCGAGCAGGGCGACGTTGCCGTCCTGGCGGCTGGCGGGCGCGGCGGTGGGCCGCGCCGCGGGCTGGGCGCTCACGCTGTTGGCGCCGGTGCTGCAACCCGGCGCGGCGCTGATCAGCAGGGCCAGGCCCAGCAGGTGATGCCATTGGCGCATCTCAATGTCCTGTTACGGTCAGGCCTGGAAAGCTGATCAGCGACAGTATCTGCTCGGCGATCATCTTCTGGCCTGTGATGGTGAAATGAATGCCATCGTCGACCCGCACCTTCACCCGCTTGCCCTGCGCGGTCTGCACCGTGTACGCGAAGCTGGCGTCGGCGTAGCCGAGGATCGGGTTGGCCGACACGTAGTACTGGCCGTACAGCGCGGTCTGCTCCTGGTAGAGCCCGCTGAGGTAACCCATGGCGGTGGACAGCCGCGCCTTCTCCATGTTCGGCGGTCCGACCCAGATAACCTGCACGTTGTGCGTGCGGGCCTGCTCGAGGATCGAATCGATCCGGGCGCGATAGGCCACCTCCCATTCCGGCGACTTGAAGCGCAGGAACGGCTTGCCTTTGCCCTGGGGCATGTCCCACGGGTCGTTGGGGCCGAGGAACACTACCATCAGGCGCACGTTCGGTTCGTGGTCGAGGGTCTCGGCCACGGTCTTCGGCCAGTTGAAGAAGCCCGGGTAGGCAAGGCCGGTGCTCTGCTTGCTGAGGTTGACGGTGCGGATCTGGTAACGCTTGCGCAAGCTGTTGGCCAGGTGCGGGGCAACGCCCTGCATCAGCGAATCGCCGACCAGGAACACCTCGTCACCAGCGGCCAGGGAGGCCACGGTGCCCGGTTGCAGCAATACCGGCGCCGGGGCTGGTGCTGGAGTTGCCGCTGGCATTGGCACTGACGCCGGCACTGCCGCGACGGACGGGGTTACAGCGACGGGCGCGGGCACGTGAACAGGCGCCGGCGTGTGCGCCGCACCGTGCGGCAGCGGTTTGGCCAGCGCCGCCGGGGTCTGCAGGTCGACCGTGACCACCGGCATCGGCGCGGGCAGCACCTCGGGCAGCGGCGCTTCGGCTACCTGCGGCGCCGGCTGCAGGCGCTCGAGCAGGTCGTCACGGCGGGCCTCCAGCAGCGCCGTCAGTTGCGCCCCCATGCGCCAGGCCGGCATCTGGCCCAGCAGCGGGATTTCGCAGCTCTGGTGGTACTTCTGCTGGCAGTAGAGTTTGATCGAGTCCTGGTTCAGCCAGAACAGCAGCGCGGTGGTGACCACGATCGCGTACAGGCAACGGGCAGCGCCCATCTGTACCTGGAACAGCTGTTTGCTATCAGAAGCTTGCATAGATAAACCCCGGCACGCCCGACTGCGAAGCGAAAATCACCAGCGACACACCGACCCCGAGCGGGATCGGATACAGCTGCCACGGCAGGCGCTGGAAGGCCGCGCCACTCTGGCGCAGCAGCGCCAGCCATTGTGGATAACTGGCCACGAACAGCACGCAGGCCAGCAGCATCAGGCCAGTGACACTGTTCAGGCCCGCCAGGCTGAGCTGGGCGATGTCGCCGAGCATCTCCAGCGCGCCCTCCAACGTCGGGCTGCGGAAGAAGATCCAGGCAAAAGCCACGTAGTGGAAGGTCATCAACCGCGCCAGCAAGCCCGATCCCGGCAGGTTGGCGAACCCTGGGCACCACTGGCTGAACAGCTTGGAGATGGCCAGGCCCACGCCGTGCAGTGCGCCCCAGATGATGAAGTTCACGCTCGCCCCGTGCCACAGCCCGGACACCAGCATCGCCAGCAGCATGTTCAGGTTGCCGCGCCATACGCCCTGGCGGTTGCCGCCCAGCGGGATATAGACGTAGTCGCGGATGAAGCGCGACAGGCTGATGTGCCAGCGCCCCCAGAACTCCTTGAGGTTGTGTGCGGCATACGGCGCGTCGAAGTTGTCCGGCAGGCGGAACCCCAGCAACAAGGCGATGCCGGTGACCAGGTTGGTGTAGCCGCTGAAGTTGAAGTAGATCAGCAGGCTGTAACCGTACACGCTCAACAGTACCTGCTCGGGGGAGGCGCTGCCCGGGGTGTCGAACACCGGGTCCACCCACTCGCTGCCCAGCCAGGCACTGAGGAAGAACAACTTGACCACCGCCATCGCGATCAGCCCCAGTGCCCGCTGCGGCTCCAGCACCTGGCGCATGGCCGGCGGGCGGATCTGCGGCAGCATGTGCAGGGCGCGGTTGACCGGCCCGGCCACCAGGCTGGGGAAGAACGCCAGGTACAAGGCCAGGTCCAGCGGCGCCGACGGCGTCAGCTCGCGCCGGTTGATCGACACCAGGTAGCTGACCGAATGGAAGGTATAGAACGACAGCCCGATCGGCACCAGCACTTCCAGCAACGGCAGCGCCACGTCGAACCCGGCGGTGGCCAGTGCGGCCTGCGCGCCTTCGACGAAGAACGCCTGATACTTGAACAGGTAGAAACAGCCCAGCACCAGCGTCAACAGCAGCACGCGACTGAACCAGCGTCCAGGGTAGCGCCCCGCCAGCAGGCCGAGCAGGTACACCAGCACGCTGTAGCCCAGCAGGATGTAAAGCGACTGCAGGCTGAAGCTGGCCACCAGGCCATAGCTGGCCGTCAGCAGCAGCAGGTTCTGCAGCCGGACACTCCAGCACAGGCTCCAATAAAGTATGAAGAACAGCGTGAAACAGAGGCCGAATTCGATCGAGAGGAAGCTCACAACGTAGTCCATTACATGACGTCGGGGAGGGAAGCCGCTGGCCCACGGGCCAGAGCGCGCGGATTATGGCAGAGGGCCGCCACCCCCACAATTCCATTGCTTCGCAGATTGCAAGATGGCTCACATCGAACAAGTGCAACAAAATGCGACGAACGATAACCCTGCGTGATTTGCTCCCCCTGCCCCGCTCTGCTAGTGTCGCGCCGTTCTGAACACCACCGAGACCGTCGCCATGGCCCGCAAAAAAGCCTCCATCGATTTCGAACAATCCCTCGCCGACCTGCAAGCCCTGGTCGAGCGCCTGGAGAACGGCGAACTGTCGCTGGAAGAGTCGCTGGCCGCCTTCGAGCAAGGCATCGCCCTGACCCGCGATTGCCAGGGCGCCCTGGCCCAGGCCGAGCAGAAGGTGCAGATCCTGCTGGAGCGTGACGGCGAGCTGGCCGCGCAGCCATTCGATGCGGAGCCCGAGGCATGATCGCCCAGTACCAGGCGAGCGCCCAGGCCCGGGTCGACGCGGCGCTCGAACCGTTGTTCCAGGCTCCCGCCAAGGAGCTCGAGCGCCTCTATGCCGCCATGCGCTACAGCGTGATGAACGGCGGCAAGCGCGTGCGCCCGCTGCTGGCCTACGCCGCCTGCGAAGCCTTCGGCGTACCGGCGGAGCAGGCCAACGGCGCCGCCTGCGCGGTTGAGCTGATCCACGCCTACTCGCTGGTACACGACGATCTGCCGGCCATGGACGACGACGACCTGCGCCGCGGCCAGCCGACCACCCACAAGGCCTTCGACGAGGCGTGCGCGATCCTCGCCGGCGACGGTTTGCAAAGCCTGGCCTTCAGCGCCTTGCTCGATCCGCGCCTGAGCCCGCAGCCCGACGCCATCCGCCTGCAGATGGTCCAGGCCTTGGCCAAGG
The DNA here is from genome assembly GCF_054062095.1 of Pseudomonas sp. TE6288. Taxonomy (NCBI): domain Bacteria; kingdom Pseudomonadati; phylum Pseudomonadota; class Gammaproteobacteria; order Pseudomonadales; family Pseudomonadaceae; genus Pseudomonas; species Pseudomonas sp. TE6288. The sequence continues at coordinate 124,862 of NZ_JBSSEW010000016.1, forward strand.
CGGCCGGCCCTGCGGGCATGGTCGGCGGGCAAGCCATCGACCTCGGTTCGGTCGGCCTGAAGCTCGACCAGAAAGCCCTGGAGTACATGCACCGGCACAAGACCGGCGCACTGATCGAAGCCAGCGTGCGCCTCGGCGCCTTGGCCAGCGCCCGCGCCGGGCAGGTCCAGCTCGATGCGCTGCAGACTTATGCACAGGCCATTGGCCTGGCGTTCCAGGTGCAGGACGATATCCTCGACGTGGAGAGCGACACCACCACCCTGGGCAAACGCCAGGGCGCCGATATCGCCCGCGACAAGCCGACCTACCCGGCCCTGCTCGGCCTGGAGGCGGCCAAGGCCTATGCCCTGGAGCTGCGCGACCAGGCGCTGGCCGCGCTGGCAGGCTTTGCCGAGAATGCCGAGCCACTGCGGGCGCTGGCCCGCTACATCGTCGAACGCCGCCACTGATCAGCGCCGCTGCCGACACACCAGCGCTCACGGACAACGCGATACCTGGGGGAGCCGGCTTGCCGGCGATGGGGTGCGCCGCAGCCCCCGCTCAACACCCGACTGAATGGGCAGCTTTTCCTACAATGGGGTAAACTGCCGCGTCTTCACACCTATAACGACTCGCCTGATGCCCACGACGTTTCAAGAGATCCCCCGCGAACGCCCGGTCACGCCGTTGCTGGACCGCGCCGACACGCCCGCCGGCCTGCGCCGGCTGGCCGAAGCCGACCTGGAGACCCTGGCCGACGAGCTGCGCCAGGACCTGCTCTATACCGTTGGGCAGACCGGTGGGCATTTTGGTGCGGGCCTGGGCGTCATCGAGCTGACGATCGCCCTGCACTACGTCTTCGACACCCCGGATGACCGGCTGGTGTGGGACGTCGGCCACCAGGCCTACCCGCACAAGATCCTCACCGGCCGGCGCGAGCGCATGCTCAGCCTGCGCCAGAAGGACGGCATCGCCGCCTTCCCGCGCCGCAGCGAGAGCGAGTACGACACCTTCGGCGTCGGCCACTCCAGCACCTCGATCAGCGCCGCGCTGGGCATGGCCATCGCCGCCCGCCTGCAGAACGACCCGCGCAAGTCGATCGCGGTGATCGGCGACGGCGCGCTGACCGCCGGCATGGCCTTCGAGGCGCTGAACCACGCCCAGGAAGTCAACGCCGACATGCTGGTGATCCTCAACGACAACGACATGTCGATTTCGCGCAATGTCGGCGGCCTGTCCAACTACCTGGCCAAGATCCTCTCCAGCCGCACCTACGCGAGCATGCGCGAAGGCAGCAAGAAAGTGCTGTCGCGCCTGCCCGGCGCCTGGGAAATCGCCCGCCGCACCGAGGAGTACGCCAAGGGCATGCTGGTGCCGGGCACGCTGTTCGAGGAGCTGGGCTGGAACTACATCGGCCCGATCGACGGCCACGACCTGCCGACCCTGATCGCCACCCTGCGCAACATGCGCGACCTCAAGGGCCCGCAGTTCCTCCACGTGGTGACCAAGAAGGGCAAGGGCTTCGCCCCGGCCGAGGTCGACCCGATCGGCTACCACGCCATCACCAAGCTGGAGCCGGCCGACAAGCCGGTCGCGCCGAAGAAGACCAGCGGCCCGAAATACGCCTCGGTGTTCGGCCAGTGGCTGTGCGACATGGCCGCCGCCGACAATCGCCTGGTGGGCATCACCCCGGCGATGAAGGAAGGCTCGGACCTGATCGACTTCAGCGAACGCTACCCGGAGCGCTACTTCGACGTCGCCATCGCCGAGCAGCACGCGGTCACCCTGGCCGCGGGCATGGCCTGCGAGGGTGCCAAGCCGGTGGTGGCGATCTACTCGACCTTCCTGCAACGCGCCTATGACCAGCTGATCCACGACGTGGCGGTACAGGACCTCGATGTGCTGTTCGCCATCGACCGCGCCGGCCTGGTCGGCGAGGACGGCCCGACCCACGCCGGCGCCTACGACCTGTCCTACCTGCGTTGCATCCCCGGCATGCTGGTGATGACTCCGAGCGACGAGAACGAGCTGCGCAAGATGCTCAGCACCGGCCACCATTACAAGGGCCCGGCCGCCGTGCGCTACCCACGTGGCACCGGCCCCAACGCGCCGATCAGCGGCGACCTGGAGCCCCTGGAAATCGGCAAGGGCGTGGTCCGCCGCCAGGGTGGCAAGGTTGCCCTGCTGGTGTTCGGCGTACAGCTGGCCGAAGCCCTGCAGGTGGCCGAGCAGATCGACGCCACCGTGGTCGACATGCGTTTCGTCAAGCCTCTGGACGAGGCGCTGGTGCTGGAAATGGCCGCCAGCCATGAGTTGCTGGTGACCATCGAAGAGAATGCCATCATGGGTGGCGCCGGCGCAGCGGTCGGCGAGTTCCTCGCCCGCGAAGCGGTGGTCAAGCCGCTGCTGCACCTGGGGCTGCCGGATATCTATGTCGAGCACGCCAAGCCTGCGCAGATGCTGGCCGAGTGCGGGCTGGATGCGGCAGGGATCGAAGCCTCCGTCAAAACCCGAATGGCCAAGCTCGGCCTGTAAGGCCATATCTCGGGGCAAGTCGCATCGGCGCGCCGCCGCTCCCACGATAACTGCGTGGGAGCGCCGGTGCGCCGATGCGACTTGCCCCGCGATTGCAATGGAACTGCCCCATGAAGATCCGCGCCCTCCCCCTGCTCTGCCTCCCCGCCGCCACCCTGGCAGCCGAACCTTCCCGCGACGACGCCCTCAAGCTCCCCGACGTGCTGATCAGCGCCAGCCGCCAGGTCGAGTCGCGTACCGCCACCAGCGCCGCCAACACGGTGTTCACCCGTGCCGACATCGACCGCCTGCAACCCAGCAGCGTCACCGATCTGCTCGCCCGCGTGCCCGGCGTGCAGGTCGCGCCCACCGGCGGTCGCGGCAGCCTGCCGGGCATCTTCGTGCGCGGCACCAAGGCCGCCCAGACCCTGGTGCTGGTTGATGGCGTGCGCATCGCCAACACCACCTCCGGCGACAGCGGCCTGCAGTTTCTCGGCATCGACCAGATCGAACGGGTGGAGGTGCTGCGCGGTTCGCGCTCGGCGGTTTACGGCAGCGACGCCATCGGCGGGGTGATCCAGATCTTCACCCGGCGTGGCGAGGGCCAGGGCCTGCAACCGCGCCTGCGCCTGGCAACCGGCAGCAACCAGACCTGGCAGCGCAGCCTGGGCCTGTCCGGTGGCGATGGCGCGACCCGCTTCAACCTCGGCGCCAGCCTGGACGAGACGGCCGGCATCGATTCGACCGGGCCGTCGTATGCCAGCGATGGCGACCATGACGCCTATCGCAACCGCTCTTTGAACCTGAGCTTGAGCCACAGCTTCAACGAGCGCTTCGAAGCGGGCCTGAACCTGCTCGACAGCCGTGGGCGCAGTGAATACGACAATCCTTATGGGCGGCTGGATGAATCCACCTATCTGAGTTATCCACAGCAGCCCTACACCGATTTCAGTGTCAGCAGCCTGGGCACCTGGTTCGACGCCCAGCTAAGCGACACCTGGCACTCCAGGTTGGAACTTGGCCACAGCGAAAACCGTGACGACAAGCGCGACAAGATGAGCGACGAGCGCTTCATCTACAACACCTACCGTGATCAGGTCACCTGGCAGAACGACTTCACACTCGACGAGCGCAACCAGCTGATGCTGGGTGGCGACTGGTACCAGGATCGCTTCCACGGTACGGCGAACTTCAGCGAGGACAGCCGCTGGAACCGCGCAGCCTTCGCTCAATATCGCTTTGCCGGGGACAGCTTCTCGAGCGAACTGGGTGTACGCCAGGACCGTAACCAGCAATTCGGCGACCAGACCACCTGGAATGCCAGCCTCACAGTCCCGCTGAACCCTCGCAACGACGTGCTGCTCTCCTACAGCGAAGGCTTTCGCGCCCCGACCTTCAACGATCTCTACGATGTGAAGTACGGCAACCCGGACCTGCGCCCCGAGCACTCGAAAAGCTACGAACTGCAATGGCGCAGCCAGCTGGCCAGTGAGACACGGCTGGAAGCCTCGCTGTATCGCACCGACCTGCGCGACGCAATCAACTACGACCCCGAGCGCAGGCGACCCGGCAATGTCGAAAACGCGCGAATCAATGGCATGGAACTGTCGCTGCAACAGGAATGGGCCGGCTGGACCTCTCAGCTGGGCCTGAGCCTGGTCGACCCGCGTGACCGGGAAAGCGGCCATACCCTTCAACGCCGCGCTCGTCGCACGTTGAGCCTGGATGTGGATCGACAATTTGCTCGCTACAGCGTGGGCGCCAGCTGGCAGGCTGTCAGTGGCAGCTACGACGATCCGTCCAACAACCGGCGCATGGGGGGCTATGGGTTGCTCGGCCTACGTGGCGGCATGGCCCTGACAGACGAGGTGAGGGTGGATCTGAAGCTGGACAACCTGCTGGACAAGCAATACAGCCGCGTCCTCTACAGCTACGACGGCAGTTGGCACGGTTACCGCGAAGAAGGACGCACCTGGCTGTTGAGCCTTACCTGGACACCGGCGCTCTAGCATCGAGCAACGCACACAGCCGAGCAGTGGCCTCGATCATCTGCCCGCTGGGCCGCTCCAGGCCTTTGTCCGGCACCACCAGCAAGCGCTCGCCTTTCACGGCGCTCAGCCGCGGCCAGTTGCGCCAACTGGCCAGTTGCGCCTCATCGCCCGCCAGGATCACCTCGGGGTCGCGCAGCAACACCGACTCCACGCTGACCTGCGGGGCGGGCTGGGCCAGGTCATCGAACACATTGCGCGCCCCGCACACGCGCAAGGCGTCGCTGACCACCTGGCGGCCACCCAAGGTGTACAGCGGCTTGTCCCAGACCTGGTAGAACACCCGCAGCGGCGCCTCACGCCGGTAGCGGTCGCGCAGCCCCTGCAACCGCTCACGCAGGCTGGCGGCATAGGCGCGGCCTTGCTGGTCACGGCCAATACGTTGGGCGATGGCTTCGATCTGGTCGATCAACTGGTCGAGGTTGCCGGGCTCGCCGCTGAACGTGGCGATGCCCAGGCGCCTGAGCTGGTCGCGCTGGGCCGGCGGCACGCTGCCGGGCCACAGCAGCAAGAGGTCGGGCTCGAGGCTTAACAGGCGCTCCATGTCGAGCTGGCCATGGCGGCCGACGGAAGGCAACCGGGCCAGCGCCGGCGGACGCTCGCCGCCATCGAGCACACCGACCAGCAACTCGCCGGCTCGTAGCTCCAGGACAATCTCGGTCATCGACGGCGCCAGGCTGACCACCCGCGGCGCGGCCTCGGCCACGGCGCCGAGACACAGCAGCAAAAACCCGGCGAACAGCGCCCGCATCAGCCGAGCTGGCGTGGGATGCGATAGAGGTACAGCAACACCACGGTGGACAGGGCGAGGAGAATCTGCGGTACCGCCTCCAACCCGACCAGCACCGACAGCGCGGCAACCCAGGCCGGGAAGCAGGCGAACAGCATAGCCAGGCGGCGCACGCGGGCCAGCTCGATCCAGGCCGCCGGTTCTTCGGCGCTGCCCAATACCTTGTCGCTGGCGATCAACGCCCGCTTGTACGCGCTGAAGCGCGGCAGGCTGAGGAACATGCTGGCGGCACCGGCGATGAACAGCGGCATGGCCAGCACCGGGATCAGCGCCTCGCCGTCACCAAAGGCCCAGGCCATCACCGGCAGCGGCAGCAACCCCACGGCCAGGTACTGCCACCAGGCCAGCGCCAGCCGCCGCTTCACCTCTGTGCGAGTCACGCCTGGGGCACCTCGCCCTGGTGCTTGTTGCCCATCATGTGCCCGAGCTTGTCGGCCTTGGTGGCCAGGTACAGGCGGTTGTGCGGGTTGTGGCCAGTGTGCAGCGGTACGCGCTCGGCGACCTTGATGCTCATGTCGGTCAGGGCCTTTACCTTGCGCGGATTGTTGGTCATCAGACGCAACGACTTCACGCCCAGGTGCTCGAGCATCGGCAGGCACATGGCGTAGTCACGCTGGTCGGCGGCGAAGCCCAGGCGCTCGTTGGCCTCGACGGTGTCGGCACCGCCGTCTTGCAGTTCGTAGGCGCGGATCTTGTTCAGCAGGCCGATGCCACGGCCTTCCTGGCGCAGGTACAGCAGTACGCCACGGCCTTCACGGGCGATGGCCTGCAATGCAGCCTCCAGCTGCGAGCCACAGTCGCAACGCTGGCTGAACAGCGCATCGCCAGTCAGGCACTCGGAGTGCAGACGCCCCAGCACCGGCTCGCCGTCGGCGATATCACCCAGGCTGAGCACCACGTGCTCGCGGCCAGTGGCTTCGTCGAGGAAGCCATGCATGGTGAAGGTCGCAAAGGGAGTCGGGAGTTTCGAGGCGGCAACAAAGACGACGGGCACGTTGTGCTCCTGGGCAGTAGGATTTTTCAGATCGGTCGATTGTATCAGCAGCCCGGCGCAGGTGCGCAGGAGGAATATCGTGGCTTAAGATCGAAAAGTTAGATGCATATGGCCGCACACCGGCCCCTGCGGGAGCGGACTGCGGGGCATTTATTGATGAGGCAGGTGATCATCCGTAAACGGATAAGGCTGCTTCCAGCGCTCAAAGATCGGCTTCAGCTCGCCGCTGCGCACCAGTTGCTCCATGCGCCGGTCGAACAGGTCGCGCAGGGCCTTGCCCTGTTCGCTGTGGGCGAAGGCCAGATACAACGGCAGCTCGGCGACGTGGGTGCGGCGAAAGCGCGTGGCATCGGGCGCCTGGCCAAGCACGTAGTCGACCTCGGCGAGCGCATCGATGTAGAAATCGACCCGGTCATGTTCGAGCATGGGCAGGATGCCCTCGCGCCGCTGGATCTCGCGGAAGTTGTGGACCTCGGGCAGATAGCTGGCGTAGTCGTAGCCGCGCACCCAGGCCAGCCGGTACTGGCCGATGGTCTCGAGCGTTGGCACCGGTTTGTCGACCAGGCCCAAGGCATAGATATGGTCCTGGTCGAAGTACCACTGCGGGTACAGGTTGTCGGCGTTCTCTTCCTTGTAGGAGCCTACCCAGGCATCCGCCTCGCCGCGTTTCACCAGTCCGACGGCGCGGCTGTAGGGCGCGCTCTTGACCACGACCTTGACCCCGGCCGGCTCGAACACCTTGCGCAACACGTCCCAGGCCAGCCCGCTGCCATCGGCATTGGTGTAGTCGACCCACGCCTCGCTGACCAGACGCACCTGCGCCGGCACCTCCTGGGCCATCGCACCCGGTCCCGCGACCAATAGCATCGATGCCAGCACCACAGCCTTCAGGCCCATTGCAACGCTCCCTGTCTCAGGCCACCGCCCACACCAGAACCTGCATGCCCAGCCAGGCGAACACGCCGGCCAGGATATCGTCGAGCATGATGCCGAACCCACCATGCACATGGCGGTCGACCCAGCGGATCGGCCACGGCTTGAGGATGTCGAAGAAGCGGAACATCAGGAACCCCGCCAGCAGCCACTGCCAACCTTCCGGCACCAGCCACAGGGTGATCCACATGCCGACGATCTCGTCCCAGACAATGCCCTCGTGGTCGTGCACGCGCAAGTCGTTGGCCACCTTGCCGCACAACCACACGCCGAACAGCATGCTGATGCCCAGCAACAGCCAATAACCCCAGTCGGGTAGCATCTGCCACAACGGGATGAACGGCAGCGCCACCAGCGAACCCCAGGTCCCCGGCGCCTTGGGCAGGGTGCCCGAGCCGAAGCCGAAGGCGATGAAGTGCCACGGGTTGCGCCAGACCGAAGGCGGAACGAACTCCGCAGGCACCTGGTTGGGGTGGTCGGTCACGGTGTCTCCCTGAAATGTTGATAGCCCCGCTGCACGGGGGTGATGTCCTGGCCTTGCGGGTCACGCAAGGTCACGCCCTGGCCTTCCAGTACACGACCGATGACGTGCACCTCGCGGGCCAGGGCGGTCAGTGCGCTTTCCGGCACGGTGAACGCCAGCACGTAGTCGTCACCACCGGTGAGCGCTGCATGCAAGGCCGCTTCTCTACCGAGCAAAGCCTGTAAAGGAGCAGACACGGGGACCTGCGCCAGGTTCACCTGCAGCGCAACGCCGGACGCCTTGGCGATATGCCCGCAGTCGGCCAGCAGGCCGTCGGAAATATCCAGCGCCGCCGTGGCCAGGCCGCGCAGGCGCTCGCCCAGTTGCAGTTGCGGCAAGGGCGACCAGTAATGCTCGAGCAATGGCCCGGCCACATCGGCAGCCGCCTCGCGTTCGCCCAGCACCAGCGGCAAGGCCCCCGCCGCGTTGCCCAGGAAACCACCGACACACAGCAGGTCGCCCGGCTGCGCGCCGCTGCGACGCAGCGCCTGGCCGGTCGGCACCCGGCCGAACACGGTCACGGTGATGCTCAACGGGCCGCGTGTAGTGTCGCCACCAATCAGGCTGATACCGCAGCGCGCGGCCATGCGGCCGAGGCCGTCGGCAAAGCCGGCAAGCCATTGCGCGCCGACCTGGGGCAGGGTGAGGGCAAGGGTGAAGCCGATGGCCGTGGCGCCCATGGCCGCCAGGTCGCTGACCGCCACGGCCAGCGAACGCTGGCCGAGCAGCAACGGGTCGCACACTGCGGGGAAATGCACACCGGCCACGAGCGTGTCGGTGGAGATCGCCAGCTGCTCGCCGGCAGGCAGGTTCAGCAGGGCACAGTCGTCGCCGATCCCCAGGGCCACGCCCTCGCCGCCCTGCGCACAGGGCGCTGCGGCGAAGAAATGACGGATCAGCTCGAACTCACCCATGGCTCGTCAGCGCCGCGATCAGCGCTTGTTCGCCTTGACTTCCGCCTCACGCAGACGCGGAGCCAGCTTGTCGAGCACGCCGTTGACGAACTTGTGGCCGTCAGTGGCGCCGAACACCTTCGCCAGCTCCACACCTTCGTTGATGACGACGCGGTACGGCACGTCGACGCGCATCATGAATTCCCAGGTGGACAGGCGCAGCACGGCCAGCTCGACCGGGTCGAGCTCTTCCAGCGGCGTGTCCAGGCAAGGCTTGAGCGCCTCGTCGATCTCGGCCTTCTTCGCCGGGACCCCGTGCAGGATCTCGCGGAAGTAGGCGCCGTCGATATCGGTGAAATCGTTGTCGACCCGGAATTGCGCCTCGACCTCGTTCAGCGAATGCTTGGCCATGTGCCACTGGTAGAGCGCTTGCGTGGCGAGCTTGCGGGCTTCGCGACGCTTGGCGCTCTTCGAGGGCTTGCCGGCATCCGCGGGTTTTGGATCGCGCGGGTTGAAACGATCGCTTTCGTCGCTAATCACTTGGCCTCCAACTGCGCCAGCAGGCTGACCATTTCCAGAGCGGACAGGGCAGCTTCGGCACCTTTGTTGCCGGCCTTGGTGCCGGAACGCTCGATGGCCTGCTCGATGGAATCGACGGTCAGTACGCCGAAGGCCACCGGAACACCGAACTCCATGGACACCTGGGCCAGGCCCTTGGTGCACTCGCCCGCCACGTATTCGAAGTGCGGGGTACCGCCACGGATCACCGCGCCCAGGGCGACGATCGCGTCATAAGCGCCCTGTTGGGCGACTTTCTGTGCCACCAGCGGGATTTCGAACGCGCCCGGGGCACGGATGATGGTGATGTCGCTTTCGCTGACGCCGTGGCGTACCAGGGCATCGACTGCACCGCTTACCAGGCTTTCGACGACGAAGCTGTTGAAGCGGCCAACCACCAAAGCATAGCGACCTTTGGGGGCGATGAAGGTACCTTCGATGGTCTTCAGGGTCATTCCGGAGTTCTCATCTTCAAGAGCGAGGCCGCGCTGTGGCGGCCTCGGGAGGGTTTTGACTCGAGCTTAAGGGCGATCAGGCCGCCTCAAGTCACTCGGAGGGCACGTATTCTACAACTTCCAGATCGAATCCGGATATCGCATTGAACTTCATCGGCGAACTCATCAGGCGCATCTTGCGCACACCGAGGTCGCGCAGGATCTGCGAACCGGCACCGACGGTGCTGTAGGTGGTGGGTGCCTTGGGCTGCGCATCGCCCGCGCTTTCGCGGATGTGCGCCAGCAGCACGTCGCCGTCCAGCGGGTGGCCCAGCAGCAGGACCACGCCGCTGCCGGCCTCGGCCACCGCGGCCATGGCCGCGCGCAGGCTCCAGCGCCCCGGCTGCTTGACCAGCAGCAGGTCGCGCAGCGGATCCATGTTGTGCACCCGCACCAGCGTCGGCTCTTCGGCGCAGATCTTGCCGAGCGTCAGGGCCATGTGCACGTCGCCTTCCACCGCGTCACGGTAGGTGACCAGGTTGAATTCGCCCAGCTCGCTCTCGATCGGCTGCTCGGACACGCGCTGCACGGTGCGCTCGTGGATCATGCGGTAGTGGATCAGGTCGGCGATGGTGCCGATCTTCAAGCCATGCTCGGCAGCGAACACTTCCAGCTCGGCGCGGCGCGACATGGTGCCGTCGTCGTTCATCACCTCGCAGATCACCCCGCTTGGCTCGAAACCGGCCATGCGCGCCAGGTCGCAGGCGGCCTCGGTATGGCCGGCGCGAGCCAGGGTGCCGCCGGGCTGGGCCATCAGCGGGAAAATATGCCCAGGGCTGACGATGTCCTCGGCCTTGGCGTCCTTGGCCGCGGCGGCCTGCACGGTACGGGCGCGGTCGGCGGCGGAGATGCCGGTGGTGACGCCTTCGGCGGCCTCGATCGACACAGTGAACTTGGTGCCGAAGCCCGAACCGTTGCGCGGCGCCATCAGCGGCAGCTTCAGGGTTTCGCAGCGCTCGCGGGTCATCGGCATGCAGATCAGGCCACGGGCGTGCTTGGCCATGAAATTGATGTGTTCGGGCAGGCAGCATTCGGCTGCCATGATGATGTCGCCTTCGTTCTCGCGGTCTTCGTCATCCATGAGGATGACCATTTTGCCCTGGCGGATGTCTTCGACCAGTTCTTCGATGCTGTTGAGCGCCACGCGGCACCCCCTTCTCAATCAGGATTTCAAGAAGCCGTTGGCGGCCAGGAAGCTTTCGGTGATGCCACTGCCTTTGCTCGGCTCGGCGGCCTTGTCGCCCAGCAGCAGACGCTCCAGGTAACGGGCCAGCAGGTCGACCTCAAGGTTCACCCGACGCCCTGCTCGGTAGTCGGCCATGATGGTTTCGGACAGGGTGTGCGGGACGATGGTCAGCTCGAACTCGGCGCCATCGACTTCGTTGACCGTCAGGCTGGTGCCGTCGACGGTGATCGAGCCCTTGTGGGCGATGTACTTGGCCAGCTCCTTGGGCGCACGCACGCGGAACTGGATGGCGCGGGCGCTATCGGCGCGCGAGACGATCTCGCCGACACCGTCGACGTGGCCGCTGACCAGGTGGCCGCCCAGGCGGGTGGTCGGGGTCAGGGCCTTTTCCAGGTTGACCCGGCTGCCGCTCTTGAGGTCGACCATGGCCGTGCGCTTGAGGGTCTCGACGCTGACGTCGGCCCAGAAGCCGTCGCCGGGCAGCTCGACGGCGGTCAGGCACACGCCGTTGACCGCGATGCTGTCGCCAAGCTTGACGTCGGCCAGGTCGAGCTTGCCGGTCTCGACATAGACACGCACGTCACCGCCCTTGGGGGTGAGGCTGCGGATGGTGCCGATGGATTCGATGATGCCGGTGAACATGCTGTTCTCCTCAAGTACGGGCTGCGCGAAGCAAGCCAGGCATTATACGCCGGGGGCCGGCAGGGGGATGGCAGTGACTCGCCAGTCATCGCCGACCGCGCGCATGTCGGTAATCTTCAGCCGCGGCGCCTCGCTCATTTTCGACAACGGCCAGTCCAGCAGCGGACGGGCATCGGAGCCGAGGAAGGTGCCGGCGACGAACAACTGGTACTCGTCGACCAGGCCCTGGCGGGCGAAGGCGCCGACCAGGCCGGCGCCGGCTTCCAGGAGGATTTCGTTGACGCCGCGCCCGGCCAGCACCCGCAGCAGGGCCGGCAAGTCGACGCGGCCGTCGCTGCCGGGCAGGTCGAGCAACTCATGGCCGGCGGCGGCATAACGAGGGTCCTCGCCGGCGGCGGTCACCACCAGCGCCGGGCCGGCCTGGAAGAACGGCGCGTCCAGTGGCAGGCGCAGGCGCCCGTCGATCAGCACGCGCAGCGGCGGGCGCGACACGGCCAGGGCGGTGAACGCCTCATCCAGGCCCAGTTCTTCGCCACGCACGGTCATGCGGGCGTTGTCGAACAGCACGCTTTCGGCGCTGGTCAGCACCACGCTGGACCGGGCGCGCAGGCGCTGGACCGCGGCACGGGCGGCGGGGCCGGTGATCCACTGGCTCTCGCCACTGGCCATGGCAGTGCGACCGTCCAGGCTCATCGCCAGCTTGGCGCGCACGAATGGCAGGCCGTGCTCCATACGTTTGAGGAAGCCTGGGTTGAGGGCGCGGGCCTCGGCTTCGAGCACCCCGCTGGCGACCTCGATGCCGGCCTCGCGCAGACGGCGCAGGCCATTGCCGGCCACTTGCGGGTTGGGGTCCTGCATGGCCACCACCACCCGCGCCACCCCGGCGTTGACCAGGGCTTCGGCGCACGGCGGCGTGCGCCCATGGTGGCTGCAGGGCTCGAGGGTGACGTAGGCACAGGCGCCTAGGGCGCGCTCGCCGGCCTGGCGCAGGGCGTGAACCTCGGCGTGCGGCTCGCCAGCACGCACATGCCAGCCCTCGCCGACCACCTCGCCATCGCGCACGATCACGCAGCCCACGCGGGGGTTGGGGTGGGTGCTGTACAGGCCGTTGCGGGCCAGTTCCACGGCCCGGGCCATGTAGTGGGCGTCGAGAATGGTTTGGCTGGACATGCTTACTCTTTGGCTGGCTCGCGGGCCAGGCGGTCGATTTCTTCGCGGAATTCGTCGAGGTCCTGGAAACGCCGGTAGACCGAGGCGAATCGGATGTAGGCCACTTCGTCGAGCTTGCGCAGCTCGGCCATCACCATCTCACCGACCACCAGCGATTTCACTTCACGCTCGCCGGTGGCACGCAGGCGGCTCTTGATGTGCGCCAGCGCCGCTTCCAGGCGCTCGACGCTGACCGGGCGCTTTTCCAGCGCGCGCTGCATGCCGGCCCGCAGCTTGTCCTCATCGAAGGGCTGGCGCGTGCCGTCCTGCTTGATCAGCCGCGGCAGCACCAGCTCGGCGGTTTCGAAGGTGGTGAAACGTTCGCCGCAAGCGACGCACTCGCGACGGCGACGCACCTGTTCGCCCTCGGCGACCAGGCGCGAGTCGATGACCTTGGTGTCGTTGGCGCCGCAAAACGGACAGTGCATGGTGGCAGGCAACAAAAAAAAGGGAGGGCCATGGTAGCGCATTGCACTGGCAAGACAAGCCAAAGGGTTTACCATCCATGCAAATCTGCCCGTGAAGGACGACCCCATGTACCCTCGAGCGCTCGTCGTGCTGTGTTGCGCCGCCCTGCTCGCCGCCTGCGGCAGCGACCGCCCCAAGCCGGAACAGGCCCCGGCGCCGGTGCCGGCCAAGGTGGCGAAGAAGACCGAACCCCTGGGCCCGCTGCCGGCCTACCAGCGCGAGCTGAGCGGTACCCTGATGGAAATCCCGGCAGGTGCCGATGTGGAGCTGGCCCTGCTGGTGATCGACGAGCGCGGCCGCCCACAGCAACTGCTGGCCAGCAGTACCCTGAGCGGCACCGGCCAGGCCCTGCCCTACCGCCTGCGCTTCAACCCCGAAGCCTTCCCTGCCGGCGCGCGGGTCGAACTGCGTGGCCGCGCCAGCCGCTCCGGGCAACTGATCCTGCACCTGCCGCCGGTGCGCATCGCCCAGGCCCAGACCCAGGCCACCGGCCCGCTGCGTTTCGAAAAGGCACCGTAGATGACCCCGCTGGCCCTGCAACAGGCCTTGAGCCGCCTGATCGGCGAAGCGCGCCTGATCGTCAGCGAACTGCCCGAATGCGATCTGAAACTCTGGTTGATCGACGACCAGAACATGGATCGCGCATTCAGCAGCGAGGAAACCCGGCGCATTCTCGAAGATCCGCCCTACTGGAGCTTCTGCTGGGCCAGTGGCCTGGCCATGGCGCGCTACCTGGCCGAGCAGCCGCACTGGGTGCGTGGCAAGCGCGTGCTGGACTTCGGCGCCGGCTCCGGCATCGCCGGAATCGCCGCCGCCCGGGCCGGCGCGCTGGAAGTAGTGGCCTGCGACCTCGACCCGTTGGCCTTGGACGCCTGCCGCGCCAACGCCGCACTGAACGGCGTGACGCTGGGCTACAGCCGCGATTTCTTCGCCGAGGGCGACCGCTTCGACCTGATTCTGGTCGCCGATGTACTGTACGACCGCGCCAACCTGCCGTTGCTGGACGCATTCCTCAGCCGTGGCCGCCAGGCACTGGTGGCCGACTCTCGGGTGCGTGACTTCAGCCATCCGCTGTACCGCCCGCTCGGCGTGCTGGAAGCGCTGACCCTGCCGGATCTGGCCGAGCCGCACGAATTCCGCCGCGTCAGCCTGTACCACGCCAGCCGCGAGCCCTTATAGTGGGGGCATTCACGGATTTGCGAGAGTTGCGATGAGCCAAGCGCCAGTTAACCAGAACCTGCCCTATATCTTCGATGCCACCGATGCCAACTTCCAGCAACTGGTCATCGAGAACTCCTTCCACAAGCCGGTACTGGTCGACTTCTGGGCCGAATGGTGCGCGCCGTGCAAGGCACTGATGCCGCTGTTGGCGAAGATCGCCGAGGGTTATCAGGGCGAGTTGCTGCTGGCCAAGATCAACTGCGACGTCGAGCAGCAGATCGTCGCCCAGTTCGGCATCCGCAGCCTGCCGACCGTGGTGCTGTTCAAGGATGGTCAACCGGTCGATGGTTTTGCCGGCGCGCAGCCCGAGTCGGCCATCCGCGCCATGCTCGAACCCCATGTGCAGATGCCCGCGCCGCCCGCCGCCGCGCCGCTGGAGCAGGCCAAGGCGCTGTTCGCCGAAAGTCGCTTCAGCGAGGCCGAGGCCCTGCTGCAGGTGCTGCTGGGTGAAGACAACAGCAATGCCGAGGCGCTGATCCTCTACGCCCGCTGCCTGGCCGAGCGCGGCGAGCTGGGCGAGGCCCAGGTGGTGCTCGACGCGGTCAAGACCGACGAGCACAAGGCCGCACTGGCCGGCGCCAAGGCCCAGCTGACCTTCCTGCGCCAGGCCGCCAGCCTGCCGGAAGCCGCGGAGCTGAAGAGCCGCCTGGCGCAGAATCCGCAGGATGACGAAGCAGCCTACCAGCTGTGCATCCAGCAGTTGGCACGCCAGCAGTACGAGGCCGCGATGGATGGTCTGTTGAAGCTGTTCCAGCGCAACCGCGCCTACGAGAACGGCCTGCCACAGAAGGCGCTGCTACAGGTGTTCGAGCTGCTGGGCACCGAGCATCCGCTGGTCAGTGTGTACCGCCGCAAGCTCTCTTCCGCGTTGTTCTGAGGCTGCTGGGGCTGCTATGCAGCCCCTCATCCCACCCAGCGATACACCGGCGCATCCACGCCACTTTCCACCTTCACCTCACTGCTATGGCGCAACCGCACCAGCAGCCGCTTGCCTGCCGCCACGCTTCCGGCCAAACCTTCCAGACGCTCCAGCAGCTCCGGACCACCCATCTGCCCTGCCTGACGCAGCACTTCACGCGCCGCCGCCCACTGCCCGTCATCCTGTCGAGGTGCCGGGCTGGCGCTGACCGGCGCTGCTTCCACCGGCGCCTGGGCATCCAGCCTACGCCCCAGCTGCGCCCATTCATGCGGCTCCAGCTCGACAGTCAGGTCCACCGGCCACTCGCCGATCTGTCCACGAATTCTCACGATTATTTCCTTGTTTCCAGGCTCGATTGCGCCATGCTCCCACGAAC
Source organism: Pseudomonas sp. TE6288 (assembly GCF_054062095.1). Lineage (NCBI taxonomy): Bacteria > Pseudomonadati > Pseudomonadota > Gammaproteobacteria > Pseudomonadales > Pseudomonadaceae > Pseudomonas > Pseudomonas sp. TE6288. The sequence goes on from NZ_JBSSEW010000016.1 coordinate 140,609, forward strand.
ATGAAACCTGTGCCAGGCAGGCTGGCGGCGCAAATAAAAATTGTTATAACATCACAAGTTCATCCCAAGCCGCCTGTGGAGCCGTCCATGCGTCGTCTGTTGCTCGCCCTGCCCTTCGCCCTGCTTCCCCTGGCCGTGGCCCATGCCCACGACGATCACGACCATGACCACGATCACGATCACGCCCATGGCACCCTCGGTGCCCATGAGCACGGCGTGGCCAAGCTCAACGCGGTACTCGACGGCAACGTCCTCGAGCTGGCGCTGGACAGCCCGGCGATGAACCTGGTCGGCTTCGAACACGCCGCCAGCAGCGACGCCGACAAAGCCAAGGTCGCCGCCGCCCGCCAGCAGCTCGAACAACCCCTGAAGCTGTTCGCCATCGCCCAGGCCGCCGGTTGCAAGGAGGAGGCCCAGGAGCTGGAAAGCCCGCTGTTCGGTAATGCCCCCGAAGCTGGCGGCGAGGCGCACCAGCACGCCGACATCAATGCCCATTACCAGCTGACCTGCGCCACCCCGGGCAAACTCACCCAGATCGACCTCGGCCGCCTGTTCAAAACCTTCCCGCAAACCCAGAAGATCAACGTGCAACTGATCGGCCCGAATGGCCAGAAAGGCGTGGAAGCCACCCCCGCCAAGGCCGTGGTCGAGTTCTGAATGAGCCAGCCGCTGATCGAACTGCATGACCTGGTGTTCGCCTGGCCTGGCCAGGCGCCGCTGCTGGAGATCCCAGCGTTTCGCCTGGAGCCCGGCGAGGCGTTGTTCCTCAAGGGTCCCAGCGGCAGTGGCAAGACCACCCTGCTCGGCCTGCTGGGCGGGGTCAACCGCCCAGGCCAGGGCAGCATCCGCCTGCTCGGCCAAGACTTGGCGACCTTGGGCCAGGGCGCACGCGACCGCTTCCGGGTCGATCACACCGGCTACATCTTCCAGCAGTTCAACCTGTTGCCGTTCCTCTCGGTGCGCGAAAACGTCGAGCTGCCCTGCCGCTTCTCGAAAAGCCGTGCCGCTCGCGCCGCCCAGCGCCATGGCAGCATCGACCAGGCCGCTGCCCAGTTGCTCGCCCACCTGGGCCTGGACGACCCGGCCCTGCTCGCCCGCCGCGCCGACAGCCTGTCGATCGGGCAGCAGCAGCGGGTCGCCGCGGCCAGGGCGCTGATCGGCCAGCCCGAGCTGGTCATCGCCGACGAGCCGACCTCGGCCCTCGACGCCGACACCCGCGAGGCGTTCATCCGCCTGTTGTTCGACGAATGCCGCGACGCCGGCGCAAGCCTGCTGTTCGTCAGCCATGACCAGAGCCTGGCGCCGCTGTTCGACCGCCACCTGTCCCTGGCCGAGCTCAATCGCGCCGCCAAGCCCCGGGAGGCCTGATGTACCTGCTTCGCCTTGCCCTGGCCAGCCTGGCCAACCGCCGTTTCACCGCCCTGCTCACCGCGTTCGCCATCGCCCTGTCGGTGTGCTTGCTGCTGGCCGTCGAGCGGGTACGCACCGAAGCCCGCGCCAGTTTCGCCAGCACCATCAGCGGCACCGACCTGATCGTCGGTGCCCGTTCGGGGTCGGTGAATCTGCTGCTGTACTCGGTGTTCCGCATCGGCAATGCCACCAACAACATCCGCTGGGACAGCTACGAGCATTACGCCAAGGATCCACGGGTGAAGTGGGCGATCCCGATTTCACTGGGCGATTCGCACCGTGGCTACCGGGTGATGGGCACCAGCGCCGACTACTTCAGCCATTACCAGTTCGGTCGCCGCCAGCACCTGGCACTCGACCAGGGCCGGGCGTTCGCCGACGATCCGTTCGAAGTGGTGCTGGGCGCCGAAGTCGCCGAGGCCTTGCACTACAAACTGGGTGACAAGCTGGTACTGGCGCACGGCGTGGCCGCCATTAGCCTGGTCAAGCACGACGACAAGCCCTTCACCGTGGTCGGCGTGCTCCAACGCACCGGCACCCCGGTGGACCGCACCCTGCACATCAGCCTGGCAGGGATGGAAGCGATCCACATCGACTGGCACAACGGCGTCCCGGCCCGTGGCGCCGGGCGCATCAGTGCCGAGCAGGCCCGCGCCATGGACCTGCAGCCCACCGCCATCACCGCCTTCATGCTCGGGCTCAACAGCAAGATCGCCACGTTCAGCCTGCAGCGCGAGATCAACGAGTACCGTGCCGAGCCCCTGCTGGCGATCCTGCCCGGCGTGGCCCTGCAGGAGCTGTGGAGCCTGATGGGCACGGCCGAGCAGGCATTGTTCGTGGTGTCGTTGTTCGTCGTGCTCACCGGCCTGATCGGCATGCTCACCGCGATTCTCACCAGCCTCAACGAACGCCGCCGGGAAATGGCCATCCTGCGCTCGGTGGGGGCCCGTCCCTGGCATATCGCCGGGCTGCTGGTGCTCGAGGCACTGGCCCTGGCATTGTCGGGCATCGCCGCCGGGCTTGGCTTGCTGTATGCCGGCATTGCCCTGGCGCAGGGCTATGTGCAGGCCAACTACGGGCTGTACCTGCCATTGGCCTGGCCAAGCGCCCATGAGTGGACGCTGCTGGCTATCATCCTTGGCGCGGCGCTGCTGATGGGCAGCGTGCCAGCCTGGCGTGCCTACCGGCAGTCGCTGGCCGATGGCCTGTCGATTCATCTTTGAGAACCTTCATGACCGCGACGTCCATGGACAACAGGCAGGCCCCCACTGCTTGGCATTACCTGTTACTGGCAGTGGTTTTGCTGGCATCCACGGTGTGTGCCGCCGAACCTCGTGAACTGGACTGGCCCGCGCTGATCCCCGAGGGCGCGCCGATCATCCCGCCGCAGCTGACGCCGCTGCACGACCTGTCGCAGATCAGCGACGCGCTGGCTGCCGAGGCCGCCCCCGCCGCGCGCCAGCAGGCACCCAACGCACCGGTGGTAAAGGCCTTGGACGGCCAGCCCGTGAAGATCCCCGGCTACATCGTGCCGCTGGAGGTCAGCGACGAAGGCCGCACCACCGAGTTCCTCCTGGTGCCCTACTACGGCGCCTGCATCCACGTGCCACCGCCACCCTCGAACCAGATCGTGCACATCTTCAGCGAGATGGGCGTACGTATCGAAGACCTCTATCAACCCTACTGGATCGAAGGCACGATGCAGGTCAAGGCGTCCAGCAGCGAGCTAGCCGATGCGGGCTACCAGATGGAAGCCGAGAAAATCTACGCTTATGAGCTGAAGTGAGAACTGTGCACGCCCGTTTGAAGAGGCTTCGTTGAGCTGGGTCAAACTTTCTGTTTAGTCAGCTTCGTACCATTGGACTACTCGATTACTCACGTCCTCTGGGAGCTTCCATGAACAAGTCCTTGCTCAGTGCCTCGCTCGTCGCGTTGGCGCTCGCAGCCCCTGTTGCCCACGCCCACCAGGCGGGGGATTTCATCCTCCGCGCCGGCGCCATCACCACCGCGCCGAACGAAAGCAGCGGTGACATCAAGCTCGATGGCGCCAAAGTCTCGGGCACCAAGGCGACCCTGGACAGCGACACCCAGCTGGGCCTGGCCTTCGCCTACATGCTCACCGACCACATCGGCCTGGAACTGCTGGCCGCCACGCCATTCCAGCACAAAGTCGGCGTCAAGGGCCTCGGCCCAGGCCTGGATGGCAAGCTGGCCGACATCAAGCAACTGCCTCCGACCCTGTCGCTGCAGTACTACCCGATGGAGCCAAGCTCCAAATTCCAGCCCTACGCTGGCGTGGGCATCAACTACACGATGTTCTTCGATGAAGACCTGAGCAGCAACCGCAAGGCCCAGGGCTTCAGCAACATGAAGCTGAAGGACTCGGTAGGCATCGCCGGCCAACTGGGCATGGACTACATGCTCACCGACAACCTGCTGCTCAACGCCGCGGTCTGGTACGTCGACATCGACACCAAGGCCAGCATTGATGGCCCGAGCGCCCTGGGCGTCGGCAAGACCAAGGTCGACGTGGACGTCGATCCATGGGTCTACATGGTCGGCATCGGCTACAAGTTCTGATCCGCAGGCAAGCCCGTTCCTTCTGGAGCGGGCTTGCCCCGCGCCGTCTCGCCCCACCACAGGTACCCCCAATAGCCCCACGCAACAGCGCTTATCCCCGCCCCCAACCCGCACACCGCCACCCAGCCCCACTGCCCATACACCCAGGTCGCCAAGACCGCACCCACCCCGCTACCGATCGAATAACAGCACATGTAGGCACCGATCAGCCGGCTGGCCATCTCGCCGCGCCCCGCCAGCAACAGGCTCTGGTTGGTCACATGCACGGCCTGCACGGCCAGGTCCAGCATCAGCACCCCAATCAACAGCGCCAGCAATGACTGCTCCAGGTAGGCGCTGGGCAGCCATGACAGCGTCAACAGCCCGAGCGCCCATCCGCTCACCCGCCGGCCATGCCCTTGATCCGCCAGGCGCCCGGCACGCGACGCCGCCAGCGCGCCAGCCACGCCGGCCAGGCCGAACAGCCCGACCTGTGTATAGTCCAGAGCCAGGGGCGCGGCGCTCAGGGGCAACACCATCGTGCTCCACAGCACGCTGAACGCCGCGAAGATCAGCACCGCAAACACACCGCGCTGACGTAGCAGACGGTCATGCCGGTACAAGCGCAGCACTGAAACCAACAGTACCCGATAGCGCTGCCTCGGCCCCTGCGGCTTGACAGCAGGCAAGCGCCAGGCCAGCAACAACGCCATGGCCAACGCCAGCCCCGCCGCCACGACGTATACGCCGTGCCAGCCCAGCAGGTCAGCCAGTGCACCCGAGACCAAGCGCGCTGACAGGATCCCCAGCACCACGCCACTGGTGACAGTCCCCACCGCCTGCCCCTGCTGAGCTGGCGTGGCCAGTGTGGCGGCATGCGCGACCATCACCTGCACCACCACCGCAGCCAGGCCGACCATGGCCATCGCCGCCAGCAGCATGGCCCAGTCCACGGCAAACGCCACGGCCAACAGCGCGCCGGCCGATGCCAGCAACTGGCCGACAATCAGCCGGCGACGATCAACCAGGTCGCCCAGCGGCACAATCAGCAACAGACCCAAGGCATAGCCGGCCTGGGTCATGCCCACCACCAGGCCGGCGCGCGCAGCGCTTACGCCGAGGCTCGCGGCCATGGCCTCCAACAGCGGCTGGGCGAGGTACACCGTGGCCACGGCCAGGGCGCAGGCGGTAGCCAACAACAGCGTCAATCCGCGAGTGAGCGGTGGCATCAGCAATCTCTCCAAATCTGGTTTCAATTTAAAACCATGAAACTGGATTTCTAGCAAACATGGTTTTATTCTGCAACCAGATCACACTCAAGGAACGCCTCATGCTCGACGAGAACAACCAGCAATGCCCAGTGGCCCGCGCCCTGGAGGTGCTCGGCGAGCGCTGGGCGCTGATGATCCTGCGCGATGCCTTCGATGGCCCGTGCCGCTTCAGCGAATTGCAGAAAAACCTCGGGCTGGCGAAGAACATCCTCGCTTCGCGCCTGAAACTGCTGGTGGAGGCCGGGCTGCTGGCACAGCAGCCTGCGTCCGATGGCAGTGCCTACAAGGAATATGCGCTGACGGAAAAGGGCCGTTCGGTGTTTCCGATCGTGATCGGCTTGCGCCAATGGGGGGAGCGCTACCTGTTCACGGCGGGAGAGTCACGCTCGCAGCTGGTCGACGATCGCGGCCAGGGGCTGGAGACATTGCAGGTGCGGGCGCGGGACGGGCGGGTGCTGGGGCCGGAGGATTGCCGGCGGCGGGTGATCCGGCAATCGTGACGTCATCGCGGGGCAAGCCCCGCGAGAGGCTCAAGCTTTGCCGAGCAAGCGGGCCAGGCCTTCGACAAACGGCGTTGGCTCGGGAAATGCGAAACGTGCCAGCAAACGCGAGTTGTCCGCCCGCGAATGGCGGATGTCCCCCGACCGTGCCTGGCCGTAGCTGATTGCAGGCAAACCGCCCACCACCTGTTCCAGCGCCTTGAGCAACTGGTTCAGCGAGGTCGCCTGGTTCAGGCCGATGTTCACCGCACCCTCTTCCACCGCCTGCTGCTCAAGCGCCTGCACCATTACCTGGACCAGGTCACCGACAAACAGGAAGTCGCGGGTCTGCTCGCCATCACCGAACACCGTGATCGGTTTGCCACTGGTGGCGCGCTCGCAGAAGATGCTGATCACGCCTGAATACGGCGAGGAAGGGTCCTGGCGTGGCCCGAAGATGTTGAAGAAGCGGAACACCACCGGCTCCAGGCCATGCTGGCGGCGGTAGAAGTCCAGGTACTGCTCGCTGGCCAGCTTGTCCACCGCATAGGGGGTCAGCGGCGCCTTGGGGGTGTCTTCGGCAATCGACAGGCCTTCGCCGTTATTGCCGTACACCGCCGCGCTGGAAGCGAACAGCACGCGGCGGATGCCGTTCAGGCGCATCGCCTCGCACACGTTCAGCGTGCCGATGAAGTTGCTCTGGTGGGTCTTCACCGGGTCTTCCACCGAAGCTTGCACCGAGGCCACCGCGGCCAGGTGCACCACTGCCTGGCAACCACTGGCGGTACGGGCCACTAGCGCGGCATCGGCGACATCGCCCTCGAGCAGTTCCAGGCGCGGGTGGCCAAGTTGCAGGTTGTCGCGCTTGCCGGTCGACAGGTCGTCGAGGATACGCACCGCGTAGCCTTTCTCCAGCAACGCGTCGCACAGGTGCGAGCCAATGAAGCCGGCACCGCCGGTGATCAGGATGGGGGCGTCAGCCATGTCGGTAGAATCGGTCCAGTAGGGGCGGCAAGCCGGCGCGCCAGGCGCGTGGCTTGATGCCGAAGGTATGAAGGATCTTCTTGCAGGCCAGTACCGCGTGTTGCGGCTCCTCGCTGGCATCCGGGCGGGCGGCGTGGGCCTGGGCGGTGGGCGCCTGCACGGCCAGCTTGCGCCACTGGGTGGCCTCGGTAAGGATCGCCTGGCCGAGCACCAGCGGCGTGGTAGCCTCGTTGCCGGCGTAGTGGTAGGTCCCCCACAGCGGCGCCTGGCAATCGAGCTGCTTGAGCACCGAGAGGATCACCCGTGCCGCGTCGTCCACCGGTGTCGGGTTGCCGCGGCGGTCATCGGCCAGCAGTAACTCCTGGGGCTGCTCGGCACGGGTCAGGAAACGCCCGAGCGCGCCATCGAGGCTTTCATCCAGCAGCCAGCCGAAACGCAGCAGCACATGCTGCGGGCAGGTGGCGCGCACGCTCTGCTCGATGCGCCACAGCGCCTGGCCACGCAGGCCGAGCGGCACCGGTTCGTCCTTCTCGCTGTAGGCGGTGGCGCGCGAGCCATCGAACACCCGGTAGCTGGACGGCTGCACCAGGATCATCTCGTGGTGCTGGCACAACTCGGCGAGCCGCTCCACCGCCCGCTCCTGCTGAGCCAGGCGTTGCTCGCTGACCGACTCGGCCTGGAACCAGTCAAAGTAGTAGGCCAGGTTGATCACGGTGTGCGGGCGCTGCTCGTCGAGCAGCAGGGTCAGGCTGGCCGGATCCCAGCCGTTTTCCGGAGGGCGAGGCGCCAGGAAAGCGATATCTTCCTCGGCCCCGAGACGAATCAGCGCTTGCCCGAGGGCATTGCCACCACCCAACAGCATCAGGCGCATACGCATAGAGTCAACAGGTCCGGTCTGGTCGATGGAGGAAAGGGTTCATTTTGCTGTTTCCGACAGGGGAAGTCCAACCCAGGCAAGGCCTGGCGCGCACCGCGTGCCGATTGGCGCCGATCGGACGGGTGTTCCGCCTTTGCCGACAGCTACTTATACTGCGCATGGCCTGTTCAAGGAGATCAACATGGATGCCGAGTCGAACACCGCGCTGCGCGCCAGATGGCAATACGACGAACCCGCTCCCGGCCCGGAACGCTTCATCGACGAGGCTTTCGACGGTTATCGGCAACAGGCCCGCCTGCTGCTCCCGGTACATGAGTGCGCCCCCACGGTCTTCGTGGTCGGCGGCGCCCGCTCCGATTTCACCCGCCTGAACCCTTTGCTCTATCGCCTGCAACAGCAGGGGATCGGTTCGCTGACCGGCAACCTCTCCGGCCACAGCCTGGCCAGCGAGCCGGGTGCAAAGGACGCGTCGTTGGCCAGCAACCTGCAGGAAGCCCTGCGCTTCCACCAGCATCTGGATGCGCGCAGCGACACCCTGGTCGGCCACAGCCTGGGCGCCGCCATCGCCCTCAAGCTGGCCGCCCAACGCCCCAACGTGCGCAAGCTGGTGCTGATCTGCCCGGCGGTCTACCCCGATGCAGCCCATTGCGCGCCCTTCGGGCCGGCCTTCAGCGAAGCGATCCGCAAGCCTTATGCGTTCCTCGACTGCGACAGCTATGCCTTCCTACGTCAGTTCCAGGGCCGGGTGCTGCTGGTGATCGGCGAATATGACGGGCTCAACTCCAAGGTGCACGGCCAGGGCCCCGGCACCTCGGCCGGCACCCGGCGCCTGGCGGGTGTCGAACGCTACAGCCCGATCCCCGAGGAGGTCACCCACGCCTTGCTGCGTTCGGTGCCGGCGCCCCATGTGGAATGCCTGATGCTCACCGACTGCGACCACGGCATCGCCGCGCACCTGCGTGACCGGCCACAGGTGGCGGATCAGGTGGCCGACGCGGTGGCGGCGTTCATTCTCGATTGAATTCGGTGGAGCGCTGCTGTCCTTGCGTGGGAGCGGGCTTGCCCCGCGATCGCGTCTGATCGGGCGACCCTCGTTGGTCGTGCCGACGCTATCGCGGGGCAAGCCCGCTCCCACGCTGGTGACGCTGTCGAAGGGCTGGGCAATCTCCAGCAGGTCGTGATGGTGGCTACTCGATCTCGAACAACCCGTTGCTGATCATCCCCGCACTTAGGCGGTCGCGGATATCGTCGTCGATGCGCGGATCGTCCGGGCGGTACAGCTTGATCTGCCGGAAGGCGTTGATGCGGTTGATCTCCTCGCCGAGGTATTCCCACACCACGCGGGTGCAGGCCGGGTTGCGCCGGTCACCGCTGGAAACCCCGGTCTTGAGGCCGTTCAGGCGGCTGATACGGCTCTTGAAGCTGGGGATGAGCACGGTCTGGCTCATCTCGTTGAGGGTCAGCGACTCGTAGTCAATCAGGAACATCCGGTCCTGCAGCTGGAACGCCGCGCCCAGGTAGCGGCAGCGCACCTCGGCATGCCGGTCGAGGCCGCTGCTGCGTTCCTGGCGCTCCTGGCGCTCGAACAGGAAACTGCCGCGCTCCTCCCACAGGTGCACCAGCGACACCAGGATCGAACCGGGCACCGACATGCAGTTGGAGTATTCGAAGTAATAGCCGCAATAGCGCGAGAGGTTGCCGGCTTCTTTATGCAGTGGCTTGAACAGCTCGCTGATGGGGTCGTCCTGGGGGCCGACAGGCTGCTGCTGGTTGCGTGCGCCGATCAGGCGGGCGAACTGCTCGGGCGGCAGGCCCAGCTCGTAGTCCTCCACACCGAAGAAGTCGCCGATGCGCTTGAGGTTGTAGGCCGTCGGGCGGCTCTGGCCGCTCAGGTACTTGTTGAACTGCGCCCGGTTGATCGACAGCTGCCGGCAAACCTCGGAGATAGAGCGGTAATGGCTGCAGGCCAATTTGAGGTTGATAGCGAAATGATCGCCCATGATACGCGGGTCCAGGTGATGCGAGTGGCGCCATTCTAGCATCAACTCGCACCAAAATGGAGCAACCCGCGAAATTGTAACCATAGTTGTCATGGCCAACCATGCGCCCCCAATGAATAGCGGTGCGCCTGCCGTCCGCTGGTCTTTCCATGCGAAGAATAAGAATCGAGGTCATTTTCCAATGCTCGAAGCACTCAACGATTTCCTTTCGGGGAAACTCCTCATCGTGCTGATCGTCGGACTCGGCGGTTACTTCACCATCCGCTCGCGGTTCGTCCAGTTCCGCCACTTCGGCCACATGTTCGGCGTCTTCAAGGAATCCCTTCGCGGCCAGGCAGGCCAACTGAGCTCGTTCCAGGCCCTGATGCTGAGCCTCGCCGGCCGCGTCGGCGCCGGTAACATCGCCGGTGTCGGTATCGCCGTGACCCTCGGCGGCCCAGGCGCCGTGTTCTGGATGTGGGTCACCGCACTGGTGGGCATGTCCAGCAGCTTCTTCGAATGCACCCTGGCCCAGGTCTACAAGCGCGCCGACGGCGACGGCCTGTACCGCGGCGGCCCGGCGTACTACATCCAGCACGGCCTGAAGCTGAAAAGCATGGCCATCGTGTTCTCGATCCTGCTGCTGGTCACCTACGGCTTCGCCTTCATCGGCCTGCAGTCGTACACCGTGACCCACTCGCTGCAGAACGCCTTCGCCTTCGATCCCAAGCAAACCGGCATCGTCCTCGCCGTGCTGCTGGCCATCACCTTCATCGGCGGCATCAAGCGCATCGCCGCTGTGTCCGACCTGCTGGTACCGGTCAAGACCCTGGCCTACATCGGCGTGACCCTGTACGTGATCGGCACCCAGATCGAGCACGTACCAGCCATGCTGGAAACCATCTTCAAGAGCGCCTTCGGCCTCGACCCGGCGTTCGGCGGCCTGCTCGGCAGCGCCATCGTCATGGGCGTGAAGCGTGGCGTGTTCGCCAACGAAGCGGGCCTGGGCAGCGCGCCGAACGTGGCCGCCGTGGCCGCCGTGAAGCACCCGGGCGCCCAGGGCGTGGTCCAGGCCTTCAGCGTGTTCCTCGACACCTTCGTGATCTGCACCTGCACCGCGCTGCTGATCCTGCTGTCGGGCTTCTACACCCCGGGCTTCGAAGGTGACGGCATCGTCCTGACCCAGAACTCGCTGGCCGCCGTGGTCGGTGACTGGGGCCGCATCTTCGTCAGCGTCGCGCTGTCGCTGTTCGTCTTCACCTGCATCCTCTACAACTACTACCTGGGCGAGAACAGCCTGCAGTTCCTCAGCCGCAACCGTGCCGTGCTGATGACCTTCCGTGGCCTGGTGCTGGCGCTGGTAGTGTGGGGTTCGACCCAGGACCTGTCGACCGTGTTCGCCTTCGCCGACATCACCATGACCTGCCTGGCCTTCGTCAACCTGATCGCCCTGGCCATGCTGTTCAAGGTCGGCCTGCGCGTGATGCGCGACTACGACGCCCAACGCAAGGCGGGCATCAAGCAGCCAGTGTTCGACTCCAGCAAGTTCGCCGACCTGGACCTGGACCGCGCCGCCTGGCCGGCCAACCCGCAGGCTGAAACAGCCGCTGACAAAGCCGCCGCCCCGGCGCCAGCGCAGCACTGATACCCTGCCCTGCCACAACCGCCCCGCCCGGGGCGGTTGTCTCCTTCCTTCGCTACATCGCTACGGAATACTCCCATGCGTGCAGTCAAGAATCTCCTCGTCCTCTACACCGGCGGCACCATCGGCATGCTGCAGACCGCCGAAGGCCTCGCGCCGGCCGGTGGCTTCGAAGCGCGCATGCGCGAACACTTTGCCGCCTGCGGCGATGCGCCAAAGGTGCAATGGGCGCTGCGTGAACTGAACCCGCTGATCGACAGCGCCAACATGCAACAGGCCAACTGGCTGGCGATGCGCGATGCCATCGTCGAGGCGGTCGAGCGCGACGGCCACGACGGCGTGCTGGTGCTGCACGGCACCGACACCCTGGCGTACAGCGCGGCAGCCCTGTCGTTCCTGCTGCTGGGCCTGCCGGTGCCGGTCCTGCTGACCGGTTCCATGCTGCCGGCCGGCGCGCCGGAAAGCGATGCCTGGGCCAACCTGGTCGGCGCGCTCAATCTGTTCGAAAACGGCCTGGAAAATGGCGTGCAGCTGTATTTCCATGGCCAGTTGCTGCACGGCTGCCGCGCCTCGAAACTGCGCAGCGAAGCCTTCGACGCCTTCACCGTGCTGCCGCGCCATCGTGATGGCGAGCGTGCCCCGGAACTGCCGACCCGCCTGGACTACCGCCAGCCACGCCAGCCGGTCAAGTTGGCGGTCATGCCGGTGTTCCCGGGCCTTGCGGCCGAACACCTGCGCGGCCTGTTCGACAGCGGCATCCAGGGCCTGGTGCTGGAGTGCTACGGCAGCGGCACCGGCCCGTCGGATGACCAGGCGCTGCTCGACGCGCTGCACGACGCCCGCCAGGGCGGCGTGATGATCGTTGCCATCAGCCAATGCCCGGAAGGCTCGGTGGTGTTCGACACCTACGCCGCCGGCAGCCGCCTGCGCGACACCGGGCTGGTCAGTGGCGGCGGCATGACCCGCGAGGCGGCGCTGGGCAAGCTGTTCGCGTTGCTGGGCTCGGGGCTGGATGTACAGGCGGCGGAGCACTGGTTCGCGCTGGACCTGTGCGGCGAGCGCGCCTGATTCGCAGATCTTCCGTTCGCCATCGCGGGGCAAGCCCGCTCCCACAAATCCGTGGGCGCGGGCTTGCCCCGCGATCGTTTCAGCATCTGGAAAAGTGGCGGAAGGCAGCGGGAGTCGAACCTGCCCGGGAACGGCTGCCGTCCCCAACCGGGTTTGAAGCCCGGCCGCGCCACCGGGCGCGATTGCCTTCCTTGAAATCAGGGCCCGTGTTGCGGTTGGGCCAGGGCGCTGTCGGCACGAACCTGCCGCAGGTCACCGACCCGTCGAGTCACGCCGATGCGGTCGAAGTACTCGAGTATCTGCACACTGCGCTTGCGGCCGATGGCCAAACCATCGCGAAACGCCGCGACCTGCACTATCGGCGAAGTCGCAGCCTGGCGCAACAGCAGCTCCGCCATGCGCCTGAGCGTCGCCTCCGGGTAGAACAGGTCACGCACCACCTGATGCACCAGGCCCAACCGGGCCAGCTTGCGCAACAACAGCCGGACATCAGCCTCTTCGCAACCCTCCTCGCCGGCCAGGGTCCGTACCCAGGGCGGGTCGAACTCACCTGCCAACAAGCGCGGCAACAGACGCTCCCACAATGCGCTGTCCGCGTCGCTCAACTGGACCCGGTGGTCCGGCAGGTGCAACCAGGGGCCGCTGCTGCTGATCGCACCTGCGCCCAGCAGCTCATCGAGCAAGCTGACAAACGCTGGGCGCTCCAATGGCAAGGCGGTAAAGCGGCGCAAGCGGTCCCGGTCCGGGCCAAGCTGGTCGGGCTCTTGCGCATGGAACTGCGCCAGACGCTCCAGCACCTGTCGCTTGAGTGCCTGCCACTGTAAGTGATCGAACAACAGCTGACCTTGACGGGTGGCAATCACTAGCACCGAATCCGGCAACTGCCAGGTCTCGCGCAAGCGGTTGAACTGGCGCTCCAGACGCCGGGGTTCGAGACCGCCGGGGGCCGCCTCGAGCAGGGCCGACAACGCTTGCTCGAGATTGTCGGCGTCGCGCAGCACCTGCAACTGACGCAAGCGCGCTTCGCTGCGCCGTTGCCGGCTCGGGGCGAACGGGTCGAGCACACGCCCACCACCCAGCGTGCGCTGGGCGCGTTGGTCACGCAGCACCAGGCGATCCCCATGCACCGCCTGCAGCGGGGCATTGAGCAGCAACTGGGCGAACATGCGCTGGCCGGCCGCGAGCCGCTCACCTTCGAGCAAGGCAACCCGGGCGGTGACATCCTGGGTGCCCAGGTGCACGTGCACTGCGCTGAAATGCTCGAAGGCGCGGGTTTCACCCGGCAGCAGGGTGAAGTCGATATCGACCCGCACGCTGGGCGCATGCAGCCACTCCGGCATAAGCCAGTCGCCACGATGCACCTGCTCGGCCGAGAGCTTTTCCGCGCTGATGTTCAAGGCCACCCGCTGCCCGGCTGCGGCGACCAGGGCTGCCTGGTTCTGGGCATGCAGGCCACGCACCCGCACCGCTTTGCCGGCCTTGCCGAGCAGCAAGGTATCGCCGACGCTGACCTGCCCGGCCAGCGCCGTGCCGGTGACCACGACTCCCGCTCCGGAAACCGCGAAAGCTCGGTCTACCGCCAGACGCAAACCGCCACGCACGCTGCGCTGGCGAACATGCGCTTCAGCCGCCAGCAAAGCCTCGCGCAGGGCGTCGATGCCCTCGCCGGACAGGCTCGAAACCGCAAACTGCCTGGCCCCGGCGTAGGGGCCGGGCGCGAGCAGTTCGATGACCTGGGCCCGGACTTCACTCAACCGCGACGGCTCGACCCGGTCGCACTTGCTGATCACCACCAGCGCCTGGGGAATGCCCAGCAACTCGATAATCGAGAGGTGCTCACGGGTCTGCGGCATCACCCCATCGTCGGCGGCCACCACCAGCAGTACCAGGTCGATGCCATGGGCACCGGCCAGCATGTTGTGGATAAACCGCTCGTGGCCCGGCACATCGATGAAGCCTGTCAGCGGCGCCCCTTGCGCCAGCGCCGCGTAGCGATAGCCGAGGTCGATGGTCATGCCCCGGTCGCGCTCCTCCCGGCGGGTGTCGCCGGCCTGGCCGGTCAGGGCCTGGAGCAGCGCGGTCTTGCCATGGTCGATGTGGCCGGCAGTCCCGACAATCACTGCACCGCCCCCAGTTGCAACGCCGGCAGTTGCGCCAGCCACTGGGCCTCGTCGTCCAGCTGGCGCAAGTCAAGCCACAGGGCATCGTCGTCGATACGCCCGAGCACCGGCACCGGCAGGTCGCGCAACGCGCGCTCCAGTACATGCAAGCTACGCCCGCGCAGTTTCTTCGACACCTGCGGGCGCAGGCACAGCGCCGCGCTGGGCAGCCGCGCCACCGGCTGGCTGCCGCTGCCGATCATGCCCAGGGCCGGCTCGACGCTCACCACCCATTGCGCGCCGAGACGAGCAGCCAACTCGGGCGCCAGGCGCTCGGCCTGGGCGGCGATCTCGGCTTGCGCACGGGTCAGCAGGCGCAGGCCGGGCAGGCGTTCGGCCAGGCGATCGGGGTTGCGATAGAGCTGCAGCACCGCCTCCAGCGCGGCAAGGGTGATCTTGTCGACCCGCAGGGCACGCTTGAGCGGGTTCTTCTTGATCTTCGCGATCAGTTCCTTGCGCCCGACGATGATCCCCGCCTGCGGGCCGCCCAACAGCTTGTCGCCGCTGAAGGTGACGATGTCGGCGCCGTCGGCCAGCGCCTGGCGCACCGTCGGCTCGGCCGGCAGGCCCCAGCGGGTCAGGTCGAGCAGGCTGCCGCTGCCCAGGTCTTCGAGCAGCGGCAACTGATGATCGTGGGCGATGCGCGCCAGCTCGGCGGTGGGTACCTGGGTGGTGAAGCCCTGGATGCTGTAGTTGCTGCAATGCACGCGCATCAGCAGCCCTGTGCGCGGGTTGATCGCGCCTTCGTAGTCGCGGGCGTGGGTGCGGTTGGTGGTGCCGATCTCGTGCAGCTTCACCCCGGCGCGGGCCATGATGTCGGGGATGCGGAACGCACCGCCGATCTCGATCAGCTCGCCGCGGGAGATGATGCCCTCCTTGCGTGCGCCCAGGCTGTTGAGCGCCAGCAGCACGGCGGCGGCATTGTTGTTGACCACGGTGACGGCTTCGGCGCCGGTCAGCTCGCGGATCAGGCCTTCGATCAGGTCGTCGCGGTCACCCCGCTTGCCGGTGGCCAGGTCGAACTCCAGGTTCAGCGGATAGCGGGCGGCGACCTGCATCGCCTCCACCGCCTCCTCCGGCAGCAGGGCGCGGCCGAGGTTGGTGTGCAGCACCGTACCGGTGAGGTTGAAGACCCGGCGCACCTGGCTGCGCTGCTGGATGGCCAGGCGCTCGCCCGTGCGCCCGAGCAGAACGTCGGCGCTCAGTTCCACGGCGCCAAGCTGACCCAGGCGAGCTGGTTCGCGCAGGTCGTCGAGGAGCTGGCGCAGGGTGGCCAGAGTAGCGTCGCGGCCATGACGGTCGAGCAGCGGCTGGCAGGCCGGATGGCGCAGCAGGGTGTCGATGGAGGGCAAGCGTGGGGTGTCGCTGGCGGGGCTTGGAGACATGCGGTACTACCTGTGACTGATCCGTTGTCTGTTCGGGCCCTATCGCTGGCAAGCCAGCTCCCACAGCTCCAGCGCCAGACTCGAGGCTTGCGCTGTACCTGTGGGAGCCGGCTTGCCGGCGATGGGGGCAACTCGATAGCGAAGTGTAGACACTCACCCACCACCCGGTGCCAACATAAGGTTCGGCGCCAGCCGATGAAAGCCCTCGTCGTCCAGCCGCATATCCAGCGCCAGGCTCGCCAGGTCATCGGCCAACGGCTCGGCCGCCGCGTCGTTCTCCAGGTAGCTCTGCTTCAGGTAGCCCAGGCACCCCGGACAGCACTCGGCGCGCAGCGGTGCCTTGCCCGGCGCATGGCGGTCATCCTCGAGGCTGCTGTAGCGCAGGCCCTTGCTCGACTCGCAGTACACGCACTTGACCCGCACCACATGCCATTCGCAGGCACACAGCGAACAGGCCAGGTAGCGCAGGCCGTTGTGCTTGCCGCGATTGCGCACCACACCGGCCATGGCCGGCGAGCCGCAGGCCGGGCACTGGGCCAGGCTGCCAGCGGGCTTGAGCTCAGGCTCTGGCAGCGTCAGCAACCAACTCGACCAGGCGGCCTGCAACGCCGCGCCCAGGAAGGGCACCAAGGCCGCCGGTACGGCGTCGTACTGGCCACCGAGCAGCGCGATGGCCCAGCCCTTGCGCTGTTCGTCACCGCTCTCGCGCAGGCTGCCCAGCGCCGCTGCCAGTGGCCCTTCGGGCGCCGGTTCGAAGTGATCGAGCAGCGCTTGCAGCCACACCAGCCACTGCCCTTCGCGCACCAGGCCGTCCGCTGCCAGGGGTGGCAGGCCATGACTTATGCACAGGCGCTGACGCTCCTCGGCTACCGGCAAGCCACCGGGCGGGTTATCCACAAGCTGCTGCTGGATCCGGCACAGGCGCGCGACCAGATGCAGATACTCGCCAAGGGCATTGCCCTCGGCCAGGTGCTCCAGGCGCGCGGCCCGCACTGCGAACAGATTGGCGGGCGGCAGATGCAGGAACGGCGGCATTACCGCCGACGCTTCGATCTGCCCGGGTTCGAGAATCGTGCTCAAACGCTCATCCTTCTTTTCTACCGTGATTGTGCGGCGTCTTGTCGCCGGTGACTTCCCGGTACCACAGTTCATGGTGCTTGCGCGCCCAGGCGCGGCTGACCCAGCCATGCAGCATCGCGCCGATCGAGCCCTTGATCCAGATCCCGGCGTAGATGTGCACGATGATGCTGAGGATCAGCACGAACGCCGCCAGGGCATGCAGCAAGGTCGCCAGTCGGATAGCACCGATATCAAAGTAATGGCTGAACCAGGCCCGCCAGATCACCACGCCGCTGACCAGCAGCACCAGCATGCACGCCAGCAAGGTCCAGAACAGCAGCTTCTGCCCGGCGTTGTACTTGCCGATCGGCGGCACGCCCTCCTCCTTGTTGAGCATCACCCGGTCGATGCGGCGCAACCACAGGCGGTCGTTGGCGGTGATGAAGTTGGCGCGCCAGAAGCGCAGCACCAGGCCAAGGAAGAACACGAACATGGCCACGCCGATGAACGGGTGGAGGATCCGTGTCCACGGCCCGCCGCCGAACAGGTGGCTGAGCCAGAACAGCGCCGGGTGGAACAGCGCCAGCCCCGACAGGCCGGCCAGCACGAACAGGATCGCGACGATCCAGTGGTTGCTCCGCTCGTTGGCGTTGTAGCGCAGGATAGGCTTGTTGTCGTTCATGGCCGCTGCTCCCCCTGCCCGCCCGGGCGGTTCGGATCATAGACATGCACCGCCGGGTCCACCTGGTGGACATCGTTATCCACAGGTGCCGGATGCTCGTCTTCCTCGACCCGCTGCGGGCCGACACGTACGTAGTGGAAGAACCCGGCCAGCACCGCCGCGCCCATGGCCAGCAGCGCCAGCGGCTTGCTGAAGCCCTTCCACAGCCCGACCAGCGGGCTGATCACCGGTTGGTCCGGCAGACCGGCGTAGATCCGCGGCGTGTCGGCATGGTGCAGCACGTACATCACGTGGGTGCCGCCGACACCGTCCGGGTCGTACAACCCGGCGTTGTCGTAGCCCCGCGACTTCAGGTCGACGATGCGCTCATCGGCATGCACCTTCATCTCCTCCTTGCTGCCGAAGACGATCGCCCCGGTCGGGCAGGTCTTCACGCAGGCCGGCTCCAGGCCCACGCTCACGCGGTCGGAACACAGGGTGCACTTGTACGCCTTGTGATCCTTCTGCGAAATGCGCGGGATGTTGAACGGGCAGCCGGTGATGCAGTAGCCGCAACCGATGCAGTGGTCCTGGTTGAAGTCGACGATACCGTTGGCATGCTTGATGATCGCGCCCGGGCTCGGGCACGCTTTCAGACAACCCGGATCGGCGCAGTGCATGCAGCCATCCTTGCGGATCAGCCACTCCAGGTTGCCGTCGTCGCGCTCGTGCTCGGTGAAGCGCATCAGGGTCCAGGTTTCGGCACTGAGGTCCTGGGGGTTGTCGTAGGTGCCATGGTTGTGGCCAACCTCGTCACGCAGTTCGTTCCACTCCGAACACGCCACCTGGCAGGCCTTGCAGCCGATGCACTTGGTGGTGTCGATCAGCTTGGCGACTTCCTGCTGCTGGCGTACCGAGGGCGGCACGGTGGTGGTGGCCGAGCGGGCAATGATGTCTTGGCTGGCCATCAGAGTTTCTCCACTTTGACGAGGAACGACTTGGACTCCGGCGTCTGCGTGTTGCCATCCCCGAGGAACGGCACCAGGGTGTTGGTCAGGTAGCCGTGCCGCGTGGCGCCGGTGAAGCCCCAGTGCAGCGGGATGCCGATCTGGTGCACGGTCTGGTTGTTGACCTGCAGCGGACGGATCCGCTTGGTCACCACCGCCACCGCATCAATGTGCCCGCGCTTGCTCGATACCCTTACCCGGTCACCGGCCTTGATGCCCTTCTCGTTCGCCAGCACCTCGCCGATCTCGACGAACTGCTCGGGCTGGGCGATGGCGTTGAGCCGGCAATGCTTGCTCCAGAAGTGGAAGTGCTCGGTCAGCCGGTAGGTGGTCGCGGCGT
This sequence comes from Pseudomonas sp. TE6288, assembly GCF_054062095.1. NCBI lineage: Bacteria > Pseudomonadati > Pseudomonadota > Gammaproteobacteria > Pseudomonadales > Pseudomonadaceae > Pseudomonas > Pseudomonas sp. TE6288. The sequence continues at coordinate 159,489 of NZ_JBSSEW010000016.1, forward strand.
GCGGGAACTCGTCGTGGGTACCCAAGGTGTCCCACACCGAATCGAAGATCCGCCCGGCCGGGTTGCTGGTGGCCTTCTTGTTCTGCGGGTGCAGCGGGTTGATGCCGATCGGTGTCTCGAAAGGTTCGTAATGCTCGGGGAACGGGCCCTCGGCCATCTTGTCGATGGCGAAGAAGCGCGCCACACCCTCGGGGTTCATGATGAACGGATTCATCCCCGCTTCCGGCGGCGAGTCGACCTTGAAGTCGGGCACGTCGGTGCCGGTCCAGGCCTTGCCGTTCCACCACACCAGGCGTTTTTTCTCCGGGTCCCACGGCTTGCCTTGCGGGTCGCTGGAGGCGCGGTTGTAGAGGATGCGGCGGTTGGCCGGCCAGGCCCAGGCCCAGTTCTGCACCTGGTGCATGCCATAGGGATCGCTGTTGTCGCGACGGGCCATCTGGTTGCCCTGCTCGGTCCAGCTGCCGGCGAAGATCCAACAGCCCGACGCGGTGCTGCCGTCATCCTTCAACTGCGCGAAGCCGGCGAGCTGTTGCCCAGCCTTGAGCGTGGCACCGGTGGCGTCGGTGAGATCACTGACCGCCCAGCCGTTCATCTCCTTGGCCAGCTCTTCGGGGGATGGCTCCTCAGGGACCTTGTACGGCCAGCTGATGTTGAGCAGTGGGTCCGGATAGGCGCCGCCCTCGGCCTGATAGCGCTGGCGCAGGCGCAGGAACAGCTCGCTCATGATGTGCACGTCGGTACGGGTCTGGCCCGGGCCATCGGCGCCCTTCCAGTGCCACTGCAGCCAGCGGCTGCTGTTGACCAGCGAACCGTCCTCTTCGGCGAAGCAGGTGGTGGGCAGGCGGATCACCTCGGTCTGGATGTTGGCCGTGTCGACGTCGTTGAACGGGCCGGCGTTGCGCCAGAACTCGGACGTTTCGGTAGCCAGCGGGTCCATGATCACCAACCACTTGAGCTTGGCCAGCGCGGCGGTGACGCGGTTCTTGTCCGGCAACGCGGCGATCGGGTTGAAGCCCTGGCACATGTAGCCGTTGACCTTGCCCTGGCCCATCATCTCGAACATGCGCAGCACGTCGTAGGCCGGCACGTCGAGCTTGGGCAGCCAGTCATAGCCCCAGTTGTTCTCCGCCGTGGCATTGGCGCCGTACCAGGCCTTCATCAGGCTGACGTGGAACTTGCCGTAGTTCTGCCAGTACGACAGCTGCCCCGGACGCAAGGGCTTGGAGGCGCGCTTGTCGATGTAGGTGGCGTAGTCCTGCTCGGCGTCGCCGGCCAGCGTGAGGTAGCCCGGCAGCGAGTTCGACAGCAGGCCCAGGTCGGTCAGGCCCTGGATGTTGGAGTGCCCGCGCAGGGCGTTGACCCCGCCACCGGGCATGCCGACGTTGCCCAGCAGCAACTGCACCATCGCCGCGCTGCGGATGATCTGCGCGCCGATCGAGTGCTGGGTCCAGCCCAGGGCATAGAGGATCGTCATGGTCTTGCCCGGCACCGAACAGGTGGCGATCTCTTCCCAGACTTTCATCATCTGGTCCTGGGGCATGCCACAGGTCATGCTCGCCAGTTCCGGCGTGTAGCGGCTGTAGTGCTGCTTCATCAGCTGATAGACGCAACGCGGGTGCTGCAGGGTCGGATCGACCTTGGCGAAGCCGTCCTCGCCCAGCTCATAGCCCCAGCCGGACTTGTCGGCATACACGCGCTTGGCCGCGTCGTAGCCGCTGAACAGCCCGTCCTCGAAGCCATAGCTCTCTTTGACGATGAACGACACATCGGTGTAATTGCGCACGTACTCGTGCTGGATCTTGTCGTTGCTCAGCAGGTAGTTGATCAGCCCGCCCATGAAGGCGATGTCGCTGCCGGTACGGATCGGTGCGTAGTAATCGGCCACCGAGGCGGTACGGGTGAACCGCGGGTCGACCACGATCAGCCGCGCCTTGTTGTGCGCCTTGGCTTCGGTCACCCACTTGAAGCCGCACGGGTGCGCTTCAGCGGCGTTGCCGCCCATCACCAGGACCAGGTTTGCGTTGGCGATATCGGACCAGTGATTGGTCATCGCGCCACGGCCATACGTCGGGGCAAGACTTGCCACCGTCGGGCCGTGTCAGACACGCGCCTGGTTATCGAACCCCAGCATGCCGGTCGCACGGACCACCTTGTGCGTCAGGTAGCCCGCTTCGCTGGAAGCGGCAGACGCGGCGAGGAATCCGGTGGTGAGCCAGCGGTTGACCGTCTGGCCCTGGGCATTCTTCTCGATGAAGTTGGCGTCGCGGTCCTGTTTCATCAGGTCGGCGATGCGGTCGAGGGCTTCGTCCCACTCGATGCGGGTCCACTCGTTGCTGCCCGGCTTGCGCACCTCAGGGTACTGCAGGCGGCTCGGGCTGTGGATAAAGTCCAGCAGGCCCGCGCCTTTCGGGCATAGGGTGCCGCGGTTGACCGGATGGTCCGCGTCGCCCTCGATATGGATGATGTTCTGTTTGACGTTCTTGCCCGCGTCACCCTGGCTGTACATGATCAGGCCGCAGCCGACCGAGCAGTAGGGGCAGGTGTTACGGGTTTCCTTGGTATGCGCCAGCTTGAAGTGGCGTATCTGCTCGGCGAATGCCGGTGTCGGGGCCATGCCCAACGCCGCGAGGCTCGAGCCTCCAAGGCCGACGGCGGCGACCTTGAAGAATTGCCGACGGTTGAGGTCCATCGTGCACTCCTGATCAGGTTCTCGGGCGCACGGGACTTGGCCGGCGCCTCAGGGACTTCACGGTGGCGGTGGGTAGAGACCGCCAACTGTTAAGCCTAGTCAAGAATCTGGGAAGTGGGGTGATATGGATCAGGTTGTAAGTAAATCGCCACCTTATTCATACAGGTGCAGAAGTACAGCGCCCGCCAGCACCAGGGCCACCCCGACGACCTGTAGCAGGGACAGACGCTCGCGGTAGAACAGGAAGCCAAGAATGGCGGCAATGCCTCCGGACAAGGTGCTGATCACCGTAACGACTGCGATCGAGCCATGCAGCGCGCCCCAGGAAAACGCCGAGAAACCTCCCAGATTGAAAAGACTGGCACCACACAAGGTCCCCCAGGTCTTGAGCCTGACCGTAATCAGGCCTCGAAACATTCGCAGCGCTGCGGGCAGCAGGAACAGAACCCCCACCCCATAGCCGAGCGCCAGCATGTTCACTGGCCCCAGCACCGGTAATACGTATTTTCCCTGGACCCAGAAGCTGATGCCATACAGCAGCGCGGCCAGCAGGGCGAAACCGACTGACAGACGACTGCCCGCAGGCGCTTGCCCACTACCGCCCTTTGCCTCACGGCTGGCCAGGACCACGCCCAGAAAGCAGGTCAGCAATCCGAAGATCTGCCAGGTGCCCAGCACCTCGCCCCCCAACCACGCCAGCAGCGTGGTGAACACGCCATAGGCAGTCACCAACGGCGCCACCACCGATGTCTGGCCGATCGCGAACGCCTTCGAAAGCGCCAATGCGCCGATCAGGGTACACAGTGCCGCCATACAGGCGAACAGCAGCACGCTTGTCGGGGCCGCGACCATCTTGGTGAGCTGCTGAGAAGATCCGGCAATGATGAGCCCCATCAACAACAGGCCCAACAACTGCCCGAAGAATACCGCCCGCCTTACGCCGACCGCCCGGGCATTCATGCCAACCAGAAAGTCGGTGGCCCCCCAGAGTGCGGCAGCCAGCAGCCCCATTAGTACATCCATGTCTCAATTCCTGAATGGAAGAGATGTGACGATAGCCATCGCTTCTCCCCAATTAAAGTTCAGGTACTTAAGGGCAGCCTTGAATCGGCAATGGCAAGGTACTGCATCGCAATCAGAGTTCGACTGCATGGCTATAATTACCCTTTATCAGGCCCGCCTGCAAGGCAGATCATCTTAAATGCCTACCACAACTATAAAGTTGCCAATAGTTGTAATAGAGCCCAGATAAATCTGTACATATTTAATTAGACTCGGCCCAATTCCCCGATCATATGTAATGGTTTCCGGCCCGAAGATCAGCGTCACAACACCTAGTGCCGCGACTATCATACCGATGGACCAAACAACCCAGCCTTTGTAAGCCTTATCACCTGCCTCACCCTCAAGATAGGTGGCGTAGGCGTCTTCCAAACCCTCTACGCAATAGTCTCCGGGAATAGAGTTCAACTGTATGTCGATTTTCTGCTTATCTTCAGCGCTCATCTTTACACCCCAGCAGCGAAAGTCCAATAGCTTAAACCACGCCTCTATCCTGGCCACCCCAAAAAGTAAATTCAGAACAGTCCTACATTGCTATCCACTAAATATTTCGCTTATCCACCATGCATTTCAAAATGCCAAACCAACATCTCAAATCAACCTCACCCCTTGGAAACACACAAAACTACCAGAGTGACGGTGCTTAATCGCCGAGCAGCTGAGCGGTCACCTTTAAACAGGATGAGATGGCGCAAGCAGCAGCAGAGAAAAATACCCTACACAACATTAGGAAAGGCCTTACACCAAGTGCTGTAACTTGCTTGCTAGGTTGGTAGTACACATGGACGAGGTATTTATCATGAACGTGAAAAGCTCACTCGGCAGCCTTCTGCTCGGCGCCGCGATACTCCCCTCCCTCACCGTGGCAGCCTCTCTGGACAGTGGCGCCGCGCCTCAAGTCACCGCCGAACAAGCACGCGCCATCGCTAATGCCGCTGAACGTGCCGCCCGTGCCCAAGGCTTCGCCATCGTCATCAGCATCGTCGACAACCACGGCAACCTGAAGCATTTCCACCGCATGGACGGCACCAGCAGCGGTAGTGTCCAGGTAGCGCAGCTCAAAGCCGCTACATCTGCGCGCTTTCCACTTTCATCCCGTTCACTGGGTGAACGCAGCGCTGGGTTGCCAGCCAATCCCTACGCTTCGCTGCCCGGTTTCACTTTGCTGGAAGGCGGGTTGCCAATTATGGATGTGAACGGCAGGCATATCGGCGGTATAGGCGTCAGCGGAGCAACACCAGAGCTTGATGCACAATTTGCCCAGGCGGCGCTCGAAGAAAACTGACTGGCAAAAAGAAACCCGCTTCATGCCTGAAGCGGGTTTCTTGTCACAGCTCCGTTCACCTGTGGTACCTAGTGCCCACAGGAAAGGATCAGAACGGAATATCGTCGTCGAAGCTGTCGAAGTCAGCGGCAGGCTGCGGAGCCGGCTGTTGCGGCGCTGGGCGCTGCGGCGCTTGTTGCGGGCGCTGGGCCTGCTGGCGTGGGGCCTGGTTGTACTGTTGCTGCTGACCGCCCTGGTTGTAGTTGTTGCCACCACCCTGGTTGTACTGGTCGCCACCGCCCTGCTGGCCCTGCGGACGACCGCCGAGCAGCTGCATGGTGCCGTTGATGTCGACGATGATCTCGGTGGTGTAGCGCTTGATGCCGTCCTTTTCCCACTCGCGGGTCTGCAGCTTGCCCTCGATGTAGCACTGCGAACCCTTGCGCAGGTATTCGCCGGCGATTTCGGCGACCTTGCCGAACAGCGAGACACGGTGCCACTCGGTGCGCTCGACCTTCTGGCCCGACTGCTTGTCGGTCCACTGCTCGCTGGTGGCCAGGCTCAGGTTGGTCACGGCGTTACCGTTGGGCAGGTAGCGGACTTCGGGATCCTGACCGCAAGTACCGACCAGAATGACTTTGTTAACCCCACGGGCCATAACGTTCTCCTAGGCTTCGCACGCCGAAGAGGCTGGGTTCACCAGACGCTCGAGGGTCGCACGGTCCAAAATTTTCGTATCCAGTTTGATATAGATGGCGGCTTCTTCTGCCACCACCACAGCGTCGGTCACACCCGGCACGGCCATCAGGCGCTCGATCAGCCCGGCTTCCCGGACCGCTTCCGGCGTCAGCGGCATGCGCAGGCTGGTCACGTACGGCGGCTCGTTCATGCGCAACGCCGTCAGCAGCCAGAAGGCGCACAAGCCAGCGCAGCCGAGGAACACCATGCTCAAGCCACCGTGCTGGAACAACCAGCCACCGAGGATGCCACCCAGTGCCGCGCCAAGGAACTGGCTGGTGGAGTAGACCCCCATCGCCGTGCCCTTGCCGCCGGCAGGCGACACCTTGCTGACCAGCGAAGGCAAGGATGCCTCCAGCAGGTTGAATGCAGTAAAGAATACCACGGTGCCGATCACCAGTCCGCGCAAGTTGTCAGCCCACTGCCAGAAGAACACCTCCACCAGCAGCAGGACACTGACCGCGCCGAGCAACACGCGTTTCATCTTGCGCTTCTTTTCCCCGTAGATGATGAAGGGGATCATTGCAAAAAATGAAACCAGCAGCGCGGTCAGGTACACCCACCAGTGCTGCTCCTTGGGCAGCCCGCCGCGCTCGACGAAGGCCAGCGGCAGCGCCACGAAGCTGGCCATCAGGATCGCGTGCAGCACGAAAATACTGATGTCCAGGCGTAGAAGGTCCGGATTGCGCAGGGTCGGGCCGAGGGCCTGACGGGCGACACCGGACTCGCGATGACTCAGCACACTGTGCGAGCTGGGCACGACGAAAGCGATCAGCGCGATGCCGACGAGGGCAAGTCCTGCAGTGGCCAGGAACAATCCTGACAAACCAAAGGCGCGGGTCAACAGCGGGCCGACCACCATCGCCACGGCGAACGACAAGCCGATGCTCATGCCGATCATGGCCATGGCCTTGGTCCGGTGCTGTTCGCGGGTCAGGTCGGACAACAGCGCCATGACCGCCGCAGAAATCGCCCCCGCGCCCTGCAGGATGCGCCCGGCGATAACCCCCCAGATCGAGTCGGCCTGGGCCGCCAGCACACTGCCCAGGGCGAAGATCACCAGCCCCACATAGATCACTGGCCGGCGACCGATGCGGTCGGAAATCACCCCGAACGGAATCTGCAGCACCGCTTGCGTCAGACCATAGGCGCCGATGGCCAGGCCGATCAGTGCAGGCGTGGCGCCGGCCAGGTCCATGCCGTAGGTGGCGAGCACCGGCAGCACCATGAACATGCCCAGCATACGAAAGGCAAAGACCAGGGCCAGGCCGCTCGCGGCGCGGGTTTCGCTGCCACTCATGCGCTCGTTGTGGGTGTCGTGCATGGATTAACCTCGTGTGAACCGGCGGCGATTCTATCAGTCCGACGCCTTGACGGCATATACGCGACGCTTTGCCGCGTACTGGCAGCGCGCCGTATACTGCTTTGTTTATGCCCGCCGAGCGAGGCCGTAGTGGACAAGATCCTGATCCGTGGGGCGCGTACCCACAACCTGAAGAACATCGACCTGACCCTGCCCCGGGACAAACTGATCGTGATCACCGGCCTGTCCGGGTCCGGCAAGTCCTCGCTGGCGTTCGACACGCTGTACGCCGAAGGCCAGCGCCGCTATGTCGAGTCGCTGTCGGCCTATGCCCGGCAGTTCCTGTCGATGATGGAAAAACCCGACGTCGACACCATCGAAGGATTGTCGCCGGCCATCTCCATCGAGCAGAAGTCGACCTCGCACAACCCGCGCTCGACCGTCGGCACCATCACCGAGATCTACGACTACCTGCGCCTGCTCTATGCCCGCGTCGGCACCCCACGCTGCCCGGACCATGACATCCCGCTTGAGGCGCAAACGATCAGCCAGATGGTCGACCTGGTGCTGGAAAAGCCCGAAGGCAGCAAGCTGATGCTGTTGGCGCCGGTTATCCGCGAGCGCAAGGGTGAGCACCTGGCGGTGTTCGACGAGCTGCGCGCCCAGGGTTTCGTACGCGCCCGGGTCAACGGCAAGCTGTACGAGCTCGACGAGTTGCCCAAGCTCGACAAACAGAAGAAACACAGCATTGATGTGGTGGTAGACCGTTTCAAGGTCCGCGCCGACCTGCAGCAGCGCCTGGCCGAGTCCTTCGAGACCGCGCTCAAGCTGGCCGACGGCATCGCCCTGGTAGCGCCGATGGACGACGAGGAAGGCGAAGAAGTGATCTTCTCGGCGCGCTTCGCCTGCCCGGTGTGCGGCCACGCGATCAGCGAGCTGGAGCCGAAGCTGTTCTCCTTCAACAACCCGGCTGGCGCCTGCCCGACCTGCGATGGCCTGGGGGTCAAGCAGTTTTTCGACACCAAGCGCCTGGTCAACGCTGAGCTGACCTTGGCCGAAGGCGCGATTCGCGGCTGGGACCGGCGCAACGTCTATTACTTCCAGATGCTCGGCTCGCTGGCCGCGCATTACGGCTTCAGCCTGGAGGAACCGTTCGGCGAGCTGTCCGCCGAGCACCAGAAGGTCATCCTGCAAGGCAGTGGCAAGCAGAGTGTCGACTTCAAGTACCTCAACGACCGTGGCGACATCGTCAAGCGCTCGCACCCGTTCGAAGGCATCGTGCCGAACCTTGAGCGTCGCTATCGCGAGACCGAGTCGGCCACCGTGCGTGAAGAGCTGGCCAAGTTCCTCGGCACCCAGCCCTGCCCTGATTGTCGCGGCACCCGCCTGCGCCGCGAAGCGCGCCACGTCTGGGTGGGTGAGAAGACCCTGCCGGCAGTGACCAACCTGCCGATCGGCGAAGCCAGCAATTACTTCGGCGCGCTGAGCCTCACCGGCCGCCGTGGCGAGATCGCGGCGAAGATTCTCAAGGAAATCTGCGAACGCCTGCAGTTCCTGGTCAACGTCGGCCTCGACTATCTGACCCTGGACCGCAGCGCCGATACCCTGTCTGGCGGCGAGGCCCAGCGTATCCGCCTGGCCAGCCAGATCGGCGCAGGCCTGGTGGGCGTGATGTACATCCTCGACGAGCCCTCGATCGGCCTGCACCAGCGCGATAACGACCGCTTGCTGGCAACGCTCAACCACCTGCGCGACCTGGGTAACACGGTGATCGTGGTCGAGCACGACGAGGACGCCATCCGCCTGGCCGACTACGTGGTGGACATCGGCCCGGGCGCTGGCGTGCATGGCGGGCAGATCGTCGCCGAGGGCTCACCCGAGGAGGTGATGGCGCATCCCGACTCGCTGACTGGCAAATACCTGTCCGGACGCAAGAAGATCGTCGTGCCGGCCAAGCGCACCCCGCGCAACAAGAAGCTGTCGCTCAAACTCAAGGGCGCGCGCGGCAACAACCTGCAGAACGTCGACCTGGAAGTGCCGATCGGCCTGCTGACCTGCGTGACCGGTGTGTCCGGCTCGGGCAAATCGACGCTGATCAACAACACCCTGTTCCCCCTGGCCGCTACTGCGCTAAACGGGGCAAGCAGCCTGGAAGCGGCGCCGCACGCCAGCGTCGATGGCCTGCAGCACCTGGACAAGGTGGTCGATATCGACCAGAGCCCGATCGGCCGTACGCCACGGTCGAACCCGGCTACCTACACCGGCATCTTCACGCCGATCCGCGAGCTGTTCGCTGGCGTGCCGGAATCGCGTTCGCGCGGATACGGCCCAGGGCGCTTCTCGTTCAACGTCAAGGGTGGGCGCTGCGAGGCCTGCCAGGGCGACGGCCTGATCAAGGTGGAGATGCACTTCCTGCCGGACATCTACGTGCCGTGCGACGTGTGCAAGAGCAAGCGCTACAACCGCGAAACCCTGGAGATCAAGTACAAGGGCAAGAACATCCACGAGGTGCTGGAAATGACCATCGAGGATGCCCGCGAGTTCTTCGACGCGGTGCCGGCCCTGGCGCGCAAGCTGCAGACCCTGATGGATGTGGGCCTGTCGTACATCAAGCTGGGGCAATCGGCGACCACGCTGTCGGGCGGCGAAGCGCAGCGGGTCAAGCTGTCCCGCGAGCTGTCCAAGCGCGACACAGGCAAGACCCTGTACATCCTCGACGAGCCGACCACCGGCCTGCACTTCGCCGATATCCAGCAACTGCTGGACGTGCTGCACCGCCTGCGTGACCACGGCAACACCGTGGTGGTCATCGAGCACAACCTGGATGTGATCAAGACCGCCGACTGGCTGGTGGATTTGGGGCCGGAAGGTGGGTCCAAAGGCGGCCAGATCATTGCCTGTGGCACGCCAGAAGAGCTGAGCAAGATGAAGCAGTCGTACACCGGCCACTACCTCAAGCCACTGCTGGAGCGTGACCGGGCCTGAGTGGAGTCGCTGACATGAAAAAGCCCCTGGTACCGTCGGTGCCAGGGGCTTTTTCGTAGGGCTGTGGATAACTTACATCTGCGACTGCAGGTAGTTCTCCAGGCCGATCGCCTTGATCAGACCCTGCTGCTTCTCCAGCCAGTAGGTATGATCTTCTTCGGTGTCGGCCAGCTGCGCGCGCAGGATGTCGCGGCTGATGTAGTCCTTGTGCAGTTCGCACAGCTCGATGCCCTTGCACAGCGCGGCACGTACCTTGTACTCGAGCTTGAGGTCGGCCTCGATCATCTCCGGCACGGTGCTGCCCACTTCCAGGTCGTCGGCGCGCATGTCCGGAGTACCTTCGAGCATGAGGATACGGCGCATCAGGGCATCGGCGTGCTGCGTCTCTTCTTCCATCTCGTGGTTGATACGTTCATAGAGCTTGGTCAGGCCCCAGTCTTCGTACATGCGCGAGTGAATGAAGTACTGATCGCGTGCTGCCAGTTCGCCCTTCAGCAACGTGACGAGATAGTTGATTACGTCCGGGTGACCTTGCATCGCCCTGCTTCTCCGTGTGAATACGTCAATAGGGCTAGTGTGAACCAGGTTTTGCTCGCGGTCACTGAAAAACGCGCAATTAGAAGCAAAAAATCGGCTAAACAGTAGTGATATTCATTGAAAAACCGCCCAAATGAGGGCGGTTCTTCTTATCACTTCGACTTAGCCGAGATTCACGCCCAATGCCTTGGCAATCCCTTCGCCGTAGGCCGGATCAGCCTTGTAGAAGTACTGCAGCTGACGCTGGATGACATCGTCGCTGACACCGGCCATGGTCCCGGCGATGTTGTTGATCAACAGCGCCTTCTGCTCATCGCTCATCAGACGGAACAGTGCCCCGGCGTGGCTGTAGTAATCGTTGTCCTCACGGTGATCGTAACGATCCGCCGAGCCGTTCAGGGCCAGTGCGGGCTCGGCATGCCGCGGCGATTGCTTCGGCGCGCTTGCATGGCTGTTGGGCTCGTAGTTAGGAGCGCCGCCGTATGCGCCGATGGCCATGGAGCCGTCGCGTTGGTAGCTGTTCACCGGGCTGCGCGGCGCATTGACCGGCAGTTGCTGGTGGTTGGTGCCTACGCGGTAGCGATGCGCATCGGCATAGGCGAACACACGCCCCTGCAGCATGCGGTCTGGCGACAGGCCAACCCCGGGGACCATGTTGCTGGGCCCGAACGCCGCCTGCTCAACCTCGGCGAAGTAGTTGAGCGGGTTGCGGTTGAGCTCCAGCACACCGACTTCGATCAACGGGTAGTCCTTCTGCGACCAGGTCTTGGTCACATCGAACGGGTTTTCGTCACGGCTGGCCGCCTCGGCCTCGCTCATCACCTGGATGCACACGGTCCAACGCGGGAAATCGCCGCGCTCGATGGCCTCGAACAGGTCACGCTGGGCGTAGTCCGGGTCGCTCCCGGCCAGACGGGCGGCATCAGCCGGCGCCAGGTTCTTGATGCCTTGCTGGGTCTTGAAGTGCCATTTGACCCAGCTCCGCTCGCCCTGGGCGTTGATCAGGCTGTAGGTGTGGCTGCCGAAGCCGTGCATGTGGCGGTAGCCATCGGGAATGCCGCGATCGGAGAACAGGATGGTGACCTGGTGCAGTGCCTCGGGCGAATGCGACCAGAAGTCCCACATCATTTGCGCGTTCTTCAGGTTGGTCTGCGGGTGGCGCTTCTGGGTGTGGATGAAGTCAGGGAACTTCAGCGGGTCGCGAATGAAGAACACGGGAGTGTTGTTGCCAACAATGTCCCAGTTGCCTTCCTCGGTGTAGAACTTAACCGCAAAACCACGCGGGTCGCGTTCGGTATCCGCAGAGCCGCGTTCGCCGCCCACGGTGGAGAACCGCAGGAACGTTTCGGTCTGCTTGCCGATGCTGTCGAACAGCTTGGCACTGGTGAGCTCGGTGATATCGCGGGTGACGGTGAAGGTACCGTAGGCGCCGGAGCCCTTGGCGTGCACGCGACGCTCCGGGATGTTCTCGCGGTTGAAGTGGGCAAGCTTCTCGAGCAGGTGGAAGTCGTCGAGCAGCAGCGGGCCACGAGGGCCTGCGGAACGGGAGTTCTGGTTGTCGGCTACGGGTGCACCGCTGGCGGTAGTGAGAATCTTGCTCATGGGCTCTCCTGATCGGTCTTGAATTGCCGGCTAATCGGCTTGAGGAGAGTATTGTCGAGCGAGGTTACAAGGACAAATTCATTAAGTGACTTATATCAATAGAAAATAACAATTCACCAGACAACAAAAAACCGGGCCTAGGCCCGGTTTCTTGTAGCAGACAGAACGTCTTACTCGGCAGCTTCTACAGCACCACCGACCGGACGATCAACCAGCTCGACGTACGCCATAGGCGCGTTGTCGCCAGCGCGGAAACCGCACTTCAGGATACGCAGGTAGCCGCCCTGACGGGTGGCGTAACGCTTGCCCAGGTCGTTGAACAGTTTGCCAACGGCGGACTTCGAACGGGTACGGTCGAAGGCCAGACGACGATTGGCAACGCTGTCTTCCTTGGCCAGGGTGATCAGCGGCTCGGCAACGCGGCGCAGTTCCTTGGCTTTCGGCAGGGTGGTTTTGATCAGCTCGTGCTCGATCAGCGACACAGCCATGTTCTGGAACATAGCTTTGCGGTGAGAGCTGGTACGGCTCAGGTGACGTCCACTTTTACGATGACGCATGATTCATTCCTTACCAAACACAACGTTCGGTGATTACGACGATCAGGCAGTCGCCTTGTCGTCTTTCTTAAGGCTTGCAGGCGGCCAGTTGTCGAGGCGCATGCCGAGAGACAGACCACGGGAGGCCAGGACGTCCTTGATTTCAGTCAGGGACTTCTTGCCCAGGTTAGGAGTCTTCAACAGCTCTACTTCGGTACGCTGAATCAGGTCGCCGATGTAGTAGATGTTCTCCGCCTTGAGGCAGTTGGCCGAACGTACAGTCAGTTCCAGGTCGTCAACCGGGCGCAGCAGGATCGGATCGATCTCGTCTTCCTGCTCGACCACAACCGGCTCGCTGTCACCTTTGAGGTCGACGAACGCGGCCAGCTGCTGTTGCAGGATGGTCGCGGCACGACGGATAGCCTCTTCAGGATCCAGGGTACCGTTGGTTTCCAGATCGATGACCAGCTTGTCCAGGTTGGTACGCTGCTCAACACGGGCGTTCTCGACCACGTAGGCGATACGACGCACCGGGCTGAACGAGGCGTCCAGCTGGAGACGGCCAATGCTGCGGCTTTCGTCTTCGTCAGTCTGACGGGAGTCGGCCGGCTCGTAACCGCGACCACGAGCTACAGTGAGCTTCATGTTCAGGGCGCCGTTGGACGCCAGGTTCGCGATTACGTGATCGGGGTTGACGATCTCGACATCGTGATCCAGCTGAATATCGGCAGCGGTAACCACCCCCGAACCCTTTTTCGACAAGGTCAGCGTAACTTCGTCACGACCGTGCAGTTTGATAGCCAGGCCTTTCAGGTTCAACAGGATTTCAATGACGTCTTCCTGTACACCTTCGATCGCGGAGTACTCGTGGAGTACGCCATCGATCTCGGCCTCGACTACTGCACAGCCAGGCATGGAGGACAACAGGATGCGGCGCAGCGCGTTGCCCAGGGTATGGCCGAAGCCACGCTCGAGAGGCTCGAGCGTGATCTTGGCGCGGGTTGGACTGACAACCTGCACGTCGATGTGACGGGGTGTCAGAAACTCATTTACCGAAATCTGCATGGATGCACCTATTTTCTAGCCCTTACTTGGAGTAGAGCTCGACAATCAGGTTTTCGTTGATGTCGGCGGACAGGTCGCTGCGAGCAGGAACGTTCTTGAAAACGCCCGACTTTTTAGCAGCATCCACATCAACCCACTCAACGCGGCCACGCTGGGCGCACAGTTCAAGGGCTTGAACAATGCGCAGCTGGTTCAGCGACTTCTCGCGAACCGAGACCACGTCACCCGGACGAACTTGGTAGGATGGAATGTTTACAGTCTTACCGTTGACGCTGATCGCTTTGTGCGAAACCAGCTGACGGGACTCGGAACGAGTCGAGCCGAAGCCCATACGGTAAACGACGTTATCCAGACGGCACTCGAGCAGTTGCAGCAGGTTCTCACCGGTTGCGCCTTTTTTCGAGGCAGCAGCTTGGTAGTAACCGCGGAACTGACGCTCCAGAACACCGTAGATACGACGGACTTTTTGTTTCTCGCGCAGCTGGGTACCGTAGTCGGACTGACGGCCACGGCGCTGGCCGTGGATACCTGGGGCTGCTTCGATGTTGCACTTCGATTCCAGAGCGCGAACGCCGCTCTTCAGGAACAGGTCAGTGCCTTCACGGCGAGACAGTTTGCATTTTGGACCAATGTAACGTGCCATTTATCTGTCTCCTGATTACACGCGACGCTTCTTCGGCGGACGGCACCCGTTATGCGGGATTGGCGTCACGTCGGTGATGCTGGCGATCTTGTAGCCGCAGCTGTTCAGTGCACGAACGGCGGACTCACGACCTGGACCTGGACCCTTGACGTTCACGTCGAGGTTCTTCAGACCGTATTCCAGCGCAGCTTGACCAGCACGCTCAGCAGCGATCTGTGCTGCGAACGGGGTGGATTTGCGCGAACCACGGAAACCCGAACCACCGGAAGTAGCCCAGGACAGTGCGTTGCCCTGACGGTCGGTGATGGTCACGATGGTGTTGTTGAAAGACGCATGGATGTGGGCGATGCCATCAACCACTGTCTTTTTGATTTTTTTACGAGGACGAGCAGCAGGTTTTGCCATGTCTATATTCCTGGGCGATTACTTGCGGATCGGCTTACGCGGGCCCTTACGGGTGCGTGCGTTGGTCTTGGTGCGCTGACCGCGAACCGGCAGACCTTTACGATGACGCAGGCCGCGGTAGCAACCCAGGTCCATCAAGCGCTTGATCTTCATGTTGATGTCACGGCGCAGGTCACCTTCGGTGGTGAACTTCGCGACTTCGCCACGCAGGGTTTCGATTTGCTCGTCGCTCAGATCCTTGATCTTAGCGGCTGGGTTTACACCAGCATCCGCACAGATCTTCTGTGCAGTTGTGCGACCGACACCATAGATGTAGGTCAGCGAGATAACAGTATGCTTGTTATCTGGAATGTTGACGCCTGCAATACGGGCCATTCAGTGGGACTCCAATTGACAGCTACCTACGCCCCGGAAGCCAAGAAATAGGGCGCGAGATAATATCGCTGTAGAAACGAATAATCAACCCAGCAGCACACTAGCTGCTGGGTTTGAAGCGCGGATCACACTCAGCCTTGGCGCTGCTTGTGACGCGGTTCCGCGCTGCAGATCACGCGCACGATACCTTCGCGACGAATGATCTTGCAGTTGCGGCACAGCTTTTTCACCGATGCACGAACTTTCATTACCGACTCCTCGAACCTTAAGGGGCTAAATCAGCGCAGCAGACCGCTGCCGCCGTAGCCTTTCAGGTTGGCTTTCTTCATCAGGGATTCGTACTGGTGCGAAACGAGGTGCGATTGTACTTGGGACATGAAGTCCATCACAACCACTACCACAATCAGCAACGAGGTCCCGCCAAGGTAGAACGGCACGTTTGCTGCTACCACCAGGAACTGGGGCAGAAGGCACACGGCCATCATGTAAAGAGCACCGAACATGGTCAAACGGGTCAGAACGCCATCAATGTAGCGCGCCGACTGCTCACCAGGACGGATACCCGGAATAAAGGCACCGGACTTCTTCAGGTTTTCCGCTACGTCTTTCGGGTTGAACATCAACGCTGTGTAGAAGAAGCAGAAGAAAATAATCCCTGCACTAAACAGCAGAATGTTCAACGGCTGACCAGGAGCGATCGACTGCGAGATGTCCTGCAGCCAGCCCATACCTTCAGACTGACCGAACCAGGCACCCAGCGAAGCCGGGAACAGCAAGATGCTGCTCGCGAAAATGGCCGGAATTACGCCCGCCATGTTCACTTTCAGCGGCAGGTGGCTGGTCTGCGCAGCGAAGACCTTGCGGCCCTGCTGACGCTTGGCGTAGTGAACAGCGATACGACGCTGACCACGCTCGATGAACACCACGAAGCCGATAATCGCTACTGCCAGCAAACCGATTGCGACCAGGGCGAAGATGTTGATATCGCCTGTGCGTGCAGACTCGAAAGACTGCCCGATTGCTCTCGGAAGACCGGCAACGATACCTGCGAAGATCAACATCGAGATACCGTTGCCCACACCGCGCTCGGTGATCTGCTCACCCAGCCACATCATGAACATCGCGCCCGCCACGAAGGTGGAGACGGCGACGACATGGAAGCCGAGGCCAACAGAAAACGCCACGCCCTGGTTGGCCAGGCCAATGGACATGCCAATGGCTTGAACCAGCGCCAGGATAACGGTGCCGTAGCGGGTGTACTGGCTGATCTTGCGACGGCCAGCTTCACCTTCCTTCTTCAACTGCTCCAGCTGCGGGCTGACAGCGGTCATGAGCTGCATGATGATCGATGCCGAGATGTACGGCATGATCCCCAGTGCAAAGATGCTCATGCGCTCCAGCGCGCCGCCGGAAAACATGTTGAACAAGCTAAGAATGGTCCCCTCATTCTGCCGGAACAGATCCGCGAGACGGTCCGGGTTAATGCCTGGTACCGGGATGTGCGCGCCAATCCGATAGACGATGATCGCCATGAACAGAAAACGCAGACGAGCCCAGAGTTCCGACATCCCGCCCTTACCGAGCGAAGAGAGAGCACCTTGCTTAGCCATTTATTCCTCGAACTTGCCGCCAGCTGCTTCGATAGCCGCACGTGCACCTTTGGTGACGGCGATACCCTTGAGGGTGACTGCGCGAGTGACTTCGCCCGACAGCATGATTTTCACACGCTGTACGTGCTGGCCGATCACGTTGGCGTCCTTCAGGGACTGAACGGTGATCAGATCGCCTTCCACCTTGGCCAGCTCGGACAGACGCACTTCGGCGCGGTCCATGGCTTTCAGGGAAACGAAGCCGAACTTCGGCAGGCGACGGTGCAGCGGCTGTTGACCGCCTTCGAAGCCTGGAGCGATGGAGCCACCGGAACGGGAAGTCTGACCTTTGTGACCACGGCCACCAGTCTTGCCCAGACCGCTACCGATACCACGGCCCGGACGGTGCTTCTCGCGACGGGAACCCGGCGCTGGACTCAGATCATTGAGTTTCATCGATTAACCCTCGACCTTCAGCATGTAGTAAGCCTTGTTGATCATCCCGCGGTTCTCGGGAGTATCCTGGACTTCTACAGTGTGACCGATACGACGCAGACCCAGACCCTTCACGCACAGCTTGTGGTTAGGGATGCGGCCCGAGACGCTCTTGATCAGCGTAACTTTGACGGTTGCCATGATCAGCGGATCTCCTCAACAGTCTTGCCGCGCTTGGCAGCAATGGACTCAGGGGATTGCATGGCTTTCAGACCCTTGAAGGTGGCGTGAACCACGTTCACCGGGTTGGTCGAACCGTAGCACTTGGCCAGGACGTTCTGAACACCAGCAACTTCCAGGACGGCACGCATTGCGCCGCCGGCGATGATACCGGTACCTTCCGAGGCAGGCTGCATGTAGACCTTCGAGGCGCCGTGGGCGGCCTTGGTGGCGTACTGCAGGGTGGTGCCCTTCAGGTCAACCTGAATCATGTTGCGACGAGCAGCTTCCATGGCTTTCTGGATCGCGGCAGGTACTTCGCGCGATTTGCCACGGCCAAAGCCAACACGACCCTTGCCATCACCTACCACGGTCAGCGCGGTGAAGGTGAAGATACGGCCGCCTTTAACGGTTTTGGCTACGCGGTTAACTTGAACCAGCTTCTCGATGTAGCCTTCGTCGCGCTTTTGATCGTTATTTGCCATAACTTAGAACTCCAGCCCGCCTTCACGAGCAGCATCAGCCAGCGCTTTGACGCGGCCATGGTACTTGAAGCCGGAACGGTCAAAGGCAACTTGAGATACACCGGCGGCTTTCGCGCGCTCAGCTACCAGCTTGCCAACCTTAGTGGCCGCGTCGATGTTGCCAGTGGCGCCATCACGCAGTTCTTTGTCCAAGGTAGAGGCGCTTGCCAGAACCTTGCTGCCGTCGGCCGAAATGACCTGGGCATAGATGTGCTGCGAGGAGCGGAACACGCACAGACGCACGGCTTCGAGCTCGTGCATTTTCAGGCGTGCTTTGCGAGCGCGACGCAGTCGAATAACTTTTTTGTCGGTCATTTGCTAGGCCCTACTTCTTCTTGGCTTCTTTACGACGGACTACTTCGTCCGCGTAACGCACACCCTTGCCCTTGTAAGGCTCTGGCGGACGGAAACCGCGGACTTCAGCGGCCACCTGACCCACCAGCTGCTTGTCGATACCCTTGATCAGGATGTCGGTCTGGCTTGGGGTTTCAGCGGTGATACCGGCTGGCAGTTCGTAATCCACTGGGTGCGAGAAGCCCAGAGCCAGGTTCAGGACGGTGCCTTTGGCCTGAGCTTTGTAACCAACACCGACCAGCTGGAGCTTGCGCTCGAAGCCTTGGCTTACGCCTTGGACCATGTTGTTCACCAGGGCGCGGGTGGTACCGGCCATGGCGCGAGCTTGCTGGTCACCGTTGCGAGCGACGAAACGCAGCTCACCAGACTCTTCGGTAACTTCAACAGACGAGTGAACGTTCAGTTCGAGAGTGCCCTTGGCACCCTTCACCGAAAGCTGCTGGCCGGCGAATTTGACTTCGACGCCTGCTGGCAGCTTAACGGGGTTCTTAGCGACGCGAGACATGCCTATCTCCCCTTAGAACACTGTGCACAGAACTTCGCCGCCGACACCGGCAGCGCGCGCAGCGCGGTCAGTCATCACACCTTTGTTGGTGGAGACGATAGACACGCCCAGGCCGCCACGTACTTTCGGCAGCTCAGTGACGGCCTTGTACTGGCGCAGGCCAGGACGGCTGGTACGCTTCAGTTCCTCGATGACCGGACGGCCTTCGAAGTACTTCAGTTCGATCGACAGGGAAGGCTTGGCTTCGCCGTTGACTTCGTAGCCAGCGATGTAGCCTTCGTCTTTCAGTACTTTGGCAACCGCGACCTTCAGGGTAGAAGAAGGCATGCTTACGACAGACTTTTCAGCCATCTGGGCATTACGGATGCGAGTTAGCATGTCCGCTAACGGGTCCTGCATACTCATGGGCTAGATGCTCCTGATACAAGAATTATTAGCCTTGCGGCTATCACAACCACCCGAACAGGCAGGGCAAAAAACCCGGGCTCAGGTGAGCCGGTCATTCTAGACACAAGGCAGAAACGAAACAAGCCCCATATAGGGGCTTGTTTCAATGCGAGGTCACCGGCGGTCGGAAGATCGCTCCCCTTCCACCGGCGGTCACGCCAACCGGGATTACCAGCTGGCCTTGACCAGACCCGGCACGTCACCACGCATGGCGGCTTCGCGCAGCTTGTTACGGCCGAGGCCGAACTTGCGGTACACGCCGTGCGGACGACCGGTGATGCGGCAACGGTTACGCATGCGCGAAGCGCTGGCGTCACGTGGTTGCTTCTGCAGGGCGACAACGGCAGCGAAACGCTCTTCTGGAGAGGCGTTCAGGTTGACGATGGTCGCTTTCAGCTCGGCACGCTTTTTGGCGTACTTGGCTACCGTGAGCTGACGCTTCAGCTCGCGGTTTTTCATGCTCTTCTTGGCCATTTTCCTACTCCAATCAGTTGCGGAACGGGAACTTGAAAGCACGCAGCAGAGCGCGGCCTTCGTCGTCCGAACGAGCAGTGGTGGTCAGGGTGATGTCCAAACCGCGCAGAGCATCGATCTTGTCGTAGTCGATTTCCGGGAAGATGATCTGCTCTTTCACGCCCATGCTGTAGTTGCCACGACCATCGAAGGACTTGGCATTCAGGCCGCGGAAGTCGCGAACCCGAGGCAGGGAGATCGCCAGCAGGCGGTCCAGGAATTCGTACATCTTGTCGCTACGCAGGGTCACCTTGACGCCGATCGGCCAGCCTTCACGGACTTTGAAGCCCGCGATGGATTTACGAGCGAAAGTCACGACCGGCTTTTGACCGGTGATCTTTTCCAGGTCGGCAACAGCGTGCTCGATGACTTTCTTGTCGCCGATCGCTTCGCCCAGACCCATGTTCAGGGTGATTTTGGTAACGCGCGGAACTTCCATCACGTTCGACAGCTTAAGTTCTTCCTTAAGCTTGGGAGCGATTTCGTTCCGGTAAATCTCTTTCAGTCGTGCCATGGTCTTCTACCTAGCAGTGTTCAAGCATCAACCGCTTTTTGGGTCGACTTGAAGACACGAATTTTCTTGCCTTCTTCTACTTTGAAGCCAACGCGGTCAGCCTTGTTGGTTTCGCTGTTGAAGATGGCAACGTTGGAAGCGTGCAGTGGCGCTTCTTTTTCGACGATACCGCCCTGAACGCCCGCCATCGGGTTAGGCTTGGTATGACGCTTGACCAGGTTCACGCCACCGATGACCAGACGGTCATCAGCCAGAACCTTCAGCACCTTACCGCGCTTACCCTTGTCTTTGCCGGCGATCACGATGATCTCGTCGTCACGACGAATCTTTTGCATGTCGGATCTCCTTAGAGCACTTCAGGGGCGAGCGAAACGATCTTCATGAACTTCTCGGTACGAAGTTCACGGGTCACTGGCCCGAAGATGCGAGTACCGATCGGCTCTTGCTTGGTGTTCAGCAGAACAGCAGCGTTGCCGTCGAAACGAATGATGGAACCGTCAGCGCGACGTACACCGTGACGGGTACGGACGACAACAGCGGTCATCACCTGGCCTTTTTTGACCTTACCGCGAGGAATTGCTTCCTTGACGGTAACTTTGATGATGTCACCGATACCGGCGTAACGACGGTGGGAACCGCCGAGCACCTTGATGCACATGACGCGACGAGCGCCGCTGTTATCGGCCACATCGAGCATGGATTGAGTCTGAATCATAAAATTTCTCCGACCCCTAGCCCTTAGACTTCAACAGCGCGTTCGAGGACTTCAACCAGTGCCCAGGACTTGGTCTTGGCCAGCGGACGGGTTTCACGGATGGAAACCTTGTCGCCGATCTTGCACTGGTTGGCTTCGTCGTGCGCGTGCAGCTTAGTCGAACGCTTAACGTATTTACCGTAGATCGGGTGCTTTACGCGACGCTCGATCAGAACGGTGATGGTCTTGTCCATTTTGTCGCTGACGACACGGCCAGTCAGCGTACGGACGGTTTTTTCAGCTTCAGCCATGATCACTTACCTGCCTGCTGGTTGAGCACAGTTTTCACGCGAGCGATGTCACGCTTAACTTGCGAGAGCAGGTGCGACTGCCCCAACTGGCCAGTTGCTTTCTGCATGCGCAGATTGAACTGGTCGCGCAGCAAGCCGAGCAGTTGCTCATTCAGTTGCTGTGCGGATTTTTCACGAAGTTCATTCGCTTTCATCACATCACCGTCCGCTTAACAAAGGAGGTGGCGAGTGGCAGCTTTGCAGCAGCCAGGGCGAAAGCTTCGCGCGCCAGCTCTTCAGAAACACCCTCGATCTCGTACAGGACTTTGCCTGGCTGAATCTGGGCAACCCAGTATTCCACGGAACCCTTACCTTTACCCATCCGCACTTCGAGAGGCTTCTTGGTAACCGGCTTGTCCGGGAACACACGGATCCAGATCTTGCCGCCACGCTTAACGTGACGGGTCAGGGCACGACGTGCCGACTCGATCTGGCGAGCGGTGAGACGACCGCGGGCGACAGCTTTCAGAGCGAACTCGCCGAAGCTGACCTTGCTACCGCGCAGTGCCAGACCACGGTTGTGGCCGGTCATCTGCTTGCGGAATTTTGTACGCTTTGGTTGCAACATTTGGCGTACCCCTTACTTAGCAGCTTTTTTACGAGGCGCTGGTGCTTGCGGCTTCAGCTCTTCCTGGCGACCACCAATAACTTCGCCTTTGAAGATCCAAACCTTCACACCGATCACACCGTAGGTGGTGTGAGCTTCGTAGGTGTTGTAGTCGATATCGGCACGCAGGGTGTGCAGGGGCACACGACCTTCGCGATACCACTCGGTACGTGCGATCTCGGCGCCGCCGAGACGACCGCTCACCTGGATCTTGATGCCCTTGGCACCAATACGCATGGCGTTCTGCACGGCGCGCTTCATGGCGCGACGGAACATTACGCGGCGTTCCAGCTGCTGGGCTACGCTCTGAGCAACCAGCATGGCGTCGAGTTCCGGCTTGCGGATCTCTTCGATGTTGATGTGCACAGGCACACCCATCTGCTTGGTCAGGTCCTGACGCAGCTTCTCAACATCTTCACCTTTCTTGCCGATAACGATACCGGGACGAGCGGTGTGGATGGTGATGCGTGCAGTTTGAGCCGGGCGATGAATATCGATACGGCTAACGGACGCGCTTTTTAGTTTGTCTTGGAGGTACTCGCGAGTTTGCAGATCCTTCAGCAGGTAATCTGCGTAAGTCGCGCCGTCTGCGTACCAGACGGAGGTGTGCTCCTTGACGATTCCCAGGCGAATGCCAGTGGGATGTACTTTCTGACCCATCTGATCGACTCCGTTACTTGTCCGCAACCTTGACAGTGATATGGCAAGACCGCTTGACGATGCGATCAGCACGGCCTTTGGCACGTGGCATGATGCGCTTCAGCGAACGCCCTTCGTTGACGAAGACGGTAGAGACCTTCAGGTCATCAACGTCTGCGCCTTCGTTGTGTTCGGCGTTGGCAACGGCCGACTCGAGGACTTTCTTCATGATTTCAGCGGCTTTTTTGCTGCTGAAGGCCAACAGGTTGAGCGCTTCGCCCACCTTCTTCCCGCGGATCTGGTCGGCGACCAAGCGGGCTTTCTGGGCGGAGATGCGAGCGCCCGACAACTTAGCGGCTACTTCCATTTCCTTACCCCTTAACGCTTGGCTTTCTTGTCAGCCACGTGCCCGCGGTAGGTGCGGGTACCGGCGAACTCGCCCAGTTTGTGGCCGACCATGTCTTCGTTCACGAGAACTGGGACGTGTTGGCGACCGTTGTGTACCGCGATGGTCAGACCGACCATTTGTGGCAGGATCATCGAACGGCGCGACCAGGTTTTAACTGGCTTGCGATCGTTCTTCTCCACCGCCACTTCGACCTTCTTCAACAGGTGAAGATCGATAAAAGGACCTTTTTTCAGAGAACGTGGCACTGTCGTATCCCTCTAGTTACTTGCGACGACGGACGATCATGTTGTCGGTACGCTTATTACCACGGGTTTTAGCACCCTTGGTTGGGAAGCCCCATGGCGATACCGGATGACGACCACCGGAGGTACGACCTTCACCACCACCATGCGGGTGGTCAACCGGGTTCATGGCAACACCACGAACGGTTGGGCGAACGCCGCGCCAGCGTTTGGCACCAGCTTTACCCAGCGAACGCAGGCTGTGCTCGGAGTTCGAGACTTCGCCCAGGGTCGCACGGCACTCAGCCAGGACTTTACGCATTTCACCAGAGCGCAGACGCAGGGTCACGTAGACACCTTCGCGAGCGATCAGCTGAGCCGAAGCACCAGCGGAACGAGCGATCTGAGCACCTTTACCCGGCTTCAGTTCGATGCCGTGAATGGTGCTACCTACTGGAATGTTGCGCAGTTGCAGGGAGTTACCGGCCTTGATTGGGGCCAGGGCACCTGCGATCAGCTGGTCGCCAGCACTCACGCCTTTAGGGGCGATGATGTAGCGACGCTCGCCGTCTGCGTAGCACAGCAGGGCGATGTGAGCAGTACGGTTTGGATCGTATTCGATACGCTCGACAGTGGCTGGGATGCCATCTTTGTCGTTGCGACGGAAGTCGACCAGACGGTAGTGCTGCTTATGACCACCACCCACGTGACGCGTGGTGATGCGGCCATTGTTGTTACGACCACCAGACTTCGATTTTTTCTCGATCAGCGGTGCGTGAGGAGCGCCTTTGTGCAGCTCCTTGTTGACCACCTTGACCACGAAACGGCGGCCAGGGGAAGTCGGTTTGCATTTAACGATTGCCATGATGCACCCCTTCCTTACTCAGCACTGCTGCTGAAATCGAGATCTTGGCCTGGCTGAAGGGAGACGATCGCCTTCTTCCAGTCATTACGCTTGCCCAGACCACGTGCGGTACGCTTGGTTTTACCCAGAACGTTAACAGTCGACACGTTTTCAACTTTTACGTTGAACAGGCCTTCGACAGCTTTCTTGATTTCCAGCTTGGTTGCATCGGTAGCAACCTTGAATACGAACTGGCCTTTTTTCTCAGCCAGAACGGTAGCCTTCTCGGAAACGTGCGGGCCAAGGAGGACTTTGAATACGCGTTCCTGGTTCATCCCAGCAGCTCCTCGAATTTCTTCACGGCCGAGACAGTGATCAACACTTTCTCGTATGCGATCAGACTGACCGGGTCGGAACCTTGAACGTCACGTACATCGACGTGCGGCAGGTTACGAGCAGCCAGGTACAGGTTCTGATCAACAGCGTCCGAAACGATCAGTACGTCGCTCAGACCCATGCCGTTCAGCTTGTTCAGCAGATCTTTGGTTTTCGGTGCTTCAACAGCGAAGTCCTGAACCACGACCAGACGGTCGCTACGCACCAGCTCGGCGAGGATGGAGCGCAGGGCTGCGCGGTACATCTTCTTGTTGAGCTTCTGCGAGTGATCTTGAGGACGAGCTGCGAAGGTTACACCACCGCCACGCCAGATCGGACCACGGGTAGTACCGGCACGAGCACGGCCAGTACCTTTCTGACGCCATGGGCGCTTACCGCCACCGGCCACATCAGAACGGGTCTTCTGCTGCTTGGTGCCCTGACGGCCGCCGGCCATGTAGGCCACGACTGCTTGGTGTACCAGCGTCTCGTTGAATTCGCCACCGAAAGTCAGTTCGGAAACTTCGATCGCCTGAGCGTCATTTACATTAAGTTGCATGTCAGTTTCCCCTTACCCGCGAGCCTTGACAGCTGGACGCACAACCACGTCGCCGCCAGTAGCGCCTGGAACGGCACCCTTGATCAGCAGCAGGTTGCGTTCAGCGTCTACGCGTACTACTTCCAGGGACTGCACAGTCACGCGCTCAGCGCCCATGTGACCGGACATTTTCTTGCCCTTGAATACACGACCAGGAGTCTGGCACTGGCCGATGGAGCCAGGGACACGGTGCGATACGGAGTTACCGTGGGTGTTATCTTGACCACGGAAGTTCCAACGCTTGATGGTACCGGCGAAGCCTTTACCTTTGGACTGACCGGTTACGTCTACCAGCTGGCCTGCAGTGAAGAGTTCAGCTTTGATCAGATCGCCAGCCTGGAAATCGCCTTCTTCAAGACGGAACTCCCAGACACCGCGACCAGCGGCAACGTTGGCCTTGGCAAAGTGGCCTGCCTGAGCGGCGGTCACACGCGAAGCACGACGCTCGCCGACAGTGACTTGCACTGCACGGTAGCCATCAGTTTCTTCGGTTTTGAACTGGGTGACGCGATTCGGCTCGATCTCAATGACCGTGACCGGAATGGAGACACCTTCTTCGGTGAAAATACGGGTCATGCCCGCTTTCCGACCGACTACACCAATAGTCATGTTGTAAACCTCATGAGTGTACGGGGCTTTCACCCGCTATGGCCGCCCATTTCAGAGCGTTACACGACCAGACCGAAGTCTTAGCCGAGGCTGATCTGTACTTCCACGCCGGCCGCCAGATCGAGCTTCATCAGCGCGTCAACGGTTTTATCCGTTGGCTGGACGATGTCCAGAACACGCTTATGAGTGCGAATCTCGTACTGGTCACGCGCGTCTTTGTTGACGTGCGGGGAGACCAGAACGGTGAAACGCTCTTTGCGGGTAGGCAGTGGAATTGGACCACGCACTTGTGCACCAGTACGTTTCGCGGTTTCCACGATTTCCTGGGTGGATTGGTCGATCAGGCGATGGTCGAAAGCCTTCAACCTGATACGGATTTGCTGATTTTGCATTGGATTTCAGACTCCAGGCTGTTCCCAACGGACGCACTACGCCCGCTAAAAGGAGGCGTGATTCTATAGACGCCCCAATTTAGTGTCAACCCAATAAAAAAAGCCCCCGCTGAGCGGGGGCTTTTTCAATCGGTCGAGTGATTACTCGATGATTTTGGCTACGACGCCGGCGCCGACGGTACGACCGCCTTCACGGATGGCGAAACGCAGACCGTCTTCCATTGCGATGGTCTTGATCAGGGTGACAGTCATCTGGATGTTGTCACCTGGCATTACCATTTCAACGCCTTCCGGCAGTTCGCAGTTACCGGTCACGTCAGTGGTACGGAAGTAGAACTGAGGACGGTAGCCTTTGAAGAACGGAGTGTGACGGCCGCCTTCTTCCTTCGACAGGACGTAGACTTCTGCGGTGAACTTGGTGTGCGGCTTGACCGAACCTGGCTTGACCAGAACCTGGCCACGCTCAACGTCGTCACGCTTGGTACCACGCAGCAGAACGCCGCAGTTCTCGCCAGCACGACCTTCGTCCAGCAGCTTGCGGAACATCTCAACACCGGTGCAGGTGGTGGTGGTGGTGTCACGCAGACCAACGATTTCCAGGGCGTCCTGAACGCGGACGATACCACGCTCGATACGACCGGTAACAACGGTACCACGACCCGAGATCGAGAATACGTCTTCGATTGGCATCAGGAACGGCTGGTCGATGGCACGAACTGGCTCAGGGATGTAGGCATCCAGAGTTTCTACCAGCTTCTTGACAGCGGTAGTGCCCATTTCGTTGTCGTCTTTGCCTTC
>NZ_JBSSEW010000017.1:0-169730 GCF_054062095.1 Pseudomonas sp. TE6288
ATAGTTGATGTGCACGGGTCGGTCGAAAATTGGGGTTCGTCCGGGGACGACAGGACCGTTGGGACCTTGATTGCTGTCCGGACTGGACTCAGCGCGGGGCAAGCCCGCTCCCACGATGCATTCATGTCTGGCGTGGGAGCGGGCTTGCCCCGCGATGAGTAAAAAAGCCCGCCCACGTCGGCCACTGGGGCCAACGCGAGCGGGCTGGTTCCCGCAATCAATCAGGCAAAGGGAATTCAGGCGAAGGCCGGCACCACTTCCTTGATGAACAGCTCCAGCGACTTGCGTTTCTCGGCATGGGGCAGGCTGTTGTCGCACCAGAAGCTGAACTCGTCGACGCCGAGCGCCTGGTAGTACTTGATGCGCGCAATGATTTCTTCCGGCGTGCCGATCATGGTGTTCTTGCGAATGTTCTCCAGCGCGAACGCTGGCACCTCGGCGAACTTCGATTCCGGGCTTGGTTCGAGGAAGCCGTTGACCGGCACGGTCTTGTTGCCAAACCAGGCATCGAAGGTGCGGTAGAAGCGTGAGATGGCCTGGGCACCGACCTTCCAGCCGTCCGGCTCGGCCGGGCTGTGCACGTGGGTGTGGCGCAGCACCATCAGTTGTGGGCGCGGCACGTCCGGGTTGTTGTCCAGCGCGGCCTGGAACTTGTTCTTCAGGTCCAGCACTTCCTCGTCGCCCTTCATCAGCGGGGTGACCATGACGTTGCAGCCGTTGGCCACGGCGAAGTTGTGCGAGTCAGGGTCGCGGGCGGCGATCCACATCGGCGGCATGCCCGGCTGTACCGGCTTGGGCACGCTGGTGGAGGTGGGGAAGTTGTAGATCTCGCCTTCATGGGCATAGTCGCCTTGCCACAGCTGGCGCACCGCCGGGACCATCTCGCGCAGGGCCTTGCCGCCATCGGTGGCCGGCATGCCGCCGGCCATGCGGTCGAACTCGAACTGGTAGGCGCCACGGGCCAGGCCCACTTCCATGCGGCCATTGCTGATCACATCGAGCAGGGCGCATTCGCCGGCGACGCGGATCGGGTTCCAGAAGGGCGCGATGATGGTGCCGGCGCCCAGGCGGATTTTCTCGGTGCGTGCGGCCAGGTAGGCCAGCAGCGGCATCGGGCTCGGCGAGATGGTGTACTCCATGGCGTGGTGTTCGCCGATCCACACGGTGCTGAAACCGCCGTCTTCGGCCATCAGGGTCAGTTCGGTGAGGTCTTCGAACAGCTGGCGGTGGCTGACCTGCTCATCCCAACGTTCCATGTGTACGAACAGCGAAAATTTCATGGGGCTTTTCCTCGGAGCTTTGTTGTTTTCGCCCGCCGTGGCAGGCGCTCTAAGTGGAATCAGTCGTCAGAGTCTCAGGCGAAGGCCGGCAGGCTGGCCATCTTGCCGCGGCAATAGACCATCGGGCGGGGCGCCTCCTGCGGGACGATCAGGTTGTGTACCTTGCCGACCATGATGGCGTGGTCGCCGCCTTCGTATTCACGCCACAGTTCGCATTCGATCACGGCGGTGGCGCCAGCCAGGATCGGGTTGCCCAGTTCGCTCAGGGTCCACTCGATGCCGACGGCCTTGTCCTTGCCTTTTTTCGCGAACGCATACGCCTCGGCCTGCTGTTCACCGGAGAGCAGGTGAATGGCGAAGCGCTTGTTCTTCATCAGTACAGGGTAGGAGTCGGAGCTGTAGTTGGGGCAGAACAGCACCAGTGGCGGGTCCATTGACAGGGAGGAGAAGGCGCTGGCGGTGAGGCCGACGATCGAGCCGTCGTCGTCCAGGGTGGTGATGACGGTCACGCCGGAGGGGAAGGAGCCCAGGACGTGCTTGTAGACGGTTGCGTCGATCATCTCGTGTACCTCTGAAAAGGCTGCGGTGGTCCGCGGTTTTTATCGTTGATGTGTCTGATGGTATACCGTAATACCTATATTGCAAGAGGAATTTTCCGTGCGCTGGAGTTCGCGATAAACGGCGCAAGCCCCCGTAATCACGGGTCTTGGTGTAAACCTTCGGGCTGCAAGTCAGTGTATGGAGCGGATCAGTTGTGGTGAAAATGAGCGGCGCAGTGTTGTCAAACTCTTGGAATACCATAATATGGTCTTCAGCTGAGAGGCCGCCCCGAGCGGTTTCCATACAACGATAAAAACGACCTTTCGAGCTGAATCCTATGTCCCAACCGTCGTCGCAACACCATCTCGTCGAGCAACACACGGTCGATTACGTGCCACCGTCCGAGCGCCATGGGAAGGCGCGCGACCTTTTCACCCTGTGGTTCAGCACCAACATCGCGCCGCTGCCGATCGTCACCGGGGCCATGGTGGTCCAGGTGTTCCACCTGAACTTGCTGTGGGGGCTGCTGGCCATCGTGCTGGGGCACCTGCTGGGCGGGGTGGTGATCGCCCTGGCCTCGGCGCAGGGGCCACAACTGGGCATTCCGCAGATGGTGCAGAGCCGCGGCCAGTTCGGGCGCTATGGTGCGCTGCTGATCGTGTTCTTCACCGCATTGATCTACGTCGGTTTCTTCATTTCCAACATCGTCCTGGCCGGCAAGTCGATCCACGGCATCGCCCCTGGCGTGCCGATGCCCGGCGCCATCGTCATCGGCGCCCTGAGCGCCACCGCCATCGGGGTGATCGGCTACCGCTTCATCCATACGCTGAACCGCGTCGGCACCTGGGTGATGGGCTCGGCGTTGCTGGCGGGTTTCATCATGATGTTCGCCCAGGAGCTGCCGGGCGACTTCTTCAGCCGTGGCGCGTTCAACCTGTCCGGCTTCGTCGCCACGGTGTCGCTGGGCATCATCTGGCAAATCAGCTTCTCGCCCTATACCTCGGACTACTCGCGCTACCTGCCCCGTGAAGTCGGCATCGCCAAACCGTTCTGGGCCACCTACCTCGGGGCCACGCTGGGTACCATCCTGTGCTTCAGCTTCGGTGCGGTGGCGGTGCTGTGCGTGCCGGAAGGCACCGATGCCATGGTGGCGGTCAAGCAGGCCACCGGTTGGCTGGGCCCGGTGCTGATGGTGCTGTTCCTGCTCAACATCATCAGCCACAACGCCCTCAACCTCTACGGTGCGGTGTTGTCGATCGTCACTGCGATCCAGACCTTCGCCGCCCACTGGACGCCGAGCATCAAGCTGCGGGTGCTGCTGGCGGGGGTGATCCTGGTGGGCTGCGGTCTGGTGGCGTTGAACGCCTCGGTGGACTTCATCGGCCAGTTCATCGGGCTGATCCTGGCGCTGTTGCTGGTGCTGGTGCCGTGGGCGTCGATCAACCTGGTGGATTTCTACCTAATCAAGCGCGGCGCATACGACATCGCCTCGATCTTCCGCGCCGACGGCGGCATCTACGGGCGTTTCAATCACCACGCGATCATCGCCTATGCCTGCGGCATCCTGGTGCAGCTGCCGTTCGCCAATACGTCGCTGTATGTTGGGCCGTACTCGAACATCGTCGAGGGGGCCGACCTGTCGTGGCTGTTCGGGCTGTTGGTGACAGTGCCGCTGTATTACTGCCTGGCGACGCGGGCTCAGCCGGAAAAGGCGCAGCGGGTGGTCGGCGTCAAATCCTGAGGTCCGCGCCAAACTCATCGCGGGGCATGCCAGATCCTGCGCAACCCTTGCAGGAGCGGGTGTGCCCCGCGATGTTCGTCAGGCCGTTCAGAGCTTGAACTGCGCGACCAGCCCATTGAGCTCCAGCGCCAGCTGCGACAGGTCCTGGGCCGATGCGCTGGTCTGGTTGGCCCCGGTGGTCGTCTGCATTGCCAGCTCGCGGATATTCACCAGGTTGCGGTCCACTTCCCGGGCCACCTGCGCCTGCTCCTCGGTGGCGCTGGCGATCACCAGGTTACGCTGGTTGATCGAGGTGATGGTCCGCGAGATGACCTCCAGAGCCTGACCGGCCGACTGCGCCACCTCCAAGGTGCCGCTGGCGCGGCCCTGACTGCTGTGCATGGCGCTGACCGCTCGTTCGGTGCCGATCTGGATGCCGCCGATCATCTGCTCGATCTCCGCGGTGGACTGCTGGGTACGGTGGGCCAGGGCGCGCACTTCGTCGGCGACCACGGCAAAGCCACGGCCTGCCTCGCCGGCGCGGGCGGCCTCGATGGCGGCATTGAGCGCCAGCAGGTTGGTCTGGCCGGCGATGGCGCCGATCACATCCAGTACGCGGGTAATGTCGTTGGCGCTGTTGGCCAGCTGTTCGATCTCTGCGGCGGTGCCAGTGACGTCATCGACCAGGTGCTGGATCGAGGCGAGGGCCTGGTTGACTTGGTCTCTGCCGTCACGGGTGGTCTGGTCCGCGCCCTGGGAGGCTTCGGCAGTGCTCACGGCGTTGCTGGCCACCTCCTCGACGGCGCTGGTCATCTGGTTGACCGCAGTGGCGGCCTGGTCGATCTCGGTGCTCTGCTGCAGCAAGCCACGGCTGGTGTCCTCGGTGACGCTGTGCAGCTCCTCCGAGGCCGAGGCCAGGCGGTTGGAGGACGCGGCGATCTTGCCAATAGTGTCGCGCAGGCTTTGCTGCATGCGGCGCAGGGCGTGCAGCAGCAACGCCGGTTCGTCCTGGCCAATGACCACGATCTCGTGGGTAAGGTCGCCGGTGGCGACACGTTCGGCCACGATGACGGCCTCGGTCAGCGGCGCCACGATGCTGCGAGTGAACAGAGTGGCGATAGCGATCAATACCAGTACGATCAGAACCATCGAACCGATGATCACGGTGAGCGCTTGATCACTGACCGCGTCGCTACGCTGCGAGGCGGCTTGCGCTCCCTTGTAGTTGTAGGCCACCAAAGTCGCCAAGGTTTCCATCATGCGGTCGGCGCGTTGGATCAATGGGCCATTGATCAGGCGCCGGGCTTCTGTCACGTAGCCGGCGCTGATGTTGCGCAGCACTTCTTGCTGCTGCTGGGTGTATTGTTGGCGCGCAGTGATGAAAGCATTGAACAGGCTGCGGTCCTCGGCGTCGAAAATGGTCTTTTCATAGTCCTTCAGGTCCTGCTGCACCGCGTCCTCGATGCTGTTCAGCAAGTTGCCGCTGGCATTGTCGTCACCGTCCTGCTCCAGGGCGGTACGCAGCGTCGCTGCGCGTTCCTGGGCGAGGGTGCCGGTGATTTCGTTGAGGGCAATCACCGCTGGCAGCCAGTTGCCGCGGATTTCGTCGGTGGCATCGTTCATCTGCCGGGTCTCGTACAGCGCCACCAGCCCCATGGCCATGACCAGGGCCGCCAGCAGGGTGAACAGGCTGGTCGCCCGTTTGCCGATCTTCATGTTTCTCAACAGCATGGGTGTTCCTTGACGTGTGAATGCAAACGTCAAGAGCATGGGCTGGGGGAGGAGCAGGGGGTAGTCGCCAGGTCCTACGCGCTATAGCGTTTTTTCCTGTTCGTCAGGGTTGGAATGCGATCGCGGGGCAAGCCTGTCCCTACAGCAACCTTGCAGTTGATCTGTAGGGGCGCGCGTGCCTCGCGTGCAGTTCTTGCACCTCAGACCTTGAACTGCGCCACCATCCCATTCAGCTCCACCGCCAGGCGTGAAAGGTCCTGGGCCGCCGCGCTGGTCTGGTTGGCGCCAGCCGAAGTCTGCATTGCCAGGTCGCGGATGTTCACCAGGTTGCGGTCCACTTCCCGCGCCACCTGGGCCTGCTGCTCAGAGGCCGTGGCGATCACCAGGTTGCGCTGGTTGATCGTGGCGATTGCCTCTGCGATCAGCTCCAGGGCCTGGCCGGCCGACTGCGCCACTTCAAGGGTGCCGCCGGCGCGGCCCTGGCTGCTGTGCATGGCGCTGACCGCACGCTCGGTGCCGGTCTGGATGCCGTCGATCATCTGCTCGATTTCCGCCGTGGACTGCTGGGTGCGATGGGCCAGGGCGCGCACTTCGTCGGCGACCACGGCGAAGCCGCGGCCCGCCTCGCCGGCACGGGCGGCCTCGATGGCGGCGTTGAGGGCCAGCAGGTTGGTCTGCCCGGCGATCGAGCCGATCACGTCGAGCACCTGGCTGATCTGGTTGGCGTGGCTGGCCAACTGCTCGATTTCTTCGGCGGTGCCGGTCACGTCATCCACCAGGTGCTGGATCGACACGAGCGCCTGGTTGACCTGGTCGCGACCATCGCGGGTGGTGCGGTCGGCGCCCTGGGAGGCATCGGCGGTGCTCACGGCGTTGCTGGCCACTTCTTCGACGGCGGCGGTCATCTGGTTGACCGCGGTGGCGGCCTGGTCGATCTCGGCACTTTGCTGGTGCAGGCCGCGGCTGGTGTCCTCGGTGACCGTGTGCAGTTCCTCGGAGGCCGAGGCCAACTGGTCGGAGGAGGCGGCGATCCGCCGCAAGGTGTCGCGCAGGCTGTGCTGCATGCGGCTCAGGGCGCGCAGCAGCAAGGCCGGCTCGTCGCGGCCGAGCACGGTTATCTCGCGGGTCAGGTCGCCGGTGGCGACGCGCTCGGCCACGGCGACGGCGTCGGCCAGTGGGACGATGATGCTGCGGGTGAGCAGGGTGGCGATGCCGACCAGCGCGAGCAGGATCACGGCGATGGCGGTGATGATCAGGGTAAAGGCTTCGTCGGACGCCGCGCTGCTGCGCTGCGAGGCCTGCTCGGCGCCCTGGGTGTTGTAGGCGATCAGCTCGGCGAGGGCCTTCATCATGCTATCGGCGTATTCGGCCAGCGGGCCGTTGACCAGGCGGCGGGCCTCATCCAGCTGGTCGTTGCCGGCGGCGTTGCGAATGGCTTTCTGCAGGCCGTGGTAACGCTCGCTCAGGCCAATGAAGGTATCGAACAGGGCGCGATCGTCGGCTTCGATGATGGTGTGCTCGTAGGCCTTGAGATCGCTTTCGAGTTGCTGGTTGACCTGGACGATCTTGTCCAGGGTGGCGTGGCGGGCGCTGCTGCTGTCCTCCAGGACACTGCGCAAGGTGAGGGCACGGGCCCGGCCCAGGTTGCTGCTGACCTCGCCCAGGGCGAGTACCGCAGGCATCCAGGTGATGCGGATTTCGTCGGTGGCGCTGTCCATCCTGCGGGTTTCGTAGAGGGCGACCAGGCCCATGGCCAGGACCAGGATCCCGAGCAGGGTGAACATTCCTGCTGCCCGAATGCCGATCTTAACGTTCCGTAACTGCATGCGACGCTCCTTGACGGTGGCTGCAGGCGTCAAGAGCGCGGACGGACCGGGCTCGGCTGGTAGGGCTCTCGATGCACTGCGAAAGGGTTATATCCTCACGGTTCATGTTGTTTTTTCAGAATGATGACACAGTGCCACTATTTTTGACCAGTCGTTCAATCAAAGTTCGGCTCCCCCGGTATGTCGTCACTTGCTGACCATTAGTATTCATTCCGTCGCAAAAAGGGCCGCAGAGCGGCCCTTTTATGATCATGCAACGATCGGGATCAATGGGTCGGCAGCCGCCAGCGCCTGGGCGCGATCCGCTGCCGGGGGGTAGATCCACACCGTGTTGATCTGGCGCTTGAGGTTCTTGCCGTCCTGGCCCTGCAGGTGCAGTTCGCGTTCCCAGCCTTCGCTGTAGGCCGCGCCCCATTCTCCCAGGTCCAGGCAGGTGACGTACTTGGGCTGGCGATAGATCACCGGCTCTACACCGAGCAGGTCGGCCATGGCGTTGTTGCCAGAATGGCGGCCCATGGGAATGGCGTGCTGGCAGGTCATCAGCGCGTGGTTGCCCTTGTCATCGACGGCGGCGCAGGCGACATCGCCGGTGGCGTAGATGTAGTCCTGGCCAACGACTTTCAGGTGACCGTCGACTTTCAGGCGGCCCAGGCTGTCACGCTCGCCTGCGATCTGGACGGTCAGTGGGCTGGCCTTGACCCCCACGGTCCAGATCACGGTCTTGCTGGCGATGTATTCGCCGTTGTCCAGGGTCACGCCTCCCGCATCCACCGCCACCACCGAGGTGCCCGTCAGCCATTGCACCCCGGCCTGCTCGCTGGCGCTGACGATGGCCGGGGTGATCCCGGCGCCGAGTGCGGCGCCGATGCTGGGACCACGGTCGATCAGCACCACGCGGGCCTGGCCTGCGCCGAGGATGGCGCGCAGCCGGGATGGCAGCTCGGTGGCCGTTTCGATACCGGTGAAGCCACCGCCGCACACCACCACGGTGTTGCGCGCCGGGGAGGCGGGCAGGGTGGCCAAACTGTGCAGGTGCTGCTCCAGGCGAGTGGCCGACTCGATCTGGTCGACATCGAAGGTGTGCTCGGCCAGGCCTGGGACGGCAGGGCGGGCCACTTGGCTGCCGGCGGCGAGGATCAGGCGATCGTAGGCGAGCTGGTGCTGGCGGCCGTCGGTGTCGCGATAGCTGACCTGGCGGGCGTCGCTGTCGATGGTATCGGCGATGCCGTGGATGAACTCCACGCCCACCACGTCGAACAGCGCCTCCAATGGCGCCTGCAAGCTGTGCACGTCGGCTTCGTAGAAGCGTGGGCGAATCCGCAATTGCGGCTGCGGGGCCAGCACACTGATGCGCACGTCGCCGCGCTGGGCCTGGTCGAGCAGGCGGGCGGCGCTCAGGGCGCTCCAGACACCGGCAAAGCCGGCACCGATGATCAGGATACGAGAGGTCATGAAGGTGCTCCGCAAGGTAAGAAAGGGCTTCGACGAAGCATGTGCTGCTTGCCGAATAACTACGACTGTATTGGTCGCAGTTTAATCCGGCAAGTGTTTTTTACGCATCGGGTTGTTCGCCAACCGCCATGAAACGCGCAGATACCTTGTGTTTACTGGCGTAAAGCGGGGTCTTGATCGGCCAGTGCGACGACGGGCGGCTACGCCCGGCTTTGCTTGCCAGCGCTGAAGGGCGTACTATTTGCGACAAAGTCAGTCGGAGATTCATATGTCCCTCTACAGTGCAGGCGTCGAGTACGGCATCCACTGCCTGCTGTTTCTGGTGGACGAGCGTGGCGACAGCCGCGAGTCCAGCGTGCGCGACCTGGCCGAGCTGCAGGGGGTGCCCCCGGAGTACCTGGCCAAGGTCTTTACCAAGCTCGCCCGGGCCGGGCTGGTGGCCGCGACCGAAGGCGTGCGCGGCGGGTTTCACCTGGCGCGGCCTTCCGACGAAATCACCGTGCTGGATATCGTCACGGCCATCGATGGGCCGAAGAAGCTCTTCGATTGCCGGGAGATCCGCGAGCGCTGCGCGGTGTTCGAGGGTTCGGCGCCGGGCTGGGCGACCGAGGGCACCTGTGCGATCCACGCGGTGATGCTGGGGGCGCAGAAACGCATGGAGGAGGCGCTGGCCCAGCAGACCATCCTCGACCTGGCGCGGCGGTTCGGGCGCAAGGCGCCGGCCGAGTTCGGGCAGAAGGTCAATGACTGGATGAGCGAGCGACGCGACGGGAAAGTCAGTGGTGGCGATATTCCGCTACAGGCGGTTTGACCCTGCATGGTCCGGGCCGCCACGGAAAATGCTGCTCAACCCCCAGGTAAATCCTTGCCTGGGTGATCCGCCCGCGCGCCTCAAGGCGAGGTAAGCTGACAGGAAAATCCCGCGCGCCGCCCACGGCGCCAGAGAGGTCAGCGTGGCTTCCTACACCTTGCGCCAACTGAAGTACTTCGTCACCACCGTGGAGGCCGGCAGCGTCGCCGAGGCCTCGCGCCAGTTGTACATCGCCCAGCCTTCGATCTCCACGGCGATCAAGAGCCTGGAAGAGAGCTTCGGCGTGCAGTTGTTCATACGCCATCACGCCCAGGGCGTGTCACTGACGCCCAGCGGCAAGCGTTTCTACGCCAAGACCCGGTCCCTGTTGCAGATGGCCCACGAGTTCGAGCAGAACGCCCTGGCCGATAACGACACGGTGGCCGGGCAGATTGACATCGGCTGCTTCGAGACCGTGGCGCCGCTGTATTTGCCGCGGCTGATCGCAGGCTTTCGCGAGCGCTACCCAGGGGTGGACATCCGCCTGCGCGACGGCGAGCAACAGGACCTGATCCAGGGGCTGACGGCCGGTACCTTCGACCTGGCGTTTCTCTATGACCATGACCTGGACGGCACCATCGAGACCGAGCCGCTGATGCCGCCACAGAAACCCTATGTGCTGCTGCCGGAAAAGCACCGCTTCGCCGGCCAGGCCCAGGTGTCGTTGCGTGACCTGTGTCCCGAGCCGATGATCCTGCTCGACGTGGCGCCCAGCCGCACCTACTTCGTCAGCCTGTTCAACGAACTGGGGCTGACGCCGAACATCGTCTTCAGTTCGCCGTCGATCGAGATGGTCCGGGGCATGGTGGGGCAGGGCTTCGGTTTCTCGCTGCTGGTCACCCGGCCGCACTCGGAGTTCACCTACGACGGGCAGCGACTGGTGACGCTCGCAATCGCCGAGCCGGTGACGCTGTCGGGGCTGGCGGCGGCGCACCTCAAGCGTGTGCAACTGACCAAGCCGGCGCAACTGTTCGTGGAATTCTGCCGTGAGGAACTGGCACGGATGTAGGTGCTGACCGCCCGTCGCCTGTAGGACGAAGAAGACCGAACGTTGCCCGGCCAGTGGTTTCTTCCACTAAGGTGCTAGAGGCATTGAGCTGTTGTCATCGTCGGGGCGAATGGACCTGCGTCCCATCATGGGCAATTTCAATTGGCATCCTGCCCGTCGCGGGCGTACCACACCAAACAGGTCATCCAGTACAAGAGAGGGTCGTACCATGTCGTTGATTGGCGTATCGATGCTTGAGATGCGGCAGATGATCGAACAGGCCTGCCTGCCCGACTGCTGCGAGGTGAGCTGCCCGGACGGCCAGCACCTCACCATTCGCCTGGGCCAGGGCTCGAGCCTGGACGAGTGCCTTACCGTGACGGGCGTGCCGATTGCCAGCCTCAATACCTGCCATGACCTGCTGGGCCTTGTTAGTCGGGTCAAGGCACAACGTGATGCCCCGCCGGGGGCCCGCAAGGCGATTGCCTGAGGTCATTGCAGCTCGAGCAGCAGATTGATGCCGCCGTCGCCGCATTTGACGTGTTCACGGACCACGCCCCGATAATTGCGCCCCTCCCAGGCGAAGGCGACGCTGTGCGCCTTCTCCACCTTGCCGGGTAGCGGTGGTTCGATATGCAGGCGCAGCGCGGGGCGGCCCTGCAGGCTGAGGGCGGCCAACTGGACCTGACACATGGCGCGCTGGGCCACTGGGCCGAACAGGGTATCGCGGACGAAATCCAGCTCCAGGCAAGCGCAAGGGGCACGACAGGGCATCTTCATGGTGGCTTTCCGACGAAAGAGGCATACCTCGAAGATTTGAAGCCTAAAGGCGCGAGACGTTCAAATTATTTCAGTTGGCCCTGGCATTGCACGGTTCCCGTGGGTGCCGGCTTGCCGGCGATGGGCCGCAAAGCGGCCACTCTATCCCTGACACAATGGCGTCGGTGCCTGGCGGGGCTAGCCTGGCCCCTTCAGCGGGTTAACGGTGCGCCGAGAATCTCCAGCACTTTGTCGCGCAACTGGTCGATGCTGAACGGCTTGCCGATCAGGTGCATGCCCGGGGGCACGTTGAAGCTCTCGGCGTAGCCACTTGCAAACAGCACCGGTAATGCCGGCCGGCTTTCCCGGGCCTTGGCCGCCAGTTCCTCGCCGCGCAGGTCGGGCAACCCCACGTCGGTCATCAACAGCGCCAGCGGTTGCGTGGGATCCTCGATGATCTTCAGGGCCGCGGCAGCGCTGTCGGCCTCAATGGCGGCATAGCCCAGTTCGTCGAGCACTTCGACTATCAGCATGCGAACGATGTCGTCGTCTTCGACTACCAGAAGGTGCATTGTGTGGATCCTGTTTCGATGGATTGTCTCTACTCTGTGCGCAGGGCCATGGCAGAAGTTCCCAAGCTTAACGGCATGGACAAATAGATGGAACGATTGCCATAGACAGGCTTCAAATACTGGCTAAATGCCCTGCCAGTTCCGCGAAAGCTGGTTAGACTCGCTGTATTCGCGGTCGGTCTGGCGCAGGGCAACCCTTACACGATGTAGACGCCGGTCTGTTCAATGGATTTATTTCGCTCGGGCACTTTCACATGATTCAAGCAGCCTCGATGGACCAACGCAGTTTTCGCAAACTGCTGAGCCGCAACGTCGGCCTGCCCCTGGGAGTGGGGCTACTGGGCGCCGTGGCCTTTGTCGCGGTGATCTACTACCTGCTTTCGGCCATGCAGTGGGTCGAGCACACCGATCGGGTGATCGGCAATGCCAACGAGACGATCAAGCTGTCGATCGACATGGAAACCGGCATGCGCGGCTATCTGCTGACAGGCGAAGAGCGTTTCCTTGACCCCTATGAAGTGGCAAAGCCACGCATCTTCGGCAGCCTGGACAGCCTGCGGGCAATGGTGGCCGACAACCCTCAGCAAGTCGACCGCATCGACCGCATTGCGGCGCTGCAGCGCGAGTGGAACACCTTCGGCAACGAAGTCATCAGCCAGCGGCGCAGCCAGCAGGGTGATGTGGTGTCGTCGATTGGCCGTGGCCGCGGCAAGCGCCTGACCGACGAGATCCGCAAGGAGTTCGAGACCTTCATCAACACCGAGCAGCAACTGCGCACGACGCGCAACGAGACGGTCAGCACGGTCACCATGACCGCGATCTCGGCGTTCGTGCTGTTCATCGTAGCCCTGAGCGCGTTGCTCGCCTACCTGGGGCGGCGTGACCTGCTGGCCTTGTCATCGAGCTATGTCGAGAACCTGGAAGCCCAGCAACGCGCCGCCGAGCGCCTGGAACAACAGGCCTGGCTGCGCGCCGGGCAGACCCAGCTGGCCGAGCAGGTGCTGGGTCAACTGACGCTGCCAATGCTCGGCGACAATATCCTGCGCTTTTTCGCCGGCTACCTGGGCAGTGTGGTCGGTGCGCTGTATGTGCGCGATGAACATGGCCAGCTGGTGCGGGTCGCCACCTATGGTCTGGATGCCGAACAGCAGGGCAGCGAACCGCGCGTGGGCGATCATGCCGGCCTGCTGGGCGAGGCGGTGGCCCAGGCGCGGCTGTTGCGCCTGGACGAACTGCCGGAGGACTACTATCGCCTGAGCTCGGGCCTGGGCCGTGGCTTGCCGCGCAGCGGCGTGGTGGTGCCGTCGCAGGACGATGGGCGGGTCAACGGCGTGCTGGAGCTGGGATTCCTGCGTCCACTGCAAGAGCGCGACGTGGAATTGCTGCAGCGAGTCGCCGAAAACCTGGGCATCTCCATCGAAAGCGCCCGCTATCGCCAGCGCCTGCAGGAAGTGCTGGCCGAGACCCAGCAGCTCAACGAAGAACTGCAGGTGCAGCAGGAGGAGCTCAAGACCGCCAACGAGGAGCTCGAGGAGCAGTCGCGGGTGCTCAAGGAATCCCAGGCCCACCTGGAGACCCAGCAGGCCGAACTTGAGCAGACCAATGAACAACTGGCCGAGCGCACCGAGGCCCTGGACCGCAAGAACAGCGAGCTGAACCAGGCCCAGGTCGAGTTGCAGGCCCGCGCCGACGACCTGCAGCGCTCGAGCAAGTACAAGTCCGAGTTCCTTGCCAACATGTCCCATGAACTGCGCACACCGCTCAACAGCTCGCTGATCCTGGCCAAGCTGCTGGCCGAGAACGCCGAAGGCAATCTCAGCGAGGAGCAGGTGAAATTCGCCGAGTCGATCTATTCGGCTGGCAACGACTTGCTCAACCTGATCAACGATATTCTCGACATCGCCAAGGTCGAGGCCGGCAAGCTGGAAGTGCGCGCCGAAAGCACCCCGCTGGAGCGCCTGGTCGAAGGCCTGCAGGGCATGTTCCGGCCGTTGGCGCAGGACAAGGGCCTGTCCTTCGCCGTGCAGCTGGAGCAGCCGTTGCCGGCGTCCCTGTTCACCGACCGTCAGCGCCTGGAACAGATTCTCAAGAACCTGCTGTCCAACGCCATCAAGTTCACCGAGCGCGGCCAGGTCAGCCTGCGCATCAGCCACCAGACGGGCCTGGGCATCGTCTTCGCGGTGCGCGACACCGGCATCGGCATTGCCGCCGACCAGCAGCAGGCGATCTTCGGCGCCTTCCACCAGGTCGATGGCACCAGCAACCGGCGCTATGGCGGCACGGGCCTGGGCTTGTCCATCTCCCGTGACCTGGCCCACCTGCTTGGCGGACAGATCAATGTCGACAGCAGCCCGGGGCAGGGCAGCGTGTTCAGCCTGATCCTGCCCGAGCACTTCGAGCCCTCCGCGCAGCAGGTCGAGGTGCACAGCCTTCGCCCGGCGGTCGACGAACTGCCGCCGCCACCGCCAGTGCCGACACCCGTGCGCAGCGAGCGTCCGACCCCGGCCTTTGCCGATGACCGCGAGAGGGCGCCGTTCGGCAACCGCTGCATCCTGGTGATCGAGGACGAGCCGAATTTCGCCCGCATTCTCTTCGACCTGGCCCACGAGCTGGGTTACAGCTGCCTGGTTGCCCATGCCGCCGACGAGGGCTTCGAGCTGGCCGCCCAGTACTTGCCCGACGCTATCCTGCTGGACATGCGCCTGCCTGACCATTCCGGGCTCACCGTGCTGCAGCGCCTGAAGGAGCAGGCCAGTACCCGGCACATTCCGGTGCATATCATTTCGGTCGAGGACCGGGTCGAGGCTGCCATGCACATGGGCGCGGTGGGCTACGCGGTCAAGCCCACCAGCCGCGAGGAACTCAAGGCAGTGTTCGGTCGTCTGGAGGCCAAGCTCACGCAGAAGCTCAAGCATATCCTGCTGGTGGAGGACGACGACCTGCAGCGCGAGAGCATCGCCCGCCTGATCGGCGACGACGATATCCAGATCACTGCCGTAGCCATGGCCCAGGACGCCCTGGCGCTGCTGCGCGAGAACATCTACGACTGCATGATCATCGACCTCAAGCTGCCCGACATGCTCGGCAATGAGCTGCTCAAGCGCATGACTGCCGAAGACATTCGCAGCTTCCCGCCGGTGATCGTCTACACCGGGCGCAACCTCACCCGCGAGGAGGAGGCCGACCTGCTCAAGTATTCGCGCTCGATCATCATCAAGGGCGCGCGTTCGCCCGAGCGCTTGCTCGACGAGGTGACGCTGTTCCTGCACAAGGTCGAGTCGCAGCTGTCCAACGAACGCCAGCGCATGCTCAAGACCGCCCGCAGCCGCGACAAGGTGTTCGAGGGGCGCAAGATCCTGCTGGTGGACGATGACGTGCGCAATATCTTCGCCCTGACCAGCGCCCTGGAACACAAGGGCGCCATCGTCGAGATCGGGCGCAACGGGCGTGAGGCCATAGAATGCCTGGAAGCCAACGACGACATCGACCTGGTGCTGATGGACGTGATGATGCCGGAAATGGACGGCTACGAGGCGACCCGGCTGATCCGCCAGCAACCGCGCTGGCGCAAGCTGCCGATCATCGCCGTGACCGCCAAGGCGATGAAGGACGACCAGCAGCGTTGCCTGCAGGCTGGGGCCAACGACTACCTGGCCAAACCGATCGAGCTGGACCGCCTGTTCTCGCTGATCCGGGTCTGGCTGCCGCAATTGGAGCGAATCTGAAATCTTGACCAGTGAACGCAATACCGATATCGAGATCCGGCTGCTGATCGAGGCGATCTACCTCAAGTACAGCTACGATTTTCGCGATTACTCCGGCGCCTCGATCAAGCGCCGGATCCTCCATGCCGTGCGCCAGTTCGACTGCCGCACGGTATCGTCGTTGCAGGAGCGGGTGCTGCATGACCCGGGCATGTTCCTCGAGCTGCTGCAGTACCTGACGATCCCGGTCAGCGAGATGTTCCGCGACCCCGGGCACTTCCTGGCACTGCGCAACGAAGTGGTGCCGCTGCTGCGCACCTGGCCGTCGCTGAAGATCTGGATCGCCGGTTGCAGCACCGGCGAG
This sequence comes from Pseudomonas sp. TE6288, assembly GCF_054062095.1. Lineage (NCBI taxonomy): Bacteria > Pseudomonadati > Pseudomonadota > Gammaproteobacteria > Pseudomonadales > Pseudomonadaceae > Pseudomonas > Pseudomonas sp. TE6288. The sequence continues at coordinate 15,787 of NZ_JBSSEW010000017.1, forward strand.
GAGGTGTACTCCATGGCCATCCTGCTGCGCGAGGAAGGCCTGCTCGAGCGCACCATCCTCTATGCCACCGACATCAATCCACACTCGTTGGAGCGGGCCAAGCAGGGCATCTACTCGATGCAGAGCATGCGTGAGTACGAAGAGAGCTACCGCAAGGCCGGAGGCCGGCGCGACTTTTCCGAGTACTACACCAGCGCCTATGGCAACGCCATCATGGACGCCAGCCTGCGTGACAACGTGACCTTCGCCGATCACAGCCTGGCCACTGACAGCGTGTTCTCCGAGACGCAACTGGTGTCGTGCCGCAATGTGTTGATCTACTTCAACAAGGGCCTGCAGGACCGTGCCCTGGGGCTGTTCCACGAGTCGCTGTGCCACCGCGGTTTCCTGGTGCTGGGCAGCAAGGAGTCGGTGGACTTCTCGGCCTACGGCGAGCGTTTCGAGCCGTTGGTGCGGCCCGAGCGGATCTACCGCAAGACATGAACAGCGTGCGTGCGATTGTCATTGGCGCCTCGGCGGGTGGCGTGTCGGCACTGTTCAGCGTGCTCGGCGTGCTGCCCGACGATTTCGCCATCCCGGTGTTGTGCGTGCTGCACCTGCCCGATGATCGCCACAGCCAGCTGGCCGAGGTGCTGCAACGCCGCCTGCGCCGCCCGGTTCGCGAGGCCTTCGACAAGGCGCGGATAGAGCCGGGGCTGATCTATGTGGCGGGGCCGGGCTATCACCTGTCGGTGGAGCGTGATTGCACCTTGTCGTTGAGCCAGGAGGAACCGGTGCATTTCTCGCGACCGGCCATTGATTTTCTTTTCGAGTCGGCCGCCGACGCCTATGGCTCGGAGCTGCTCGGCGTATTGCTCACCGGGGCCAATGAAGACGGTGCCCGAGGGCTTTTGCGCATCAGACAAAGCGGTGGCCGGACGGTCGTCCAGGACCCCCGCGAAGCACAGGTCGCGTTGATGCCGGAGGCCGCCCTGGCCCTGCACGACCCGGACCATATTCTTTCCCTGAGTGGTATCGGGCAGTTGCTCGCTACCCTGGAACCCAGCGCATGCTAAGCCACATCACCGCGAAACTGCTGATCGTCGACGACCTGCCGGAAAACCTGCTGGCTCTGGACGCCCTGATCCACGGCGATGACCGCGAGGTGTACCAGGCCCAGTCCGCCGACGAGGCGTTGTCGCTCCTGCTCGAGCACGAGTTCGCCCTGGCCATTCTCGATGTGCAGATGCCGGGCATGAACGGTTTCGAGCTGGCCGAGCTGATGCGCGGCATGGAGAAGACCCGCAACATCCCCATCGTCTTCGTCAGCGCCGCCGGGCGCGAGATGAACTATGCCTTCAAGGGTTACGAGAGCGGGGCGGTGGATTTCTTGCACAAACCACTGGAAACCCTGGCGGTGAAGAGCAAGGTGTCGGTGTTTGTCGACCTGTTCCGTCAGCGCAAGGCGCTGGACCGCCAACTGCAGGCCCTGGAGCAGGGCCGCCAGGAGCAGGAACTGTTGCTCAACCAGTTGCAGCTGGCCCGTGGCGAGCTGGAGCGGGCGGTGCGCATGCGCGACGACTTCATGTCGATCGTCTCCCATGAGGTGCGTACGCCACTCAACGGGCTGATCCTGGAAACCCAGTTGCGCCGCATGCACCTGTCCCGCGGCAACCTCGCGGCGTTCAGCGAGGACAAGCTCAAGGCCATGGTCGAGCGCGACGAGCGTCAGATCAACAGCCTGATCCGCCTGGTCGAGGATATGCTCGATGTCTCGCGGATTCGCACTGGCAAGCTGTCGATCCGGCCGCGCACCTTCGACCTTGGCCAGCTGGTACGCGGGCTGGTGGAGAACTTCGCCGCCCAGGCCAGCGCGGTGGATACCGTCATCGAGCTGCAGCGTTGCGATGCCTTGCAGGGCGAGTGGGACGAATTCCGGATTGAACAGGTGGTGGCCAACCTGTTGTCCAATGCCTTGCGCTACGGCAATCGCAAGCCTGTGCAGGTGCGGGTGTTCGAAGAGGATGCCATGGCCTGCGTGCAGGTGCAGGACCAGGGTATCGGCATCGATGCGCAGAACCAGCAGCGGATCTTCCAGCAGTTCGAGCGTGTCGCCGCGCAGCAGGCCAGTGGCGGCCTGGGCCTGGGGCTGTACATTTCCGAGCAGATCATCCTCGCCCATGGCGGGCGGATCCAGGTCCACAGCCAGGTTGGAGCAGGGTCGACGTTCACCGTCCAGCTGCCGCTATCGGTGTTGCCGCACGCCTGTGACCAGACCCGGGCAACCTCTGCGTAAAGCTGCGGTCTGATAGCCAACCTATTGAATTCGAAGGCGTTGTCATGAGTGAAGATGCACAAGACGTGGTACTGGTGGTCGAGGACGAGCCAGCGATCCGCATGATCCTGCGCGATTACCTGGCAGGCGAGGGCTACCACGTGCTGGTGGCCGAGGATGGCGAGCAGGCGTTCGCGATCCTGGCCAGCAAGCCGCACCTGGACCTGATGGTCACCGATTTCCGCCTGCCGGGCGGGATTTCCGGAGTGGAGATCGCCGAGCCTGCCGTGAAACTGCGGCCTGACCTGAAGGTGATCTTCATCAGCGGCTACCCGGCGGAGATTCTCGAGTCCGGCAGCCCGATCGCACGCAAGGCGCCGATCCTCGCCAAACCGTTCGACCTGGATACCCTGCACGAGCAGATCCAGGCGTTGCTGCGCTAGCTGCGAGCACGTGGCCGGTTAAAGTGGGAGCGGGCTTGCCCCGCGACGGCGCGCATGCAGGATGGCACCGGCGGGGCCGGTGATCGCGGGGCAAGCCCGCTCCCACGCAGCCCTGTGGAGCCTGTGACGAGGCTTACCCGATCTGCGTACGCAGCAATGCCGTGGCCCGGTCAACCTGCTGTTCGTCGTTGAGCAGGCTCGGTGCGAAGCGGATCACCGGTCCTGCGTCGCGATCCACGGCATCGACCATGACCTTGTTGGCGTTCAGGTAGGCGGCGACGGCATCGGGATCGCGATCCTTGATGCGGAAGAAGGTGAAGCCTGCGGAGAACTCGCGGCTGGCCGGAGTTACCAGCTCCACGGCGCGGTGTTCGGCGAGCCGCGCCTTGAGGTAGTCGTTGAGCTGGTGGATACGCGCCTGGACATCGGCCTTGCCCAGCTCCAGGTGCAGCTTGAAGGCCTCGCCCAGCGCCCAGCGGTGCTCAAAGGCGTGGTACCCGCCCGGGGTCATGATGGTGCCAAAGTCCTCGTTGCGCGAAAAGGTGGCGAAGGTCGGTGTCAGGTGCTGCATCTTCTCGGACGCCGCGCAGATGATCCCGGTCCCGCGTGGGCCGAACATCCACTTGTGGGTGCCGGCGATGAAGTAGTCGCAGTTGAAGTCGGCGAAGCGGGCGTTTTCCACGCCGAAGCCATGCACGCCATCGACCACGTAGACAATGCGCTCGGCCTCGTCGCGGTTGCGGTTGTGCTGGCGCACCAGCTCGCCGATGGCGCCCACCGGCAGCTTGACGCCGCTGCCCGAATGCACCCAGGTCATGCCCAGCACCCGGGTTTCAGGGCGAATGCTGCGGTCGATCACGCTCAGCACCCGGTCGGTGGACACGTCGCCCGGCTTGTCGAACAGGCGCAGCTTGCGCACCTGGGTGCCATGCTGGCGCTGACGGAAGGCCAGGCAGTTGTGGGTCGAGTAGTGCTCGTGCTCGGTGGTCAGGATCTCCTGGTGCGACGCCACGTGCAGGCCGCCGTAGATCATGCCCAGGCCTTCGGTGGTGCTGCCGGTGAGGGCGACCTGACGGGGGCGCACGTCCAGATAGCGGCCAGCCCACTCGCGGACCTCATCCTCGCGCTGCCATTCGTACTGGCTCTCCCAGTCCATGCACACCGCAGGGTTGTGGTCGAGGGTGGCGCGGTGGCGGTCGATCGCATCCTGTACCGGGCGCGGGTGGGCGGTGATCAGGAAGTTGGCGAAGTGCGCGACATCCGGCGCCAGGGGGAACAGTTGGCGCAACTGACGCCATTTGTCCGGGCCCTGCAATGACGCCGGGGTGGCGGTGGCGGCCAGGGCGCTTGGCAGCAACGGCAGGCTGGCCGCCAGGGCGGCGGCCTGCTTGAGGAAGGCGCGCCGATCAGTCATGGCGGGTTTCCTGGGCGGTATTGGCGAGCTGGGCCACGGGGTTGGCGGCTTTCTGCACCTGCCCCCAGACGCGCAGGAAGTTGCCTGCCCAGAGCTTGGCAATATCGGTTTCGGAATAGCCACGGGTCAGCAGTTCGGCGGTCACGTTGCGGATCTCGCCGACGTTCATGAAACCGGTGACGCCGCCACCATCGTTGAAGTCGGAGCTGATGCCGACATGATCGATGCCCATCTTCTTCACGGCGTAGTCGATGGCGTCGACATACTCCTTGAGGCCGGCGCGGGGCTCTTCGTCGACGATGGCGTACAGGCTGCTGGCGTATTCGCCGAAGCGCGCCTCTGGCCAGATGGCGATGATCGGGTCGCCCGGCATCAGTGCGTTGGTCAAACCTTGCAACGGTTGCAGGTCGAAGCGTGCGCGCAGGGCTTCGAGTTTCTCCAGGGTCGGCTTGCTCAGGGGCTTGAGGTAAGTGGTGAAGGCCACCACCTGAAGCACGCCGCCGCTGTCCTTGATCAGTTGCATCTCTTTGTCGGACAGGTTGCGCGGAATGTCCACCAGCGCCCGTGGTGCCGAATGCGAGGCCACGAACGGCGCGCGGCTCAGGCGGGCGACATCTTCCAGGGCCAGGGTGGACATCTGCGAGACATCGATGATCACCCCCAGGTCGTTGAGCCGCTTGACCGCCTGCTCGCCCAGTGGCGACAGGCCGCCGAAGGCGTCGGGGGTGTCGTTGAAGAATGGCAGTGGCCGTGAGGAATCGGCCCAGGCGTTGTTGCCGGTGTAGCTGAAGCCGAACATGCGCATGCCGCGCTTGGTCCACAGGTCGAGCTGTGACAGGTCGCTGCCCAGTGGGTAGGCGTTGAGCATGCTGATGAAGATGGCGAATTTGCCTTCGCCGTTCAGGCGCCGGAAGTCGTCCGGTGTGTAAGCGATGCCGACCTGGTTGGGGAAGTCGCGCACAATGCCGCTGATGATCTTGTAGCGCACTTCCTGCTGATTGCGGGCCTCGTCGATGAAGCCAGGGGTGGGGCGGTGTGGCGCGTTCGGGCCGTTCCACAGCTCCGGCCAGCCGAAGACGGTCAGCGCCGCGCCGGACAGCCGGCCCTTGGCCGCCTTGGCCAGGTCGAACTGGCCACGGCCGTCCTTGTCTGCTTCGTAACCGGTGCTGCCGTAGCCCAACGGCACGGTGACATGGCTGTCGAAGGAGAGCATGTGCTCATGCAGGTCGTTGGCCTGCTGCACGATCGCACGGGGGTAGCCGCCGTCCTGTTTCCAGAAGTAATAGCCGGCGGCTCCACCCAGGGCGGCCACCAGGGCCAGGGGCAGGCCGATGTACAAGGCTTTGCGGGAGCGGGTCTTGGTCATTGCCATCTCGTTGCAGGGCTGATCGGTTCCGGCCTGGCGGCGCGGTGGGCGCTAGGGCAGGGCTCGGGTATCAGGTGGACGAATGGCGGGCGGGTAAATTTATCGGTGGGCGAGCATCAAGTTTGCGCGCGTGGCGCCGATACTCCAGTCATTGAAAGGACCCACCGTGGAGGATTAAGGAATGGTAGGTATCAACAACGTCAGCAGCAGCATCGCCACGCAACTGGTCAAGGGGCAGGCCAAAGAAGACGAGAAGTCGCCGGCTACTGTCGCGGTAGACCTCAAAGGCACCGGCGAATCAGGCAAGCCTGCCAGCGCAAAGAAGGCCGAGGATGACGAGGGTAGCGGCGAGCCGTCGTACATTCAGCAAATGCGCGAGATGATCAGGCAATTGCAGAAGCAGATGGCCGAAGAGCAGCGTCAGCTGGCGAAGATCGCCGCGCAGGAAATGGACGACACCACGAAAGCGACGATGATTCTCGCCAAGCAGTCGAGCATTGCCACCTTGAGCGGGCAAATACAGGCAGCGACCGCGAAGTTGCTTGATGCACTGACCAAGACCGGCGGCAACAGTGCCGGTGGCATGGTATCCACCCAGGCCTGAAAACGCCCGGTTTCAGCCCACAACGCCCCGCTTGCGCGGGGCGTTGTCGTTTCAGTCCTGCGCCAGGCGCGCACGCTGTCTTTCGCTCTTGTATTGCATGGCCACCGCCGGCGCCGGCTTGGCACTGCCGGTTTCCAGCCACTGGCGCATGCGGCTGGCGTCGGCGAAGTGGGTGTACTTGCCGAAGGCGTCGAGGATCACCATGGCCACCGGCCGGTTGTCCATCTTCGTCAGCAGCACCAGGCAGTGCCCCGCCTCGTTGGTGAAGCCGGTCTTGGTCAGCTTGATGTCCCAGTTGCTCTTGTTCACCAGGTGATCGGTGTTACGGAAACCCAGGGTGTAATTGGGCTTGCGGAACGCCACGGTCTTTTCGCGGGTGACCGACAGCTCGCTGAGCATCGGGTACTTGCGCGAGGCCATCAGCAGCTTGGCCAGGTCCTGGGCGGTGGAGACGTTCAAGGTCGACAGGCCGGTCGGCTCGACGTAGCGGGTGTGGCTCATGCCCAGGCTGCGGGCCTTGGCGTTCATCGCCTTGATAAACGCGCCGTAGCCACCGGGGTAGTGGTTGGCCAGTGAGTTGGCCGCACGGTTTTCCGACGACATCAGGGTGATCAGCAACGTCTCGCGACGGTTCAGCTCGCTGCCCAGCCTTACCCGGGAATACACGCCTTTCATCTCCGGGTTGTTGGCGATGGTCATTGTGAGCATCTCGTCCATGGGCAGCTTGGCGTCGAGCACGACCATCGCGGTCATCAACTTGGTGACCGAGGCGATGGGGCGCACGCGATCGGCGTGGCTGGAATACAGCTCCTTGTTGGTGTTGAGGTCGATCAACAGGGCGCTGCCGGACGCCAGGTGCAGTTTGCTCGGGTCACGCTGGACCTGGGCCGGGGGTTGTGCAGCAGCGGTCGACGGTAGGGTCGCGGTTCCTGTGAGCAACAGCAGCAGGCTGAGGATGGACAGGGAAGTTTTCACGTTGAGGCTCACTAAATGTTGGTATGTCGTTGGCTGTGCAAGGGTTTCCCCCAAAAAACCGTTGCATTCTGGAGTATGGTCGAACGGCTGTCGAATGCCTTATATCCAAAGGGCGTAACGTGAACGAAATTTAATCCTGTACCAATCCTGTACCAATTACCGCCGATTCCAGCTTGGCAAGCTCGGACAAGTCACTCGCTGAATTCGTTGAAGTGGGGAAGACGCTGGCGGGCAGCGCCGATTTGAGCTATTGCTTCGATCTTGATCAACCACTCAAGGCGCGTGAGATGAAGCGATTACTGCTGTTGGCTTTGCTGGTAGCGTCAGGCGCGGCTCAGGCTGGTATTCCACTGCTGAACGCAACATGCCCCGGGAAAATTGAAGTCCACGCGGACGAGGGCGGCCCGATCTACATCAATGGCAAAGAGGGCAAACTGAAGAAGTTCAACGAGAACTACTTCGAAGCCAAAGCCAGCGGAGTGACCATTTCGCTATCGATCAACCCGGACGGCTCCCCGAGCGTCTCATACACCGGAAGGAACCGGGCCAACGGCATTTGCCAGGTGAAGGCGCAGGGCTCTTAGGCTTTTCATACAGAGCCTAGGCGGTTTTCGCCTTGCCTGACCTTCGTCCAAAGGCTTTTCATACAGCGCCTAGATCGAAGTTACGATCGCAAGAGCCAGCTGCTCATCAGACATATAAGGTTGGCTGTAGGCTGAATGGTAGTACCGGACAGCTTGCTCAAATTGAGCTCCCCGTATCTCGCCACCTGAACCGATGAACGCCAGTGCGTCGGCTTTTGCCGATTTCATATTGGTATTCCAGACCGTCAGCGCCGTGGTCCCCCCAACAATTATAAAGGGGAGTAGTGTCGTGCCATACGTCGCACTTTCGAATGGATCACTCGTTTCGTGCGCCATTGTAGGAGCGCAAGCACAGGCCAATAAAATCATGCCTAGAGTTCTCAAGAGGTCCATCCCCAACTTGCTTCCTGCTGCCCGGTAGAAGGGCGCTACCATAGCAGGGAAACAGGTTTCTGGCGTTACGCTCTGTACGTAAAGCCTTGATGTAACGTCAAGCAAATTTAACCCGGCGCGCTTGGCGCCGCCCCTCCATGGTCAACCGGACGACCTGCCATGACACTCGGTATCGATTTCACCGACCAGGCGACCAGCCTGCATCACGATGCAATTCTAAAACCCTTGCGCGCATTCAACGATGGCGTGATCGGCTCGCCCGGCGCGGCCACTGTCGCCTGGACGCTACGCGATCCTGCCAACGATGAAATCGTCGGTGGCCTTTATGCCAGGCTCGGCGGGGGCTGGATGTTCGTCGAACTGCTGGTGGTGCCCGAGCGGATGCGCGGGCAGGGCTGTGGGCGTGAACTGATGGCCAGGGCCGAGGCTCTGGCGAGGGAGAAGGGCTGTGGCGGGATCTGGCTCGACACCTTCAGCTTCCAGGCGCCGGACTTTTACCGCAAGCTGGGGTTCGAAGTCTTTGGCGAGATTGCCGATTTCCCGCCTGGGCATACCCGCTATTTTTTGCACAAGCGCCTGGCCTGGCTCGCGGGGACTTAACCAACCCGCAACCAGATCGCCGAGGCGTCGTCGCTCATCTTGAAGCGCGGATAGCGCAGGCAGGCCGCATCGTCGTGCTCGATGCCACGCAACGTGCGCGCCAGGTCATCGAGGCCATGAGCCAGCAGGCGCTCGATGAAACCGGCCGGGTCGTAGGCCCGGTAGGTGTCGAACAGCGCCGCGAAACCGTCGCTCATCAACAGGATATCGTCGCCTCGGGCCACTGGAGCGCGGCTGTAGAGCGTCCCTTCCCGGGACAACTGGGCATCGATGCCTAGCACGGCGCGGGGGCGTTCACGGGCTACCCGTCGGTCAGCCAGCACAGCGGGGGTGCGCACGCCATGGGCGCCGGTGCCGGGGCCAAGTGCCGTAGCCTCGGCACGCTCGGCCTCGCGGTCGGGCTCCGGGGTGAGGAAGTGAATGCCGCGCGCGCTGCGGTGCAGCACCACGCAGTCGGCCAGGTGCGCGCAGACCAGCTCTTCGCCTTCCAGCGCCACGGCGGCAAAGGCGGCACGTGGCAACTCCCAGGTGGCCACGGGCTCACGCTGGCGGTCTTGCAGATAGGCCTGGGCGATCGAGTCGAAGACTGACGCGCAGACCTGCCGCAGCGGCCCCGACGCCATGGCGAAGGCACGCTGGGCCGTGGCCGAGAGCCAGGCCGCGCCGCCGCGCTCACCCAGCAGGCCTGGGGCGCCGAGGTCGGTGGCGCCGTCGATCACCCAGGCATGACGGTCGGCACTGCCGAGGCGGTCGTCATTGGGCACATCGGTCTTGCCGGCCAGGCTCAGGGACTGGATCAGGTCGAAATGCATGGAGAACTCCGGATCGATGGGGTGCGACAACCTTGAACGCTGGGCCACCGAGCGTCAAATATCAGGGCGTGGGTGGGCGGTCCCAGCAGTCGCTGTCCAGGGCGCAGACGCCGTACTGCCGGTCCATCTGCGCCATGCGCCGCAGGTGGGCGTCGATGATGTCGCGGTTTACTTCGCTGTCGATGATGTAGCGGCTGTAACGATCGATCAGGCGGAGCTTCCAGTCCTCGCGAGTGGCTGCGTCCAATGTGTCGGGCGCGTTGGCCAGGCGTTGCAGGGTGAGGTCGTCGACGCGCTTGAGCTGATCGGTGAAGGTGGCGATGTAAAGGGCACGCTGCGCTTCCTTGTGGCGCAGGGTGTCGGCATCGAAAGCATCGAGGTTACGTTGCCATTGCGTCCAGTAGGCGTCCGGCAGCTGAAGATCGCGCTTCTGGCGCAGCTTGGCGACGACCTGCGCATTGCTCTGGCGCGGTGCTGGTTGGCGGTTCTGGCTGGCCAGCGGATCCCGGGCGAGCGCCTGGGCGATCCAGGCATTGCGCGCCTCGCTGTCCGGCAGAACCGGGCCCAGTGGCGGGGCGTTGTCGTTGGTGGCGCGAGGCAGGCCATTGCAGCCGGTGAGTGACAGGAACAGCGACAGGATCAGCAGGGCCGGGAGGTTGTAACGCAACTTGAATCTTCCTTGAGTAACCGCACAATCAGGGCGGATGCACGAGAGGTATCGGCGCTTGCGCGGCTGACTTGAGCGCTCAGCCGAGGTGCTTGGCCATTTCCGTGGTAGGCGCCCAGCCCATGCCGGCGTAGACCGGGCGGCCCACCTCGGTGGCATGCAGGACGGCAAAGCCCAGGCCGCGCCGGGTGAACTCTGCCTCGGCCAGACGCATCAGTTTCGACGCCAGTCCCCGGCGGCGATGGGAAGGTTCCACGTAGACATTGAGCACATAGCCGCGCTGGTCGTGACAGGGATGCGCCGGGTGCGGCGGCCAGTCGATCGACATCAGGCCGATGGCCGCCACCGGCTGCTCGTCATCCAGCAGCACGAACCCGTAGTAACGACCATCGGCCAGGCGCGGTTGCAGCCAGGGCCGGAAGTGTTCGGTCATGGTTTGCAGGTTTAGAGGGTCGCCACCGGCCTCCAGGAACATGGCCTCGCGTTGGGCGCAGACCATGGCCTGGTCGCCCGGCAGCAAGCGGCGCAGGACCAGCCCGGGAAAGTCGCTGGTGGTGGGCAGTTCGTTCATGGCAGCTCCCTTGGTTACAGCCTTCGATCCTAGGCGTGGCGGACAATTGCCGTTAGACACAGATGGCGAGCAAACCCGGCATACAGCACCCTTGTTGCTGTCTGCGTTCATTTCAAAGTGTTCGCCACGAAGGCTTCTGCGCCTATGAAATCGAGCGCCGCCCGCGCGGCGCTCGATTTTATAGGCGCTGTAAGGGTTGCGGCGGGCACCTGGAGGCCTGCTCTTCACCGAGCAGGACCTGTGGCGGCAAGCGCCAGGTTGCGCTGGTACCTCCTACCTGGCGTTCAGCCAGCGCGACGCTGACGCCGTGCAAGCCGCATGGGTCGCCTCCTGAGCCAGGGGGGCTGACTGGTCAGCCGTTGATCGCGCTTGCCCAGGGCAGGTGGATCCGGGGACTAGACTCGTGGGCAGTGAGACCCGCCCAGGAGAGCGCCCATGACCGCCAAGAACACCGTTTGCCTGTGGTACGACAACGACGCCGAGGACGCGGCGAACTTCTACGCCAGCACCTTTCCCGACAGCCGCGTGACCGCGGTGCACAAGGCGCCCGCCGACTACCCTTCGGGCAAGGCGGGCGACGTGATCACCGTCGAGTTCACCGTGATGGGCGTGCCCTGCATCGGCCTGAACGGCGGCAAGGCGTTCAGCCACAGCGAGGCGTTCTCGTTCCAGGTGGCGACCGACAGCCAGGAAGAGACCGACCGCTACTGGAACGCCATCGTCGGCAATGGTGGCAGTGAAAGTGTCTGTGGCTGGTGCAAGGACAAATGGGGCCTGTCCTGGCAGATCAGTCCACGGATACTCACCGAGGCCGTTGCCAGCGCCGATCGCGGCGTGGCGAAGCGGGCGTTCGAGGCAATGCTACAGATGGGCAGGATCGATATCGCCGCCATCGAGAAAGCCATCAAGGGCTGAACCGAGGGGCGCCTCAGTGCACGCGCTTGCGTTCGCTGACGCATGCCCTCGCTTGCTCGGCCAGCGTATCCAACCGTTCGTCGCGCAGCCGTTCGGCCTCGACCATCGTCGCCTCGCCCTGCTGTTTGAGCAGGTAGGCATGGATCTGCCGCACCTCGACGGTCTGGTAGATCGGCGCGATGTCCAGTCGCCCGATCAGTGCGTCGCTGGCCTTGCCGGTACTGCTCATCAATACCTGCGGCCCGGCGCTGGCGACTACCTGCAGGCCCATGTTCTCGAACCACGGCACTTGCTGGGCAAAGGCGCTCAGCTCGACACAGGCATAGCGGCCACGCACGGCATCCAGCAGGCCACGGGCGATGCCTTGGCGGCGGTGGCTGGCGTCCACGGCGAGGTAGGCGAGGGCGCAGGCTTGCGGGTTGTCCTGGGCTGGCAATACCAGGGCAAAGCCGAGCAACTGGTCCGGCGCGTCGGCATCCAGGGCGAGGGTCAGTTCGACCCGCAGGCCGCGGGTGCCGTCCAGGGCCATCAGGTACTGGTGCACCTCCAGGCCGACACCGTACTGGTACAGCGGGTACAGCGGGTTGTCCGGGTTGATGGCGACGCTGCTGAGCTGACCGACATGGTCGATCACCAGTTGGCGGATCTGGTTCTGGAAGGATTCGGGCGGCACGCCGTCAAGGCGGCTGAGGATGAACATCGCGGGTGGAACTCCGGCAAGGTGTGAAACACCCGCCCCGGACGAGGCGGGTGTCCATTCTACCCGCAGATGCTAGCGCAGCCCAGCCAGCATCAGGTCGAGGTTCTGCACGGCGGCGCCCGACGCGCCCTTGCCCAGGTTGTCGAACACCGCGGTCAGCAGCACCTGGCCGTGCTCGGGGTTGGCGTACAGGGCCAGGCGCAGGTCATTGCTATCGTTCAGCGCCTGCGGGTCGAGCGCCGCGGCCGCGCCATGCTGGTGCAGGGGCATGACCTGCACGTGCCGGGCACCCTGGTAGTGTTGTTCCAGGCAGGCTTGCAACTGCTCGGCGCTGACGCCGGGCAGCAGGCGCAACTGCAGGGGGATGCTCAGCACGATGCCCTGGCGGTAGTCGCCGTAGCCAGGGACGAACACCGGCCTTGCGCTGAGCCCGGCGTGTCGCTGGATCTCCGGCACATGCTTGTGGGCCAGTTCCAGGCCGTACAGCTGCAGCGTCGGCAGGTAATCATCGCTGCGCCGTTCATGGCGCTCGACGGCGGCACGGCCACCGCCGGAGTAGCCGGAAATGGCATGGATGCTCAGCGGGTAGTCGGCGGGCAGCAGGCCGGCCTTGACCAGCGGATGCAGCAGGGCGATGGCACCGGTAGGGTAGCAGCCGGGGTTGCTGACCCGGGTGGCCGTGGCGATGCGCTCGGCCTGCTCGGCGTTCAGCTCCGGCAGGCCGTAGACCCAGCCTGGAGCCGTACGGTGCGCCGAGCTTGCGTCGATCACCCGCACCGCCGGGTTGCGCAGGGTGGCCACGGCCTCGCGGGCGGCTTCGTCGGGCAGGCAGAGCAGGGCGATGTCGGCGCTGTTGATAGCCTCGCTGCGACGGGCCGGGTCCTTGCGCTCGGCCTCGGGCAGGGTTAGCAGGCGCAAGTCATCGCGGCCTTGCAGGCGGGCGTGGATCTGCAGGCCGGTGGTGCCTTGGTCGCCATCGATGAAGACGAGGGGTTGGTGCATGTCGATTATCCGGTGACGAGGGTGATGGCTAATCCTCGCCGCTTACTGGACGAAAGAAAATTTGAATATCATGATGGCCACGTTCAGTAATCCTGAATTGATAGCCGCTCTTGCGAGATCTCATGCGAGAAATCAGCCTCGACCGCCTGCGCACCCTGGTGGTGATCGCCGACTGCGCGTCCTTCGCGCAGGCCGCCCGCCAGCTCAACCTGGCGCCCCCGACCATCAGCCTGCATGTGGCCGAACTGGAGGCGCGCATCGGTGCCCCATTGCTCACCCGCACGCGCGGCCAGGTTCGCCCCACGACCGTTGGTGCGACCCTGCTGGCCCGCGCCCGGCGCCTGCTGGCCGATGCCGACCAGGCGCTGGACGAGGTGCGTCGCCAGGTCGAGGGCTTGACCGGTCGGGTGCGCCTCGGCGCCTCGACCGGCGCCATCGCCCACCTGTTGCCCCAGGCCCTGGAAACCCTGCGGGTGGACCACCCCGGGATCGACGTGCAGGTCCAGGTGCTGACCTCGCAGGCCTCCCTGGCGCGTCTGCGCGAAGGCACCCTGGACATCGGCCTGGTGGCGCTGCCGCAGGTGGCGGGCAAGGGCTTGAGGATCACGCCGTGGCGGCGCGATCCGATCATGGCCTACGTGCCCGCCGACTGGCAGCCGCCGGCGCGGGTCACCCCGGCTTGGCTGGCCGGTAGGGCGCTGATTCTCAACGACAGCACCACCCAGCTGTCGCGGGTCACCTCGGAGTGGTTCGCCACGGCGGGGCTGTACCCCGAGCCGCGAATCGAGCTGAACTACAACGATGCGATCAAGAGCCTGGTGGCCGCCGGGTACGGCGCCACCTTGCTGCCGCAGGAAGGTGAGGTGCGTCAGCCGCAGGCGCGCATTGCCCAACGGCCGCTGCGGCCAGGTTTGTGGCGCCAGCTGGGCATCGCCTGCCGCGAAGGTGAGGTGGAGCGGGCGACCGGGCATGTACTGGAGGCACTTGGGCGGTTGCGCCAGTGACATTTTCAAGGGTCCTGCGGATCGTGCCCCAACGATTGCAGAAACAATGAGAACAGCTCCGGTTGCGACGAGATGTCCAGCTTGGCGTAGAGGTGCCGGCGGTGCACCTTGATGGTCTCCGGTGAAATGGCCAGCCGCTCGGCCATGGCTTTCGATGAATAACCGCGCAGGATAAGCCGGGCGATCTCCAGCTCGCGCTCCGACAGCACCTTGGCACCGAACAGGCTCATGGCGTCGCGCACCTGGTGGGCCATGCCCGCCGCTGGCGCCGGGCGCAGGCTGTGCTGCTGCCAGTGCTGGGTCATCAGCGCGACCACCCACGGACATACCAGCGCCAGCAGGCCGTGGCTGGCGCTGTCGAACCGTTCGCGCCGGCCCAGCGACAGGGACAGGGCGCCGCTGTCGCCGAGCTGGACGATGAACTGCACCTCGTCCTCCAGGACATGGTCGTGGAAGTACTTGAGGTAGTACTCGCTCTGGCGGAACTGGTCCGGCGCCACTTCTTCCAGGCGATGCAGGCCATCGCCGATGCACTCCTGGCAGGCCTGGTAGAACGGGTCGAGCTGATACAGGCCACTCAGGTACAGGGCCATGGCCTCGGGGTTGCCTTCACCCCGCGCGTCGAAAATTTCCAGTGCCCGGGGCAGCCCGGTACGGGGGTAGAACATCGCCAGGGCATTGTCGAATGCCAGCCATTGCTGCAGCAGCAGGAGCAACTGGCGCCAGAAGCGCGGCTGGCCGATCTGCTCGACGGTGCGGGCAAGGCCAGCGTGGGCGCTGGCTTCGGTGAACAGGTGGTGCATGGGCCCCCGTGGCTTACGCCAGTTGCAGGTCAGGTATATCGCAGATTTCCCGATCGCAATGGGTGCGTGGGAGCGGGCTTGCCCCGCGATGGCGTCGGATCAGGCAACCCTGAGTCATCGCGGGGCAAGCCCGCTCCCACAAGTTTCGACCTGCGATTGCGCAGTCTCGGGAGGTTTCCCGCTCCCCGTCAAGAGGCGTACCCCCTAAGGGTAATTGGCCGAAGGCTTGCCCAGGCCTACAGTCCGGCCCAGGTCCAGCGGCCGCGCGACCGGTTTTCCCCTCACAACCAATAACAATCAGAGGAAAAACGCCATGAGCTCCAGCGAAGAGCCCGCAAGCGCGCTCAAGCAGCGCCTGGGTGTGTTCGACGTGGTCGCCATCACTGTTTCCGCGGTGACCCCGGCCAGTTCCGTGTTCGTCATTGCCCCGTTCGCCATCCAACAGGCCGGCAGTGGTGCGTTTCTGTCCTTCATCATGGCCGGTGCGCTGGCGTTGATGTTCGCCTGGTGCTACGCCGAACTGGGGCGCGCGCACAGCTCTGCCGGCGGCGAGTATGTGTACGCCAAGCGCGTGTTCGGCGGGCTGGCGGGCTATGCCACCTTTCTCACCGTGCTGGCCTCGATGCTGTTCATTCCGCCAGTGCTTGCAGGTGGCGCCGCCACCTACCTGAACAATGCCCTGGGCACGCGTTTCGACACCCAGACCGTGGCGCTGGTGATCGTCGTCTCCAGCTATGCGCTGGGTATTCTCAACATCCGCCTGAATGCCTGGATCACCGGGGTGTTCCTGTTCTGCGAGGTCGCCGCGCTGCTGGTGATCGTGATTCTGGGGTTCGGCAATGCCAGCCAACCGGCGGCGAGCCTGTTGCAGCCGCAGATGCTCGAGCAAGGGGTGCTGACGGCGGCACCCTGGGCACTGGTGCTGGGCGCGGTGGGCATGGCGCTGTTCGCCTTCAATGGCTATGGTGGCGCTGTGCTGCTGGCTGAAGACATGAAGGACCGTGGCCGCACCGTGCACCGGGCGGTGCTGTGGTCACTGGCGGTGGTGGTGGCGATCGAGGTGATCCCGCTGGCCGCGCTGCTGATCGGCGCGCCGTCGCTGCAGGCGATGCTGGCCAGCGGCGATCCGATCGGCTACTTGCTGACCGCCCATGGCAACGAGACCCTGGCACGGCTGGTCAGCGCGGGGATCTTCCTCTCGGTGTTCAACGCCATCGTGGCCATTGTCATCCAGGTCGGCCGGGTGGTGTACAGCAGCGGGCGCGACGCGATCTGGACGCCCACGTTCAACCGCGCCTTCACCCTGATCCATCCGCGCTGGGAGTCGCCGTGGCTGGCCACGCTGTTCCTCGCCGTGCCGTCGGCCTTGCTGAGCCTGTCCGGCAGCCTGGAGGAACTGACCTCGTTCACCGTGCTGCTGTTGCTGCTGATCTACCTGGTGGTGGCCGCATGCGCCCTGTGCAGCCGGGTACTGCGCCGCGACCGCGAGCATCCGTACCGTATGCCGCTGTGGCCGTTGCCGGCGCTGCTGGCGGTCAGCGGCGCCGGCTGGCTGCTGGTGACCCTGCTGCGCGAGGCGTCCCTGCGCGACCTGTTGATCATCCTCGGGCTGCTGGCCGTGTCGGTCACGCTGTACAGCACCCACGGCCGGCTCAGCCCGACCTTCCAGAAATTGTGAGCATCCAAGGAGTACACATGCGTGCGCGTCAACTGGGCATCACCCTCGGCCACGGCACCCCGGGCCCGTTCAATGCCATCACCGACGTACCGGGGGTGCGGGTCGGCCACAGCACCCTGATCGACGAACACCGCCCGGCGCCGATCCGCACCGGGGTGACGCTGATCGAGCCCCGCGCAGGCGCGGCTCGTCAGCAGCCCTGTTTCGCCGGCTGCCACGTGCTCAACGGCAACGGCGACGCCACGGGCCTGGAGTGGATCCGCGAGGCCGGTTTGCTGACCACGCCGATCGCCATCACCAATACCCACAGCGTCGGCGTGGTGCGCGATGCGCTGATCGCCGCAGAGCGTGAGCGCCTGCCGGACGAGGCGGTGTACTGGTGCATGCCGGTGGTGATGGAAACCTACGATGGCCTGCTCAATGACATCTGGGGCCAGCACGTGACCCCGGCGCAGGTGCGTCAGGCACAGGAAGCGGCCATCTCGGGGCCGGTGCAGGAAGGGCCGGTGGGCGGTGGCACGGGGATGATCTGCCACGAGTTCAAGGGCGGCATCGGCACCGCCTCGCGGCGCCTGGAGGACGGGCAGGGCGCCTGGACCGTAGGCGCCCTGGTCCAGGCCAACCATGGCCAGCGGCGCGAGTTGCGGGTGGATGGCTACCCGGTGGGGCGTCAGCTGGGGCATTTGCCGTCGCCTTTCGCCGAACCTGTGACCGGCACCCCGGGGATGGGCTCGATCGTGGTGGTGATCGCCACCGACGCGCCACTGCTGCCACATCAGTGCCAGCGCCTGGCCCAGCGCGCGTCGATCGGCATCGCCCGTACTGGTGGCGGCACCGAGGACTCCAGCGGCGATATCTTCCTGGCGTTCTCCACCGGCAACCAGAATCTGCCGCCGGCGGACTATGCACGCAAGGGGCTGGAACAATGCACCGAGTTGCGCATGCTCAACAACGACCATATTTCGGCGTTGTTCATGGCGGCGGCGGAAGCGGTGGAGGAGGCGATCGTCAATGCCTTGCTGGCGGGACGCACGATGCAGGGCAAGGGAGGCGTGGTGGTGCCGGCGCTGGACGGGGATACCTTGCTGACGGCATTGCATGAAGCCGGTTGGAAACCTCGCGACTAGCGTGGTGGCCATCGCGGGGCAAGCCCGCGATGGCCTCGTCGGCACCTACTGGCGAACGCCTGCCAGGGCGCTGCTGGTGCTGCGCGAAACGCGCAAGGCCACCAGGCTACCGACCACGATCAACCCGGCCAGCGCATACAGCGCCGCATCGGTCGAGCCGGTCTGGTCCTTGATGAAGCCCACCAGGTAGGGGCTGAGGAAGCCGGCCATCTGTCCCACCGAGTTGATGATCGCCAGGCCCGCCACGGCGGTGCCGGCGGTGAGAAGCGCGGTCGGCATCGGCCAGAACATCGGCAGTCCGGTCAGCGCGCCCATGGTGGCGATGGACAGGCCGAGGATGGCGATGGTCGGGTGGGCGGCGAAGTTCACCGCGATCAACAGACCCAGCGCCCCCATCAGCATCGGTACCACGAGGTGCCAGCGGCGTTCGTTGCGCAGGTCCGCCGAGCGGCCGACGACAATCATGAACACACCGGCCAGCAGGTATGGGATGGCGCTGAGCCAGCCGATCAGCAGGGGGCTGTCGAAGCCCATGTTCTTGATGATCGACGGTAGCCAGAAGTTGATGGCATAGACACCGCTCTGGATGCAGAAGTAGACGAAACCGAAGGTCCAGATCAGCGGGTTGCCCAGCACCGACATCACGCTGTCGCCGCGGGTGGCCGGCTTGCCGGCGGCGTCGGCTTTCAGGTCCGCCTCGATCAGCTGGCGTTCGGCCGGGCTCAGCCAGCGGGCGCTCTGGTAGCCGTCGCTGAGCAGCACGATGGCCAGCGCGCCCAGCACGACGGTGGGCAAGCCCTGGATCAGGAACATCCACTGCCAGCCGGCCAGGCCGTGCTGGCCCGCGGCGAAGTGGTCGAGGATCCATCCGGAGAACGGCCCGCCCAGCAGCCCGGACACCGGGATCGCCGACATGAACAGGGCCATGATGCGGCCGCGCCGGTCCGCCGGGAACCAGCGCGAGAGGTACAGCACCACGCCCGGGAAGAAGCCTGCCTCGGCGGCGCCGGTCAACAGGCGCAGGGTGTAGAACTCGGTGGGGGTGGTGACGAACAGCAGGCAGGTGGACAGGCTGCCCCAGGCGATCATCATCAGCGCGATCCAGCGCCGCGGCCCGAAGCGGTTGAGCGCCAGGTTGCTGGGCAGGCCGCAGAGCACGTAGCCGATGAAGAAGATGCCGGCGCCGAGGCCGTACACGGTTTCGCTGAATTTCAGTGCGTCGAGCATCTGCAGCTTGGCGAAGCCGACGTTGACGCGGTCGAGGTAGTTGAACAGGTAGCAGATGAAAATGAACGGGATCAGCCGCAGGGTGATGCGCCGGTAGAGCGCGTTGCGGGTGATCTCGTTGCCTTGGTCAGGGGCGGGGCTGTGTGCCATGATCGGGTTCTCTGTTGTTATGGTTGTCACCGCGTCGCCTGTGCCGGCGCTCGCCTGGAAAAGTCTCGGGCAGTGTAGCGCGGCTGTCTTTGTGCTTTTGCACAGCTTCAGGCATGGGCTGCTGTGCCCCCGACCAAAGCCCAGGCCCCGCACGAAAGGTATCTGCACTCGCCCATACTGCGTTGAAGCGGGGCTCGGAATGCTCATGTACTCCAGTACACTGCGCTTCCTCCCCCCCGTTTCGCCTTATCTGGCCTTCGCGCAGACACATTTTGCACAGAGCCTGAGGATTTTTAAATGTTCGAGCTGGACCACGACCTGGCCCAGGACATCGTCGACCGGGCGATGGCCATCCTGCCGTGCAACGTCAACGTGATGGACAGCCAGGGGCTGATCCTGGGCAGTGGCGAGGCCGAGCGCATCAACACCCGCCACGAAGGCGCGCAGCTGGTGCTGGCCAACGGGCGCATCGTCGAGCTGGACGTCGAGGCGGCCAAGTGCCTCAAGGGCGTGCAGCCCGGCGTCAACCTGCCATTGATGCTTGATGGCCGGCTGATCGGCGTGCTCGGCCTGACCGGTGACCCGCAACAGTTGCGCACCTACGGCGAGCTGGTGCGCATGACCGCCGAGATGCTCCTGGCCCAGCGCCATCTGCAGGTGGAGCAGCAGTGGCGTCGCCAGCGCTGCGACGACCTGCTGGCACTGTTGCTGGGCGGCAGCGGCGACTCGCCGCGGCTGGTCGATGAAGCCCGGCAGCTGGGGCTCAAACCGAACCTGCCACGCATTGCCTGCCTGTTCGAGTTGCGTGGCGGCCCGCCTGCCGAGGCGCTCTCGGCCTGGCTGATGAGCCGCTACCCGGACAGCTGGTGTGTCAGCCCTGCGCGCCAGTCGCTGCTGTGGTGTCGGCCGGCCGGTGTGCCGCTGGACGAGCCGCGTCTGCTCGAACGCTTGCAGCGCCACGGCTGGGACGTCGAGCGTCTGGCCCTGGGCAGCCCGGCGCAGAGCCTGGAGCAACTGCGCCGCAGTTACCGGCGGGTGCGCGACCTGCTGGCTTACGGCCGTGAGGTGCTGCCCGACGAGCGCCTGCTGAGCCTGGCCCGCTATCGCCTGCCAGCGCTGCTGTGGCGGCATCGCAACGACGATGCGCTGGACGAGCTGCTCGAACCCTTGCAGCGCATTCGCGCCAAGGATGCCAGCGGGCAATTGCTGCTCACCTTGCGCGCCTGGTGCGCCCATGAGGGGCAGAGCCAGGCCTGCGCCGAGGCGCTGGGTATCCACCGCAACAGTTTGCGCTACCGGCTGGAGCGCATTGCCGAGGTGGGGGAGGTGGATCCGTTGCGCATGGAGGGGATGCTGAGCTTGTACCTGGGGTTGCAGCTGTTGCCGGCGGACTGACGGCTGGCAAAGGCATTCGCCCAAACAACCGCCCCTGGGTTTTGTGCATCCGACCGAGGCCAGTGCACCGCGCACCTGTCAGCATGCGCGGAACAGGACAGGAGAATCCCCATGAAAATCGTCATCGCCCCCGATTCGTTCAAGGACAGCCTCGATGCCTCCGGCGTCGCCCGCGCCATCGCCAGCGGGCTGGCCGAAGTGTGGCCGGCTTGCGAGCGCATCGAATGCCCGATGGCCGATGGCGGTGAAGGCACCATGCAGGCGATCGTCGCCGCCAGTCAGGGCGAGCTGCGCCGCCAGGTGGTGCGCGGCCCGCTGGGCGAGCCCGTCGAGGCCGGGTGGGGTTGGCTGGCCGAGAGCCGCACGGCAGTGATCGAGATGGCCCAGGCCAGTGGCATCCAGCTGGTGCCCAACGGGCAGCGCGACGCTTGCCGCAGCAGCACCTGGGGCACCGGCGAGCTGATCGCCGCGGCGCTGGCGGCCGGCGCTTCGCGGATTGTGCTGGCCATCGGCGGCAGCGCCACCAATGACGGCGGCAGCGGCATGCTGCGTGCGTTGGGCCTGCGCCTGCTGGATGCCCGGGGCGAGCCGTTGGCCGAGGGTGGCCTTGCACTGGCGCAGCTGGCGCGCATCGACGCCAGCGGCCTGGACCCACGCTTGGCGCGGGTGCAGGTGGATGTTGCCGCCGATGTCGACAATCCGCTGTGCGGCGCCAATGGCGCCTCGGCGATCTTCGGCCCGCAGAAGGGTGCCAACCCCGAGCAGGTGCAGGCCCTGGACCAGGCCCTGGCGCGGTTCGCCGATCATTGCGCGGACGTGCTCGGCAAGGATGTGCGTGATGAGCCAGGCAGTGGCGCGGCCGGAGGCATGGGCTTCGCAGCCAAGGCGTTCATGGGCGCGCAGTTCCGCCCAGGGGTCGAGGTGGTCGCCGAGCTGGCCGGGCTCGATGCCCTGGTGCAGGGCGCGGATCTGGTAATTACCGGCGAAGGGCGTTTCGATGCCCAGACCCTGCGCGGCAAGACGCCCCTCGGGGTGGCGCGGGTGGCCAAGCGCCACGGCGTGCCGGTGGTGGTGCTGGCGGGCACGCTCGGTGCGGGCTACGAGCAACTGTATGGGCAGGGCATCGATGCGGCCTTCGCCCTGGCCAGCGGGCCGATGAGCCTGGAGCAGGCTTGTGCCGAGGCGGGGGCGTTGCTCAAGGCGCGGGCCGCGGATGTGGCGCGGTTGTGGCAGGTGGCGCGCCAAGGCTGACGGCTTCGGGTGTTCCTCTCAACGCTTGCAACGCCTGTCAGATCGAGCGCCGCCCGCGCGGCGCATCGCGGATGAATCCGCTCCTACATCTTTTGCAACGTGGCCATGCCTGATAGGCCATGGTTGATAGCCTTGTTGCTCGACGCGATTTTTCGGTGGGCATTGCTGCTGCCCCACCTGTCTCAAGCCTTGCGCCAAGGCTGGCAACCATGGCCTGACAGGTTCGGTACGTTGCAACAAGTGTAGGAGCGGATTCATCCGCGATGCGCCGCGCGGGCGGCGCTCGATCTGACAGGCACTGCAACTCTAACGTCGAGCATCCCGCCTCAGGCGGCGCTCCTTTCATGAATACGCAACAGCCCGACTCCACGCAGCAAAGCGCTGACGCTTTCAGCCCCTCCCGATAAATATTTATTTAGCCTCCTAATCAAAGCTTTGACATTCACTGCCTAAGCAGTAATATTTTCACACAATTGCCCGAGCAGACCGCCGATGTCCCATTTCACCCCGGAAAACTTCCAGACCTGCGCCATCGGCATGCTGCTCGGCCGCGCCGCGCTGCTCAAGGACCGCATCCTCGACTGGCACCTAGAAGCCGACGGCGTCACGGCCGCCCAGTTCAAGGTGCTGATCATCGTCACCCAGTACCAGGTCGATACCCCGGCCGAACTGTGCCGCTACCTCGGTTTGGACAGCGGTTCGATGACCCGCATGCTCGACCGCCTCGTGCAGAAGGGCTTGATCCTGCGCAACCGCTGCCCCGACGACCGCCGCCAGGTGCGCCTGGCCCTCACCGCCGACGGTCAGCGCCTGGCCGACCGCCTGCCCCAGGTCGGCGCGGCGGCAATGAACGAACTGGTCGGCGTGCTGCAGCCCGAGGAGCTCAAGACCCTTGAGCAACTGCTCGCCAAAGTCCTGCTCAGCGCCGGCGACCCCCTGACGATCCGCCGTTTCGGCGACCGTTGATCCCAGTCACGCATTTTCCAAGGTATTGTCATGGCCACTCCCGCTGACACCTCCACCCCGGCACCCGCGCCTGACAACTCGGGCAAGCGCAAGGCCTGGCTGCTCGCCCTGTTGCTGATCCTGATCCTCGCCGGGGCCGGCACCTGGGCCTGGTACAGCCTGGTCGGGCGCTGGCACGAAAGCACCGACGATGCCTACGTCAATGGCAACGTCGTGGAAATCACCCCGCTAGTGACCGGCACCGTCACCAGCATCGGCGCCGACGATGGCGACCTGGTGCATGCCGGCCAGGTATTGCTGCGCTTCGACCCGGCCGACAGCGAGGTTGCCCTGCAGGCTGCCGAGGCCAAGCTGGCGCGTACCGTGCGCCAGGTGCGCGGGCTGTACAGCAATGTCGACTCGCTCAAGGCGCAGTTGCAGACCCGCCAGGCCGAGCTGCAGAAGGCCCAGCAGGACTACAACCGGCGCAAGGTGCTGGCCGACAGCGGTGCCATCGCCGCCGAGGAAGTCGCTCACTCCCGTGATGACCTGACCGTGGCCCAGGCCGCCGTCAACAGTGCCCGCCAGCAACTCAACACCAGCACCGCGCTGGTCGACGACACGGTGGTCTCGTCGCACCCGGAAGTGATGGCCGCCGCCGCCGACCTGCGCCAGGCCTACCTGGACCATGCCCGCACCACGCTGGTGGCGCCGGTCACCGGCTATGTCGCCAAGCGCACCGTACAACTGGGCCAGCGCCTGCAGCCGGGCACCGCGACCATGGCGGTGATCCCGCTGGACGAGGTGTGGGTCGACGCCAACTTCAAGGAAACCCAACTGCGCGACATGCGCATCGGCCAGCCGGTGGAAATCACCGCCGACCTGTACGGCAGCGAAGTGACCTACTCCGGCACCGTCGACAGCCTCGGCGCCGGCACCGGCAGCGCCTTTGCCCTGTTGCCGGCGCAAAATGCCACCGGTAACTGGATCAAGATCGTCCAGCGGGTACCGGTACGGATCCATCTGGACCCTGAACAGCTGAAGACCCATCCGCTGCGCATCGGCCTGTCCACCGTCGCCGAAGTCGACCTGCACGACCAGAGTGGCCCGGCACTGGCCCAGCAACCGCCGCAGCAGGCCAGCTACACCACCGAGGTGTACGACCGCCAGCTGGTCGAGGCCGATGACCTGATCGCCCGGCTGATCCACGAAAACAGCGCCACCGGCAAGACGGCCCAGCGATGAGCCAGGCGGCCCCCGCGCAGTTCACCCCGCCGAGCCTGCTGTTGACCACGATCGGGCTGTCCCTGGCGACGTTCATGCAGGTGCTCGACACTACCATCGCCAACGTGGCGTTGCCGACCATTTCCGGCAACCTCGGGGTGAGCTCGGAGCAGGGCACCTGGGTGATCACCTCGTTCGCGGTGAGCAACGCCATCGCGCTGCCGCTGACCGGCTGGCTGAGCCGGCGTTTCGGCGAAGTGAAGCTGTTCATCTGGGCCACGCTGCTGTTCGTGCTGGCGTCGTTCCTGTGCGGTATCGCCCAGTCGATGCCCGAGCTGGTGTTCTTCCGGGTGCTGCAGGGGGTGGTGGCCGGCCCGCTGTACCCGATGACTCAGACTCTGCTGATTGCCGTGTATCCGCCGGCGAAACGGGGGATGGCCCTGGCGTTGCTAGCGATGGTCACGGTGGTCGCGCCGATTGCCGGGCCGATCCTTGGCGGCTGGATCACCGACAGCTATAGCTGGCCGTGGATCTTCTTCATCAACGTGCCGATCGGCCTGTTCGCCGCCGCCGTGGTGCGCCAGCAGATGCGCACGCGCCCGGTGGTCACCAGCCGCCAGCCGATGGACTACATCGGCCTGCTGACCCTGATCGTCGGTGTCGGCGCCTTGCAGGTGGTGCTGGACAAGGGCAACGACCTGGACTGGTTCGAGTCGTCGTTCATCGTCATCGGCACGTTGATCTCGGTGGTGTTCCTGGCGGTGTTCGTCATCTGGGAGCTGACCGACCGCCACCCGGTGGTCAACCTGCGCCTGTTCGTGCACCGCAACTTCCGTATTGGCACCCTGGTGCTGGTGGGCGGCTACGCGGGGTTCTTCGGCATCAACCTGATCCTGCCGCAATGGCTGCAGACCCAGATGGGCTACACCGCCACCTGGGCGGGCCTGGCGGTGGCGCCGATTGGCCTGTTGCCGGTGCTGATGTCGCCGTTCGTGGGCAAGTACGCGCACCGTTTCGACCTGCGCCTGCTGGCCGGCATCGCCTTCCTGGCGATCGGCACCAGCTGCTACATGCGCGCCGGCTTCACCAACGAGGTGGACTTCCTGCACATCGCCCTGGTGCAGTTGTTCATGGGCATCGGCGTGGCGCTGTTCTTCATGCCGACCCTGAGCATCCTGCTGTCGGACCTGCCACCGCACCAGATCGCCGACGGTTCGGGGCTGGCGACGTTCCTGCGCACCCTGGGCGGCAGCTTCGCCGCGTCGCTGACCACCTGGATCTGGATACGCCGGGCCGACCAGCATCATGCCTACCTCAGCGAGCACATCAGCACCTTCGAGCCGGCCACCCGCCAGACCCTGGAACAACTGGGCGGTGCCAGCCCGCAGAACTTCGCGAAGCTGGAGCAGATCCTCAACAGCCAGGCGTACATGATGTCGACGGTGGACTACTTCACCTTGCTGACCTGGGTGTTCGCCGGGTTGATCTTGCTGGTGTGGCTGGCCAAGCCACCGTTCACGGCCAAGGCCGCGCCGGCGTCGGCGGGGCATTGAGAGCAACCTGCGGGGGCGGCCCGACAAGCCCCCTTTTGCGGTGGGGCCGCAGGTTTTCAAATGATGGCATTTCCCCTAATCTTGTAGGTCTTTTCCGGACTACTTGGCAGGCTCATGGACAAGGTCATCGTCATCACCGGCGCCAGCCGTGGCATCGGCGCCGCTACCGCGTTGCTGGCGGCGCAACAGGGTTACCGCATCTGCATCAACTACCACGCCGATGACCAGGCCGCCGAGGCGATGCTGGCGCAGGTCCGCGCGCTGGGCGCGGACGCCATCGCGGTGCGCGCCGACGCCAGCGTCGAGGATGAAGTGGTACGGCTGTTCCACTTCGTCGACCAGGAGCTCGGGCCGGTCACCGCGCTGGTCAACAACGCCGGGACCATCGGCCAGCAGAGCCGGGTCGAGGAGATGTCGGAGTTTCGCCTGCTCAAGGTGATGAAGACCAATGTGGTCGGGCCGATGCTGTGCGCCAAGCATGCCTTGCTGCGCATGGCCCGACGGCATGGCGGGCAGGGCGGGGCGATCGTCAATGTGTCGTCGGTGGCCGCGCGCCTGGGCTCGCCCAACGAATATGTCGACTACGCCGCGTCCAAGGGCGCGCTGGATACCTTCACTCTCGGCCTGGCCAAGGAGGTGGCGGGCGAGGGGGTACGGGTCAACGGCGTGCGCCCGGGGTACATTCACACCGGCTTCCATGCCCTGAGTGGCGATCCGGACCGGGTCGGCAAGCTCGAGCCCGGCCTGCCGATGGGGCGTGGCGGCAAGCCTGAGGAAGTGGCCGAGGCAATCATGTGGCTGCTGTCGGACAAGGCCTCCTATTCGACCGGCAGTTTCATTGACCTGGGCGGCGGGCGCTGACCGGGGTCATCCGGCGCTCAACAAATGGGCCACCGCGTCGGTAATGGCCGTCAGTTCGAACGGTTTGCGCAGTACCTGCGTACGTGGGGGCAGTTGCCCATCGGCGAGCGCCGCGCTTTCGTCATAACCGGTGATGAACAGCACCGGCAACGCCGGATGCAAGGCACGGCTCGCCTCAGCGACCTGGCGACCATTGAGGCTGCCAGGCAAGCCGATATCGCTGATCAACAATTGTGGAACCAGCCCCCCTTCGAGCATAGTCAGCGCCGCGGCACCGTCGCCTGCGCTATGCACTTCATGCCCGAGTTCCTCCAGCAGCTCACCGATCACCAGGCGCAGGGCAGCCTGGTCCTCAACCAGCAGGATGCGTGCCTGCCCGAGGTGCACCAGCGGTGTGGCCTGCGGCAGCGCCTGCGGTAGCGCTGGCGCCTCATGGTGGTGTGGCAGGTAGAGTTCGACCCGCGTACCTTCGCCCACGGTCGAGCGGATCCGCAACTGGCCGCCGGACTGGCGTACGAAGCCGAACGCCATCGACAGCCCCAGCCCGGTTCCCTGGCCGAGCGGCTTGGTGGTGAAGAACGGGTCGATTGCCCGTTCGATCACCTCCGGCGCCATGCCGCGACCATTGTCCTCGACATTCAGTTGCAGGTAGTCGCCTGCCGGGAGGTCGAGCGCTGCGGCACTCGCTTCGTCCAGATGCCGGTTCTCGCAGCGTATCTCGATTCTTCCTCCATTGGGCAGGGCGTCGCGGGCATTGATGCACAGATTGAGCAGGGCGCTTTCCAGTTGCGGGGGATCGATGAAGGTCGGCCAGAGCTGCGGTGCGCAAGCGACACTGAGATCAATGGCCGGTCCCACGCTACGGCGGATCAGATCCTCCATGTCGAGGACCAGCGCGCCAACTGCGGTAGCCCGTGGCAACAAGGTCTGGCGTCGCGAGAACGCCAGCAGGCGATGCACCAGTGCCGCAGCCCGTCGTGCCGAATCGCTGGCGGTATCGAGCAAGGCAGGGATCTCTTCGTGGCGTGCCTGGCCCAGGCGTTGGCGCATCAGCTCCTGGGCGCCGAGTATGCCACCGAGCAAGTTGTTGAAGTCATGGGCGATGCCGCCGGTAAGCTGGCCGACGGCTTCCATCTTCTGCGCCTGACGCAAGGCCTCCTCGGCCTCGAGCAGGCGCTTCTGCTCGTTGGCCTGACGGCTGATGTCGTAGACGAACAGGTAGGCGCCGACAACACCGCCGTCGGCGTTGCGCAGGGGGTTGAAGCGCAGTTCGAAATGTCGCCGGTAGTTGCCGCGCCCATATTCGATCACTTCGATGAAGCTTTCGCCCGCCAGCGCCCGGTGCCAGAGCGCCACCGAGCGCTGGTACTCATCGGGGAAACCGTCCAGGCAATCGGCCAGGCGATCACCTGCCTTAAGCGTGCGCCCGAAAAGAAACTGGAAATCCTTGACCGCACGGGTATTCACAGCAAGAAAACGTAGCGAGGTGTCCACCACCTGGACGCGCGCCACGCTGTGCTCGACCAGTTCGGCGAACAGGCTGCGTTCGGCCAGGGCGTCAGCCACGCGTTGTTCGAGATGGTCGTTGAGCTGTTGCAGTGCGGTTTCCGCCCGACGTCGCTCGGTAACGTCCTGGAACAGCACCGCCACCTGATTGCGCTCGGCGGGCTCGATACGGAAGGTGGTTACCGCCAGGATCCTGCCGGTGGCCACCAGTTCCTGTTCGAACTGCAATGGTTGGCCAGTGCGCAATACCTGGCCGTAGCGGGCCACCCAGTCGTCGGCCTCGTCGGGCACCATCTCCCGCAGCTTCTGTCCGACTACATTGGGTATGCCGGCATGGCGGGCGTAGGCGGCGTTGGCGACGACATGGATGTAGTCGCTGAGCGGCCCATGGGGACCGTCGAAGAACTCGATGACGCAGAAGCCCTCGTCCATGGTGTCGAACAAGAAGCGATAAAGGCTGTTGTCGATGTCCTTGCGTTGGGCGAGCTGGCTTTCGAGTTCGGCATTGCGCTGGCGCAATGCCTGGATTTCACGTTCGGGCATGCAGGTGTCCGGAGTTCGGCGTTGGGCGTGAACCAACTGTATCCTGCATGCCCATCGGCGGCTAGAACGAACGCACGATCCGCCCGAGGGTCTCCATGGCCTGCTCCGCGCCATCGCCCCAAGGGCTGCCATAGTTCAGGCGGATGCAGTTGCCGAAGCGCCGGGTCGGCGAGAAGATCGGCCCAGGGGCGATGCTGATGCCCTGGGCCAACGCCATGTGGAACAGCTTCAGCGCGTCCATCTGTTCGGGCAGTTCCAGCCACAGGAAGTAGCCGCCGGAAGGCTGGCTGACCCGGGTCTGCGCCGGGAAATGGCGGGCGATGGCGGCGAGCATGTTGGCCTGCTGGCCCTCCAGCGCGTAGCGCAGCTTGCGCAGGTGGCGATCGTAGCCACCGTGCTGCAGGTAGTCGGCGATCGCCGCCTGGGCCGGCATCGAGGCGCACAGCGAGGTCATCAGCTTGAGCCGCTCGATCTTCTGCGCAAAGCGCCCGGCCGCGACCCAGCCGATGCGATAGCCCGGGGCCAGGCTCTTGGCGAACGAGCCGCAATGCATCACCAGCCCTTCGGTATCGAAGGCCTTGGCCGGCTTCGGCGCCTGCTGCGAGTAGTACAGCTCGGCGTAGACGTCGTCCTCGATCAGCGGCACCTGGTGGCGGCGCAGCAGCTCGACCAGTTCCTGCTTCTTGGCCTCCGGCATGCTCGCGCCCACCGGGTTCTGGAAGTTGGTCATGCACCACACGGCCTTGATCGGGTGCTTGTCCAGGGTCTGGGCCAGCACGCCGAGGTCCATGCCCTCGCGCGGGTGCACCGGGATTTCCACCGCCTTGAGCTTGAGGCGCTCGAGCACCTGCAGGCAGGCATAGAAGGCCGGTGCCTCGATGGCCACCAGGTCACCGGGCTGGGTCACGGCCTGCAGGCACAGGTTCAAGGCCTCCAGCGCGCCGTTGGTGATCAGCAGCTCTTCCATCGGCAGCATCAGCCCGCCGACCATGTAGCGCAGGGCGATCTGCCGACGCAGTTGCGGATTGCCCGGCGACAGGTCGGTGACCACCATGCGTGGGTCCATGGCCCGGCTGGCGCTGGCCAGCGAACGGGACAGGCGCTGCAGCGGGAACAGGCTCGGGCTGGGGAAGGCCGAGCCGAACGGCACGGTGTGCGGGTCCTTGATCGAGTCGAGGATCGAGAACACCAGGCCGCTCACATCCACATCGGTGGACTCGCTGGCCGGCGCCTGGGGTTGCGGCTCGCAGAACGGCCGCGGCGCGTGGGCGTTGACGAAGTAGCCAGAGCGCGGCCGCGCGCGGATCAAGCCGCGGCGTTCCAGCAGGTAGTAGGCCTGGAACACGGTGGACGGGCTGACCCCGTGGGTCTGGCTGGCGTAGCGCACCGAGGGCACCCGCTGGCCGGGGCCGAGCACCCCGGAGCGGATCAGTTCGGCAATGTCGTCGGCGAATCGTTCGTAGCGTTTCATTGTGTTTTTGGCAGGCAAGGTGAGTGTCAGTGTAAGGGATCAGCGATTCATCGGCGCGACGAAACGGCTGTGTGCAGTGCTGCGGATCCCCGGCTGGTCGCTGTCCTGGATCTCGAAGGTCAGTTCCTGGGAGCTGCTGGTCGGGCGATCGGCAAGCATCGCCACCGACACCGGCAGTTCGCTCATCTCGCCGGAGGCCAGGGTGAATTCGGTGCGGCCGTGCAGCTCGAAGCCGTCGGCGTCAACCAGGCGCAGACGATAGTGCTGGGGTTCCTGGGTCTTGTTGATGATCTTGAGCAGGTAGATGTTCTCGATCTGGCCCAAGGCGTTCTCGCGGAACAAGCCACGGTCCTTGATCACGTCCATCGATACCATCGGGCGCATCTGCAGGGCGACCACCAGGGCGCCGATCATCACCGTCAGCGCGGCGGCGTAGCCGAGCAGGCGAGGGCGCAGCCAGTGGGTCTTGCCGCCTTGCAGGTTGTGTTCGGACTTGTAGCCGATCAGGCCGCGCGTATAGCCCATCTTGTTCATCACCCCATCGCAGGCGTCGATGCAGGCGGCGCAGCCGATGCAGGCCATTTGCAGGCCTTCGCGGATATCGATGCCGGTGGGGCACACCTGCACGCACAGGGTGCAGTCGATGCAGTCGCCCAGGCCCTGGCTGCGTGCGTCGCTGCCTTTCTTGCGCGGGCCACGGGCTTCACCGCGGCTGGGGTCGTAGGCCACTGCCAGGGTGTCCTTGTCGAACATCACGCTCTGGAACCGTGCATAGGGGCACATGTGCATGCACACCGCTTCGCGCAGCCAGCCGGCATTGAGATAGGTGGCGGCGGTGAAGAACAGCACCCAGAACAAGGCTACCCCACCCAGCTCGAAGGTGAACAGTTCGGCAGCCAGCGGGCGGATCGGCGTGAAGTAGCCGACGAAGGTCAGCCCGGTGAGCACGCCGATGGCCAGCCACAGGCCATGCTTGAGGCCGCGACGGGCGATCTTCTCCGCGCCCCACGGCGCGGCGGCCAGCTTGATGCGCTGGTTGCGGTCGCCCTCGGCGATCTTCTCGCACCACATGAACAGCCAGGTCCAGGTGCTTTGCGGGCAGCTGTAGCCGCACCAGACGCGCCCGGCGAACACGGTGATGGCGAACAGGCCGAAGGCGCAGATGATCAGCAGCGCCGACAGCAGGATGAAGTCCTGCGGCCAGAAGGTCGCGCCGAAGATATGGAACTTGCTGTCGGCCAGGTCCCAGAGCACGGCCTGGCGGTCGCCCCATTGCAACCAGGCGGTGCCGAAGAACAGCACGAACAGCAACCCGGCGAAGGCGATCCGCAGGTTGCGGTAGAAGCCGGTGAAACTGCGTGTATGAATGCCACCGGCCACCTGGCTTTTGCTCTTTTGGGTGGTGGGGGCAATCTCGATGACTCGGAAGGGGATTCTGTCGCTCATGGTTCGTCGCTCATCAGGCCTCGATCAGGCCAGGGCACTATGGCCCTCGATCTGTTTTCAGCACAGGCCCAGGTATCGAGATAAAAACCATATCAGATGAGAGGTGAGTTTGTTGAAGCCTTGTATTTCGGTGCTTGGCGTACTGGATTGCAGATGCCTGCGGCTATCCACCGCACCTTTGTTTAGTGGTATTGGCCGCTTTGCGCCTCATCGCCGGGCTGGCTGAAAGAGAATCGCCGGATCCTATCGCGCTTCGACAGGCTCGCGAAAAGCTATGCCGCCACGAGGTCACCACCCAGAACGCAAGCGCCCCCGCTCTCTTAAAGCTGCATGACGGCGAGCGCCCTGCGCAGAGGCTCGTCGGATATCTGGATAGGGCCGTGAAATGGCACGTCCATGTCCAATACGAGGTACACGGAAGCCGAAATAAGCAATGAAGAAATGATGAACATCGCTATTACCATCGAATTAGGGGGCGCGCGGTATCCAAAACTGGCGAAAATGAGCGTCAACCAAGCAGCAAGCATCCCGATAAGCGGGCCGGGAATTGCCCCCTCTGACTGCTCGACGATCCTCCAGCGTTGCTCGATGAGCGAATGATATTGCTGACGAATATCCTGCAGCATCGTTTCATGGTAACGGTCTGGCGGCTTAATAACGGCCAAAGATTTTCCTATGTCATCCAAGTATTTAGCTGCTTCGCTGTTACGATGTTGCAGCGCCTCGTCCCCCCGGTATGGCGTCGCGATAGCGTGCTCAAGATAGATGATCAGTCGGTTGCGAGTCTCTTGGGCCGAATCGCCATAGCCCCGCAGTGTCCGATCAAAAATGATCATGCTGGTTGCATACCCATGGAAGTTTGCATCAATGGACTCGAAGGTATTTTTGGCAGAATTGATCATCAAGCCAAAGACCAGTGATGTCATCACCACAAAAATGTTAGCTACCAGGCGAATTACTGTATTAGTGTCTTCATCCCTGTGGTGGGATGCCAGCTTTGGGTACCACAGCATCATGAGCAGCGAGGCGGCGACCAAGCACCCAAAAATGGCCAGTGCGATCCAGAGAGCGTTCATGCATCAGGGACCTGATCAATCTGAGTCAAGCCTTAAAAGATAGACCGTGACTGACCGCTATGATTGGAAAGCTGCTGGCCGTGGATGGCCGCTTCCGACCCAGGCAGCCATTCTGCATCGGCAGTAATCGGCCAGCAGGCCCGCCAGGGTGCGGGGCCACGCTGAACGGTTGAGCCGGGAACTATTGCGTTGCGGCACGCCCATGTACAGGAAGGTGAGGAATGGTCTGTCCGAGGGCAATGGCACTGGCTTCAAGCTTCACACGCTCTGCTTCCAGAAAAACATACGTGGCTTGCAAGGTGGTTATTTTCGTCTGAATTTCGGCCATCTTGCTGGCGACCAAGGCCGCGCCTTGCGCGCAATTGATCGTATTACCCCGCCTGGCAGCAAGAATGTCGCCAATCTCGGCGAGTGAAAAGCCCACGCCCTGGGCACTCTGAATGAAGGCCAGATCAACAACGGTCTGATCGCTGTAGCTGCGATAGTTGTTGGCCTGTCGATGGGCCACGATAAGCCCGAGTTGTTCGTAATAGCGCAATGCATGGCGGCCAATGCCACTGCGGCGCTCCAACTCTCCAATGTTCACAGTAAAAATTCCTTGACTGTAGAGCAGGCTCTACACCTTAGCCTGGGCCCATCATCCAAACAAGGATTCAGGCATGAGCGTGGAATGTTTCGTCACAGGCGGCAGTGGGTTTGTAGGTCAACATTTACTGGCTCGTCTTACCGCGACAGGGCACAAGACCTGGGTGCTTATGCGCACCCCTGCAAACATCGAGCGCCTCAGGGAGCAGGTAGGCCGACTGGGCGGTAACCCTGCCTGTATCCATGCCGTTGAGGGCGATATCAGCAGAGAGGGGCTTGGGCTCAGCGAGGCAGACGAGCAGCGCGTGTCTTCGGCCTCTGTGGTCTTCCACCTCGCGGCGCAATTTTCCTGGGGGCTGACAATGGAGCGCGCCCGCGAAGTCAATGTGCAAGGGGCGCTGAGAGTCGCCAGGCTTGCGGCGAGCCAGCGCATCCGCTTGCTGATGGTGGGGGGCTTCATGCTGCAAAACCTTAGCCACCTTGCCAGTATCGGGGTTGACAATGAGTGCCCTGAAAACACGAACTGGCCCGTGGTCTACTGCCGTGCAGGTGGCTACGAAGGCAGCAAGCTCGAGTCCCATTTTGCGGTCATCCGTTACATGCAGGAAGCGGGCGCGGATTACACAATCGTTCATCCTGCTACGGTGTGTGGCCACAGCGAGAGTGGGCACATTCTGGAAGGACAACCTTTGGCCGAACTCATTCGAAACCTGGCACAAGGCCGGTTCAAAGCTGTTCCCGGTTCCACCAGGCACTGGTTGCCATTAGTCAGCGTCGATTACCTGGTGACAATGATGACTTGCGCGGCGTTCGACCCCTCGATGGCCAACCAGCAGGTCCTGGCACTCTATGAGCACACACCGAACTTGCAGGGGCTGCTAGGGCAGATAGCGAAAACGCTGAAGATCAAGGCACCCCGCCGCCATGTAGCGATAGGGTTGCTGAGATGGCTTTTGACAATTCCCGGACTGGCGGCCCGATTCGCGATCAGCGCCGAGTCATTGAATTTTATTCAGACGCAACGCTTTGATATGAGCCATAGCAGGCAATTGGAACTGAAGTATCGGTTGACACATCCCGACATGGCGCGAGCTTTGGAAAAGACAGTGCGCTACGTCAAAGATTACTTGCCCCATTGAAGCAACCACCTCAGACAAGGTATGGCATGTATAAGATGGGAGGCTGGACCGTTGGACTTTGACGAGAAAATGTTCATGTCATGCGCGCTTCGTGACGTTCCATGATCTGAATGCCCTGTTCAGTCAGCGCTTGGCGTACCGCCACTTGATAGCTTTCTATTGCTTCACGCAACCAGATTTCAAACTTCTGACTTGCGGGAGAACTTGGTCTTTTGGGTTTGAAGAGGGTGTAGTTCTGAGCGCTGACCAGGCCAAGTGGGTAGGGCACGATAAGCTCGCCTGCGCGGATGGCAGGCATGGCCAGGAAGCTGTCGCCGATCGTCAGGCCACCCCCGGATGCCGCGACAGACAGGCACAGGGTGGTTTCGTTGAACGTTGTCTGCCGGCGCCGTGGGCCGCCGGGGTCGAGCCCGGTCAGGGCGCACCACTCGTCCCAGATGTCGTAATTTGCATCGATCAGGTACGGCGCATTGCAAGGCTTGCGGCCTTCGCACAAGTACGTCTGGGCGAAATCGCGGGTGCAGACCAGCAGGTCGATCCAGCGGCATAGCTCAGAGGCTTCCAGTCCGCCGCCGACCTTGGCGCCGTGCATGCCATAAAAGATACGGAAATCGAAGTCTTCGTCGAGACGGAAGGTCGCGTTCTTCTCCGCAGTGATTTCCACGGAGATGCCGGGGTTGGCGACCAGGAATTTTCCCACCTGGCCGGCCAGCCAGCTCGAGGCGAAATCGCGGCATACCAGCACCCGGAGCTGTTCGCCCTGGCGTGCACGGCGGCTTATGGTATCGGTGGTGAGCTGAATCAGCTCGAAAGCTTGCTGCAGGGCAATGAACAACTCGCGCCCGGCCGCTGTCAGGCGGATGATATTGCCTGTGCGCAGTAGCAGCGGGCAGCCCATGTCGCTCTCCAGCTGAGTGACCTGCTTGGACACAGCGGGGCGCGTGACATTCAGCTCCTGTGCGGCGCAGGAGATGCTGTTTAGCCGGGCAACGGCCTCGAAGGCACGGAGCGCGGTAAGGGACTGGTGCTTTCTCAAAAGGGGAGGCTCCGTAACCTGAGGTGACGCAGGCAGAAATCTTGTCACTTGTCTGTATGGGAGCCCGACCCTAGCCTGAATGTCAATCTCAACGCGCAAATCCGAGGCTTCATCATGCTTCTTCCGATCCGCTTTTCTTCTATTGGTCCCGCTGGCTGGCAGCGGTTGCCGAACCAAGCCCTTGAACATGCCGAACTGATCGAAGGCCGGCCGATGGGCCTTGATCATGCCTACTTCAGCCGCAGCGAGCCGCTAGTGAAATCAGGTATCTGGCGTTGCGAACCGTATACCGAACACTACGAAAGCTATCCGGCCGACGAATTCATGGTGGTGCTGGAGGGCGAGGTCACGCTTGAGGGAGAGGGCTTCTGCGAAACCTATGCTCCAGGCGATTGCTTCCTGGTACCCAAAGGCTTTCGTGGTATCTGGCGTCAGCCAGTGCCGATGCGCAAGTTCTACGTGATCGTCGGCTAGCCCGCCCAGGCAAACCGCCACGTCTTTAACTCGACCCAAACCCTGGACGTTGCGCGGGCATTCCCGCGCACTGCGGGTGGGCCTGTCTCCAGCTTCACGACGGTGGAAACTTGTACCATGTCGACTTCTGAGCAAACCTCGATTTCCAGCGCGCATGACGAAGGGCGCTATGACTACATCATCGTCGGCGCCGGTGCCGCCGGGTGTGTACTGGCTAACCGCCTTGGCGAAAACCCGGGCGTGCAGATACTGGTGATCGAAGCCGGTGGCAGCGACAACTCAGTCATCGTGTCGATGCCGGCGGCGTTGTCGATCCCGATGAACACCAAACGCTTCAATTGGGGCATGAAAACCGAGCCGGAGCCCGGCTTGGATGGCCGGCAGGTGAACCTGCCGCGTGG
This sequence comes from Pseudomonas sp. TE6288, assembly GCF_054062095.1. NCBI lineage: Bacteria > Pseudomonadati > Pseudomonadota > Gammaproteobacteria > Pseudomonadales > Pseudomonadaceae > Pseudomonas > Pseudomonas sp. TE6288. The sequence goes on from NZ_JBSSEW010000017.1 coordinate 51,982, forward strand.
CAAGGGCCTAGGCGGCTCCTCGTCGATCAACGGCATGTGCTGGGTTCGAGGCAACCCCATGGACTATGAACTATGGGAAGCGTTGGGGGCCGAGGGCTGGCGCTGGTCGAACGTGCTTCCGTATTTCCAGCGCCTGGAAAATGTCGAAGGCGGTGGGCTGTTGCGCGGCACTCAGGGCCCAATGCGAATTACCCGGGGGCTTCAGACCAATCCGCTGTATCAGGCCTTCGTCAGAGCGGGCAACGAAGCGGGCTACGCTGTGACCGACAACATGAACAGCCGCCAGCATGAAGGCTTCGGACCGATGGAGATGAACGTCGGCGACGGGCGTCGGATGAGCGCTGCGGTTGCCTACCTGCGGCCGGCCATCGCCCGCGGCAATGTGCGCGTGATCAAAGGCGGCCTGGTGGACCGGGTGATGTTCATGGGCCAGCGAGCCACCGGGGTGGTGTTTTCGGTGGGCGGCAAGCTCGCCAGGGCCATGGCCTCGCGAGAGGTGATTTTGTCGGCGGGTGCCATTATGTCCCCGGTGATCCTCAAACGCTCAGGCATCGGCCCGGCGCAAGAGCTGGCGCAGCATGGCATCCCCGTGATCCACGACGCCCCCGAAGTAGGCGAGAACCTGATGGACCACATGGAACTCTACCTGCAAATGGAGTGCACCCAGCCGGTCAGTCTGTTCCCCACCCAGAGCCTGCTAGGCAAGGCGAAGATCGGCATCGAGTGGCTCGCCACCCGGCGCGGGCTTGGGGCCACCAACCATTTCGAGAGCGGCGGGCATATTCGCAGCCGGGCGGGCATCGTTTATCCGGACATCCAGTTTCACTTCCTCCCGCTGGCCATCTCCTATGATGGGCAGACGCTCGCCAAAGGACATGGGTTCCAGGTGCACGTGGGCACCAAACGCTCGAAAAGCCGGGGTTGGGTCAGGCTGCGCGACACCCTCCCACAGAGCCTGCCGCGGGTACGCTTCAATTACATGACTCACCCCGACGATTGGGCGGAATTCAGGGCCTGCGTGCGCCTGACCCGGGAGATTTTCGCCCAGCCGGCCTTTGCGCCCTATCGGGGCCGGGAATTGGCGCCGGGCGCGGCCGTGCAGGATGATGCCGCTATCGATGCATTTCTCAAGCAAAAGCTTGAAAGCGCCTACCACCCTTGCGGGACCTGTCGCATGGGCAGCGACGATGCTGCGGTGACCTTCCCGGATGGCAGGGTCCGCGGCGTCGACGGGCTGCGCGTGGTAGACGCCTCCCTTATGCCGGCGGCCACCGCAGGCGACTTGCAGGCCCCCACCCTGGTGCTGGCCGAACGGTTGTCCGACCTGATCCGCGGCCGTCACCTGCCCGAAGCGCAAGGGGCCGCATTGCTGGCCGACCCGCAATGGGCCACCCGGCAGCGTGGCCGGGAGATCTCCCGCGATTACGCCCGCGAACGCGATCGGCTGGCCGCCGCACTGCTGGCCAATGCCAAGGGGCAACCGCTGGCGATGGTCGCCGGTTGAGCCAAGGTGTGAATCCCAGTATTGCCATCGACCCATGAGGGATACCACCGAGCGATCGATAAACGCACTATCAAAGATGCACGCATGATCAATCTCAACCAGGAAAACAAGAACATGAGAATGACATCCAATGGGCAAAGTGCCTCGGTGAGGCCTGCGGTTGCGCAGGCCCGAACCGACGGTGCGGAACGGCGCTCCGTAGATTTCGTACCGGTGTCTGAGCGTCACGGCAGCGTGCGACACCTAGGGGCAGTCTGGATCGTTGCCAACATCAACCTGACCGCAATGGCGACCGGCGTTACCACGCTGGCGCTGGGAGGGCCATTATTCTGGACGTTGGTCGCGACTGTGTGCGGCTCACTGTTCGGCACGCTGTTCATGGCGCTACATTCCTCGCAGGGACCGCAATTAGGACTTCCGCAGTTGGTTCAATCCCGCGCGCAGTTCGGCTTCTTCGGCGCCGCGATCACCGTCTGGGTCTTCGCCCTCGTCAACTACTTCAACTACAACGTCGCCGATGCCATCCTGGCGGGGTCAAGCCTGCATTTTCTGCTGGGAATTCCAACCGCCTGGGGGTTCCCGATCGCGGTACTGTTCGCGGGCACGCTAGCGTTGTATGGCTACCGCTGGATCCACCGGGTCAACCGCTTCCTGGTCGTGCCGCTCGGATTGACCATCGTGGTACTGACCTTCGCCTCGGTGGCCCGAAGCGCGATTCCCGCGGGGGCGTTCGAGCCAGGCCCCATCGAATGGCATGCCTTCGCCACCACTTTTGTCATCGTGGCGGGCTTCCAGCTTGGCTGGGCGCCTTATGTGTCGGATTACTCCCGTTACCTGGCCCCCAGCATTTCCACGCGCTCCTCGTTCCTGTGGACCTACCTGCCGTCGGCGATATCGGCGCTGTGGGTGATCGGCCTGGGCTCGCTGCTCGCGGCGGCCACGCCCGGCGCCACGGTGATCATGGCGATCGCGAATGGTGGCGACAGCTTGTTCGCGGGGGGCGGGCGGCTTGCGGTCGCGCTGCTATTCGTTGGCCTGCTGGTGGTGATGGCGCTCAATGCCTATGGCGGCAGCCTGACCCTGATCTCGATCGTCGACTGCTTCCGCCGAGTGCGGCCGTCGCTGGCAATGCGAGCTGTCACGATTGTTGCGATGACGCTGTCGGTGTGGGGAATAGCGGCAATGGTCGGCGAGGATCGGTTCAACGTGTTTTACGGAAATGTCCTTGTATTCCTTGCCTACCTATTTACTCCCTGGACGGCTATCAATCTGGTGGACTTCTACCTGGTACGCAAAGGCTGCTACTCGATCCGCGAACTGTTTAATCCCGCGGGTATCTACGGGCGATGGGGGTGGCAAGGAAATGTCGCATATATCGGCGCGCTGGCGGTGATGGTGCCGTTCTTTGTCACTGCGCCTTACACCGGATGGGTCGCCCGGCAAATGGGTGAAATCGACCTCTCGATGTTCGTGGGCCTGGTGGCTGCCAGCGCACTTTATCTTCTTACTTCTCGAACCCTTGATCTGGGCAACGAACGTCGCCTGGTGGACAAGGAACAACAAGTCAGCGAGCGATGAATATGAAAACAACCGGCTGGATTTGGGACGAACGCTTTACCACGCACGATACCCGGGCCTGGAGCCTGCCTTGGCAGGAGCCGATCGACCACCCGGAGAAGGGCGATACAAAACGCCGCTTCGCAAGCTTGGTCAAACGCAGCGGCCTTGAGAAAAACCTTGTTGCGTTGCCCTTCAGCCCGGCCTCGGAGGCCGACCTGCTGCGGGTGCATACGCCGGCCTATGTTGATCGAATTCTCAACCCGGTCGGCCCTGCGTGGAGCGATGCGGGCGATGGCGAAACACCTGTGGGACCTAATTCGGCAGACGTCGCTAGGCTCGCGGCAGGGGCAGTTATCGCGGCGTTCAAGGCGGTCGTGGCGGGCACAGTGAGCAACGCCTACGCACTCATCCGGCCACCAGGGCATCACGCGCTTGCGGGCCAGGGCATGGGTTACTGCATCTTCCACAACACGGCGGTCGGCATTCGCCATCTTCAGCACACGGGCGAAGTGGAGCGGGTTGCGGTTATCGACTGGGATGTTCATCACGGCAATGGTACCGAGACCCTGTTCTACGACGACCCGTCGGTAATGACGATCTCCCTGCATCAGGACAATCTGTACCCCATCGGGCGTGGGAAGGTCGATGACATCGGCACCGGCGCAGGCCTGGGCGCTAACCTGAATATTCCGCTTCCAGCAGGGTCCGGGCGAGGTGCCTACGTGGGGGCGTTCGAGCGTGTGGTTCTCCCGGCAATCCGCCGCTTCCGGCCGGACCTCATTGTGATCGCGAGCGGCTTCGACTCGGCGGCGATGGATCCCTTCGGGCGTCAGCTGTTGCACTCCGAAGCCTATCGGGAACTGACCGCACTGGTGATGGGCCTGGCCGATGAGGTGTGTAGATCGCGGGTTGTGGCCGTGCACGAGGGTGGCTATGACCCGTTGATGGGACCGTTCTGCGGTCTAGCCGTCGTCGAAACCCTTGCCGGGCTTCGCACGGCCGTCGAGGACCCTTGGATCGGTACGGTCGTGAATCTGCCGGAGCAAGCCTTATTACCCCATCATGACGCGGCGATATGTGCGTGCGAGCCACTTCTGGCAGGTGTTCCGGTTGGCCGTGAGCTTCCCCGATGACACTGGGAGTCGGCGCTTGAAGTAGGTTCAACGAATGAGCCATTGCCCCTGCACGGCATCATGCAGGGGTGTTTCTCCATGGCGAGGTTCACCGCCCAGCGGCGATGTTGGCTCGAGTAATGGCTAAAATGCGTTTGAACGCCGTGCTGAATGCGCAGGCGCGAATCGCCGAGATCTCGCGCACCGTGTTTTCGCAACCCTGCACCAGGATGATCGTTGGCTGTGCCTGGAAGAAGCCAGCGGGGGGCGCCCAAGAAGGTAAGACACCCACTATGGGGTGACCGAGGGCTTCGGTAATACCCCAGCAGCTTTCGCTAATCTTTGCGGCCGCTGAAAGCACGAGTGCGCTTGCAGTTGACCGAACCAGTCATTGCCGTACAATCGCGCCCCCAAAAATCAGCAGGCATGGCGAGAGGGAGCTTCAATGCAACGGGTGATGATCGTTGGCCAGCCTGGGTCTGGGAAAAGTACCCTGGCGCGCAAGCTTGGCGAGCGCACGGGCTTGCCGGTCGTGCATATCGACACGATCGTGTCCCGGGAAGTGGTGTAACTGAACCAGCCGAAGGCGCCCTGCGGGCGAAAGAGGATGGTCATCGTGGTTCTTGGCTAACGTTGAGTTTGCGGACTTAACCTTCACCAGAGAAACCACGATGACCAAGCCCACTATCGCATTGACCGAGTTGGTTGAGAAAGGGGCAGATGCTGATCTGCTCAAGCAAATGATCCAGTTCGTTGCCCAGCGCATGATGGAGTTCGATGTCGAAGGCCTGTGCGGTGCCGGCTTCGATGTCAAAAGCCCAGACCGGACAAACAGCCGCAATGGCTACCGTGACCGCCTTTGGCAAACCCGCGCCGGCGACGTCGACCTGAAGATCCCCAAGCTGCGCCAAGGCAGCTACTTTCCGGGCTTCCTCGAACCTCGACGCACCGCCGAGAAGGCCATGGCGGCGGTCATTCAGGAGGCCTACATTCAAGGCGTTTCAACGCGTTCAGTAGATGAGCTGGTGAAGGCCATGGGCATGACCGGCATTTCCAAAAGCCAGGTGTCACGGCTGGCAGGCGAGATTGATGAACGCGTTCACGCGTTCCTTGATCGCCCGCTTGAAGGTGACTGGCCCTATCTCTGGATTGATGCCACCTACGTCAAGGTGCGGGAGGCCGGGCGGATCGTCTCGGTCGCCGTAATAATTGCCGTGGCCGTAAACACTGACGGTGGTCGCGAAGTGCTGGGCATGCGGGTCGGCCCGTCTGAGGCCGAGCCGTTCTGGACAGACTTCCTGCGCAGCCTCATGCGCCGAGGTTTGAGGGGCGTGAAGCTGGTCATTTCCGATGCTCACGAAGGCCTGAAGGCATCTGTTTCTAAGGTCTTCAACGCGACTTGGCAGCGCTGCCGTGTGCACTTCATGCGCAACGCCATGGCCCATGTCGGCAAGGGCCAGCGCACTATGGTAGCGGCGCTGCTGCGCACGGTCTTCGCCCAGGACAGCCGTGCCGAATGCCATCAGCAATGGCGCTTGGTCGCTGATCAACTGCGCGAAAAATACCCCAAGATCGCGACACTCATGGACGGCTGCGAGGATGAAGTGCTGGCTCACATGGCGTTTCCAAAAGCCCACCGACAGCAGTTACACAGCACCAACCCGCTTGAACGGCTCAACGCTGAAATCAAACGCCGCACCGATGTCGTGGGGATTTTTCCCAACGATCCGGCCATCACACGGCTGGTAGGCGCGATGCTGCTGGAGCAGAACGACGAGTGGTGCCTGCAAAGACGCTACATGCAGTTGGAGGCCTTCGAAGCGGTCAGCGATAATCCACAGGCCAAGCTGTCGGCCGTGATCAACTAAACGGCAAACTCAGTGGCCAGAGCCATGATGAGTTACACCACTTCCTGGGACACAATCCATTGACACGATTCACTGGCAGCCAGGGTGGGTTGAGCGAAGCCCTGACGAGAAGACGCGTCTTTGCCGTGAGGTCGAGGCCCGTGAGCGCTGGATCTTCGAAGGCGGGCATTCGACCACGTGGAGCAACCGTCTGGCCCGCGCAGATATGTTGATATGGATCGATCGGTCGGCGGCGCTTCGCTTCTGGCGCGTGTTCTGCAGAACGACGCTCAACCGCGGTCGTTCACGGCCTGACTTGCCGGACGACTGCCCGGAACTGCTGGCCAACCTGCCGGAGTTCTTCAGGTTCATGTGGCGGACGAAAAACTCGGCCAGGGAGAAGATGAAGCAATTCGTGACAAGGGCACCGTCGGGTTGTCGCGTGGTCTGCCTGCGGTCCAATCGAGATACCGAAGTTTTTCTCGCGAGCCTGGGAACATTGCCTGATCAGGTGGCGCGAGGTCATTAGAGGCCCGTTCTCGTTTGCTTGGCGGCAGATGCCTTTGAGGCGTATTACAACGTTTTAACCTGCCCAAGGATGGCCCATGCATGGCGCTGACCAGCAAAATCACGATCTACAACCCTGAATGGCCGCAGCGGTACGAGGTGGGCAAAGTGGTTTTGCGGCCGTTGATTCTGGATTGAAACCGATTTGCTTTCAGCGCCGCGCAGAAAGTTGTTGCGGCGCCAGGAATGCGTCGTGGAAGTAATTGTGGAACGCGTGCATCGCCGGGCTGAATTCCCGCTCGCGATGCCAGGCCAGGCCGACGCTCATGGGGGTGACCTTGTCGGTGATGGTAACGGTTTCGATGCGTTTACCCTCCAGCGACCACGGACGGTGTACCAGGTCGGAGAGGATCGCCACGCCGCTGCCGTTGGCCACCATGCTGCGCACCGCTTCCACGGAGCTGGTGCGGATTCGCACGTTGGGCTGCTGTCGGGCATGTTCCCAGTAGCGCATGGCGCTTTGTTCGGCTTCGTCGACGGTAAGCAGGATGAAGGGCTCCTGTGTGACGTCGGCAAGGCTCACGGCCGAGTGTTCGCACAGCGGGTGATGGCTGGGCAGCCACAGCCGGCGCTCGGAATTGAACAGGGTTTTCGAGACGATGTCCGGGTGGGTCAGGTTCGAGGTCAGCACCACCGCCATGTCGAATTCGCCTTCCAGCAGGCCTTGCTCGATGGCCTGGCGCTCCCGTTCGTGCACTTCGATGGCCACGTCAGGGTGCCAGTGTTCCAGGCGTTGCAGATGGTGCGGCAGGAAGTAGCCGATCACCGTGTAACTGGCCGCTACCCGCAACAGGCCGGTGGCGCGAACGTCCGGTAGTGGGCTGTTAAGGGCATCGTCGACGCTGCGCAAGATCACGTAGGCCCGATTGAGAAAGTGCCGTCCGGCATCGGTCAGGCTCATGCCCTGGGCCGAGCGCTGGAACAGTAGCGTGCCGAGCATGCCCTCCAGCTCCTTGATCGCTGTGGTCACCGCCGACTGGGAAATATTCAAATGAATCGCAGCCTGGGAGATTTGCCCGATCTCGGCCGTGGCGACGAAATAGCGAACCTGGCGCAGGGTCAGTGACATGAACACTCCGCTTGATGAGGTATCTGATTTTCAGAAGATATCCCCTCTGATAATTGATCTTCCCAAGGGGGTGGCTGGAATTTAACGTGCTCTGCATGAAGTCACAAGCGTCAGGAGCAAGTGTCATGCAGGCAGTAGATTTCAATTCGGACATGGGCGAAGGCTTCGGTCCGTGGACTATCGGCGACGGCGTCGACAACGAACTGATGGGCTTCATCAGCTCGGCCAACATCGCCACCGGTTTCCATGCCGGCGATCCCGGCACCATGCGTCGCACTGTCGAGCAGGCCAAGCGCCTGGGCGTGGCCGTCGGTGCCCATCCGGGCTTTCGCGACCTGGTCGGTTTCGGCCGCCGTCACATCAATGCACCGGCCCAGGAGCTGGTGGACGACATGCTCTATCAGCTGGGCGCCCTGCGTGAACTCGCCCGGGTTCAAGGCGTGGCCCTGCAACACATCAAACCCCACGGCGCGCTGTACATGCACCTGGCCCGGGACGAGGAAACGGCGCGTTTGCTGGTGGAAAACCTGCAGCGCCTGGAGCCCGAGCTGCTGCTGTATTGCATGCCTGACTCGGCGATCTGGCGTATCGCCACGGAGCTAGGCCAACCGGTGATCCGCGAGTTCTACGCCGACCGCGAATACGACCTCAGCGGCTCCATCGTCTTCACCCGCAATGTGCGTGCCTACGACCCCGCGCAAGTAGCTGCGCGGGTACTGCGTGCCTGCCAGGAAGGCGTGGTGCGCACGGTGGAGGGTGAAGACCTGACGATCGAATTCGACTCCATTTGCTTGCACAGCGATACACCCGGAGCCCTGGTACTGGTCGAGGCTACCCGTAATGCGCTCGATGGCGCGGGGATCCAGGTGCGCGCACCGCGATAACGCACCCGAAGACACCTGGCACGCAGACGCCAGGGCTTACTCGACACACAGATTTTTTTGCCTGCCTTTCTACAACTATTCCAAGAGGAACAGACATGGCGCAGCACACAGTCATCACCCCGTTGCCGGGGACCTTCTACCGCAAAGCTACCCCGGACTCGCCGAACTACGTCGAGGCGGGTGCCCAGGTCAGCGCCGACACGGTGATTGGCCTGATCGAGGTCATGAAGCAGTTTTCCGAACTGACCGCGGGTACAGCAGGGCGTCTGGACGCGTTTCTGGTCGAAGACGGTGATCCGGTGGAGCCGGGTCAGGTCATCGCTACACTCGAAGACGCGTGAGGGCACGACCATGACCCAAGGCATTGGTAAACTGCTGATCGCCAACCGCGGCGAGATTGCCGTGCGGATCATCCGCGCCGCGCAAGCGCTGGGGATTCCCACTGTGGCGGCGTGCAGCGAAGCAGACGTCGATTCCCAGGCCGCACGCATGGCCGACGAAGTGCACATCCTCGGCCCGGCCCGCGCCGACAAGAGCTACCTCAATGTCGAAGCGCTGCTCGGTGCCCTGAAGGCCACCGGCGCCAACGCGGTGCACCCAGGCTACGGCTTTCTCTCGGAGAACGCCGAATTTGCCGAAGCGGTGCAAGCCGCCGGGGCGATTTTCGTCGGCCCAAGCCCCGAGACCATCCGGCGCATGGGCGACAAGGCCGAAGCCCGGCGCACTGCGCAAGCCGCGGGTGTGCCGGTGGTGCCCGGCTCCCCGGATGAACTGTTCGATGTGGAGTCGGCGCTCAAAGCCGCCGAATCCGTCGGCTTCCCGCTGCTGATCAAGGCCTCGGCCGGTGGCGGCGGGCGTGGGATTCGCCTGGCGGAAAACCCGCAGCAACTGAGCGAAGAATTCCCCCGTTCCCAGCGCGAAGCCCAGGCCGCCTTTGGCAATGGCGCGGTGTATCTGGAGCGCTTCATCGGCAAGGCCCGGCATATCGAAGTGCAGGTGCTGGGCGATGGCAAGCATGCGGTGCACCTGTTCGAACGGGAATGTTCGCTGCAACGCCGTCGGCAGAAGATCTTCGAAGAAGCGCCGTCGCCGGTCCTCGACGCGCAGCAGCGCGAGGCCCTCTGCGCGAGTGCCGTGCGCCTGACCGAGGCCCTGGGCTATCAGGGCGCGGGCACCCTTGAGTATCTGTACGACGACGCCACCGGAGAGTTTTTCTTCATCGAGATGAACACGCGGATCCAGGTGGAACACCCGGTCAGCGAGCTGATCACCGGCATTGATCTGGTTCAGGCCATGTTGCGCATCGCCGGCGGCGAACCGCTGGGCCTCAAGCAAAGCGATATCCGGCTCAACGGCGCGGCCCTGCAAATGCGCCTGAACGCCGAAGACCCGGCGCGGGATTTCTTCCCAAGCCCGGGTCTTGTGCAAGCGCTGAACTGGCCGGAAGGCGAGGGCGTGCGCGTAGACAGCCATCTGTATGAAGGCTACCGAGTACCGCCATACTATGACTCGCTGCTGGCCAAGCTGATCGTCCATGGCAGCGATCGCGACGAGGCCCTGGCCCGCGCGCGACTGGCCGTGGAGCAGACCACGCTCACGGGCATGGCCAGCACCTTGTCTCTGCATGGCGAGTTGCTGGAGCAACCCTGGCTGCACACTGCCGATTTCCACACCGGCACTTTGGAAACCTGGCTGGCCGAGCGCCGCAGCGGAGGTGCAGCATGAGCAGTCCGATTCGCTACAGCTTTGGCGCCGACGAGCATCTGTTTGCCGAAGTCAGCGACAGCATGTCCCTTGAAGCCTTCTTCAAGGGCATGGCCGTCACCCGTGCGGTGGAGCGCTTGGCCCTCGATGGCGTGCTCGACGTGTGCCTGGCCAACGCCTCGTTCCAGATCCGTTTCGACCCGGACCGCATCGCCCCGGCCGATCTGCTCGAAGCGGTGAAGGGCGCCGAAGCCGAGGCCGTGGCCGAGCGCACCCTGCATACCCGGATCATCGAAATCCCGGTGCTCTACAACGATCCGTGGACCCACGAAACCCTGATGCGCTTTCGCGACCGCCACCAGGACCCGAACGCCACGGATCTGGAGTACGCCGCGCGCATCAACGGCCTGGCCGACGTCGAGGCGTTCATCGCCGCCCACAGTGGCGCGCCGTGGTTCGTTTCGATGGTGGGCTTCGTGGCGGGCCTGCCGTTCATGTTCCAGATGGTCGAGCGCGAACGCCAGTTGCAGGTGCCCAAGTACCTGCGACCGCGTACCGACACGCCGAAATTGACCCTGGGCCATGGCGGCTGCTTCGGTTGCATCTACTCGGTGCGTGGCGCCGGTGGCTACCAGATGTTTGGCGTCACTCCGGCACCGATCTATGACCCGCAGCAGAACCTGGGGTACCTGAAGGAACACATGGTGTTCTTCCGTCCCGGCGACATTGTGCAGTTCAAGTCGATGGACCGCGCTGCCTATGACCACGCCGTGGCCGAGGTCGAAGCCGGACGCTTCGACCTGCGCATCCGTCCAGTGGAGTTCTCGCTTGATGCGTTCCTCGCCGACCCGATCGGCTATCCCAAGTCGCTGCAGGAGGTGCTGGCATGATCAAGGTACTCAAACCCGGTCTGGCCACCTCAGTGCAGGACCTCGGCCGCGAGGGCTACTACCATCTGGGTATCCCGCCTTCCGGGGCACTGGACCAGTACGCCCTGAGCGCGGCCAACCAGTTGGTGGGCAACCCGGCCAATTCGGCGGCGCTGGAGTGCACCTTGCTGGGGCCGGAGCTGGAGTTTCAGCATGACGCCCTGGTGGCGGTATGTGGTGCGCAGATGACGCCGAAAGTCGATGGCGTGGACATGCACTTGGACACCGCCTTCGAAGTGAAGGCCGGACAAGTGCTGCGTTTCGATTTTCCCAAGGCTGGCGCGCGGGCTTATCTGGCGGTGGCCGGCGGTATCGATGTACCGGTGGTGCTCGGCAGTCGTTCCACCTACGCGCTGGGGGCGCTGGGTGGTTTTCAGGGGCGCAGGCTGGTGATTGGCGATGAACTGCCGATAGGCGCCGCCAGCGGCAAGGGGCGTGTCGGGGCGAGTCTGCCCATGGCGTTGCGACAGTCGCTGGGAGGGGAGATCACCCTGCGGGTGGTGCCGGGGCTGTACTACGATCGCTTGACCCTGGCGGCGGCGGACAGCTTTTTCGCCGAAGCCTGGACCGTCGGCTCGGAGGCAGATCGCATCGGCTATCGCTTCAAGGGTGGCAGCCCGCTGAGCTTCCAGCCTCGCGAGCAGCCGTTCGGCGCCGGCTCCGATCCTTCGAACATCGTCGACAGCTGCTACCCGATCGGCTCTATCCAGGTGCCGGCAGGGCTCGAGCCCATCATTCTGCACCGCGATGCAGTGTCCGGTGGCGGCTACGCGATGATCGGCACGGTGATCAGCGCCGACCTCGATCTGGTCGGCCAGATGCAACCCAACCAGAAGGCCCGCTTCGTCGCGGTGACGCTGGAAGAGGCGCTGCAAGCCCGACGCTCCTACAAGAAAAAACTCAGCTGTTTGAGCAAGCTGTTCCCTTCCTGATCTGCCCGCCGCGCTGCGCGGGTAAAGCCAAAAAGGCAAGCCAACGCCGCCCCTCGGTACGGGGCGGCTGCCTGAGCTTGAGCCGCTGACGTAAAGAACTAGCGACTGGCAGTCGACCTTTCTAACCAGTCAGCACGAGTCATCTCCCATATTTCGACCTCCATCCGTCCAGATACGAAATCTCCTGCACGCACGTCTACCAAGCGCATACCCTCATGTTCCGAGACCCTGCGAGATGCGTCGTTGGCAACCGCTTTGGGGACCTGCATGACCGGACGCGACAGTGTCTCGAACCAATAGGCATTGATAATCCGGCATGCCTCGCGCATGTAGCCCTTTCCCCACCACTGCGGGGCGAGCCAGAAGCCTCTGTTGTTTCCAGGCTGATCATACAAACTGATGCTACCCAGGGTGCAGCTGGCATCGTCGCGCATGCGGATCATCCAGTGCCATTCGCGACCTGCTGCCATGGCGGGCAGGGCGATATCTCGGACATAGACCAGCGCCCCGTCTTCTGGATACGGCCATGGGACACGACGATCCAGGTAGCGAACCACCTCCCAGCAGGGGAACAGCTCTTGGATGATGGGCGAATCCTCTAACTGGAGAGGGGTGAGAACCAGCCGATCAGTGATAAGCGTCGGAAGACAGTCCATTACATTCGTTCCCGGACATCCCTGTGAGACGTTGATTATCTGTACCGGGCTTGTCTGTGTCGACCGCTGCTGGCTGTTATCTGACCTCCGTCAAGAGCAGGTATGGGGCGAGAGCAGTTATCCGCGTCTGGCTGCTTTCGACCCATAGCTGCCCTCTTCGAGCGACATCTTCACTTATGGAAGAGCAAGCTCTTACCCTAATGCGGCGGCAAATGCTTCTGGCGTGGGGCTCTCCTGCCATTGTGCGATTGCTCCCGGCAGCACCAGCCATGGCTGCTTGCGCCGAGTCCAGATATGCGCAACCGGCTCGAAGCGCTCAGCCCCTTCCAGGATGCCGGCCCGTACCACTCGCATGCCGGGTGCTGCCGTCGTCTCGTTGAACAGCCGGGTATGACATGTACCGCAGGCATGTTGGGTAGACGTTTGACCTTGGTGTTCATGCTCAAAGATCGCCGTTTCGCCAGACACCTGAACAGCCGAAGCCGCGCTCAGCATGTGCAGACCAAACGCACTGCCGCTCCAGCGCTGGCAGTTCAAACAGTGGCAGGCATACAGCGGCGGCAATTGCCGCGCCACGATCTCAAGGGTGACTTGCCCACATCGGCACTGACCGGTGATTCTCATGCGTTAGTTCCTTACAATGACGCCCGGAAAAATGTGGGCGAATGATCGCTTTTCACGGGCTCGGGCAGAAGATCAAATTAGGAGCAACTGTTGGCCAAGAATGTATGAGCGGTATTGAATGGGAAAGCCAGCGTGTATTTCTCGCCGTGTTGCGCTCTGGTAGCCTGAGCGGCGCGGCGAAGCTGCTGGGTATCGCCCAGGCCACTGCGCGCCGGCGCCTCGACTGTCTTGAACACGCTCTCGGTGTGAGTCTGTTCACCCGCACACCTCAAGGACTGACGCCTACTGCCGGAGCGCAGCGCCTGATCGAACATGTGGAGGCCATGGATCTGGCCGCGCAAACCTTCAACCGCATGGCCAGCTCTGAAGCGTCGATGGATCACGGTACAGTCCGGCTGACCTGTGGCGAGTTGCTTGGCGTCGAAGTATTGCCCGACCTGCTGCGCCCTTTCCATTACGAACACGTCGGACTCAAACTTGAGCTGAGCATAAGCGATGCCCTTGAAGACATCGCCAGGCTGCAATCGGATATTGCGGTGCGGCTGATGCGGCCCAATGAAGCGGATATCACGGTGCGGCGTGTCGGCAGTTTGCAGATTGGCATCCATGCCAGTGCCGGGTGCCTGGAGCGCTACGGTAATCCAACCTCCCTGCTGTCGCTGCGCCAGCGACCGCTGATCGGGCCAGACAGACGCTCAGCGGATTTGCGTCGGTTTATCGACTCTGGTCTGTGCGATGCCGACCAGCATTTCGCCATTGCCTCTGATTATCACCTTGCTCAGCTGGCCGCTCTGAGAGCGGGCTTAGGCTTCGGGCTCTGCCCGACGCAAATCGCAAAATCGCACGGACTGGTACATGTGCTACCACACGATTTTGGCTTTGAGGTTGAGGTGTGGATCGCAATGCACAATGACCTGCGCAAAATTAACAGGATCGCTCAGGCGTTCGAGGTTCTTGGAGAGCAGTTACATCAGTATCTATGCTTAGCCGATCAGTGAGCAGCGTAGGTCGTGGCATCCACTGCTTTGTCTAAACGGCTGCAATGGGTCGATAGCTGCCCCTCGGGGCAGGCAGTGAGCCGCCTAAACGGAGCGTATTGTGAAGAACAGCAAAAAAACCGAATACTGCACGATCTGCGGATGCCTACTCGACAATCCGGAAGATCCACTATCCGGCAATACCGGCGGAGATTGCTGGGGATGCATAGGTGCTATCGAGGCGGAAATGGGGTGCGCAGAGTCGCTCGCCTACGTACGCATAGAATTCGAGGCAGGACTTCGGCCCGGCTGGATTGATCCATTCAAGCCCTAATTCGGAAGCTGCATTACGACCGCTTTGGGTCGGAAGCGGCCAGTCACGAAATGCCGCTAACGACTCATAGTTGGCCTCCAGCGCACTGTCAGAAAATGGGCAAAAGCGGGAACTCGGAGTGCCTGGTCCTGGAGCGTCCTTGCACCTGTTTCAGCCAATCACCGGCGCATGCTCGGCCATCAATTCGGTTATCCAGTCGATAAACACCCGCACCTTGGCGCTGACATGGCGATTCGGCGGGAAGGCCAGATACATCGGCATCGGCGACATGTGCCAGTCTTCGAACAGCGGCAGCAGTTCGCCGCTGATCAGGTGCGGTTTGGCCATGTACTGCGGTAGCCAGAGCATCCCGAGGCCAGCCAGGCCGGCGGCAAGGTACGCATTGCCGTCATCGACCGTCAGTTGCGGGCGCGCCTGGACCTCCAAGCGTTCATCACCACGGTGCATCGCGTAGGGCAAAGTTTTGCCTGTACGAAACCAGAGAAAGCCAACGGTTTTGTGCTGGCCTTCCTCCAACTCAAGGGGGTGAGCCGGCGTCCCGAAGCTATGCAGATAGCCGGGCGTGGCATAGATGCCAAGTTTCAGATCGCCCACATGCCTTGCCACCAAGGACTGGTCGGTGATCTCGCCGCCACGCACCACGCAGTCAATGTTTTCACCAATGATGTCGACGATGCGATCGCTCACGCCCACCGTCAGCTGGATTTCCGGATAACGTGCAAAGAACCCCGGCAAGGCGGGTATAAGCAGCATTCGCGCCAGCGGGCTGGGTACATCCACCCGCAGCCGGCCGCGTGGCGCCATCGACGCGCTAGACAAGCTGGTCTCGGCGTCGTCCATGTCTGCCAGTAACCGGACGACGCGTTCGTAGTAGGCCGCGCCGTCGGCGGTGACATTGACCTTGCGCGTGGTGCGGTTGAGCAGGCGCACGCGCAGCCTTGCTTCCAACTGCTGAATGAGCTGCGTGACGGTGGTCTTGCTCATGTGCAGGGTAGCGGCCGCCTTGGTGAAACTGCCGGTTTCCACCACCCGGGCAAACGCCTGCATTGCATCGAATCGGTCCATTCCACGCCTCGTTGGCACCTGGATTGTTTGGAGTATACAAACAGTCCTGGCCAGAACTGCCCGTTTATCCAGGGTAGAGGGCCTTTTTATAGTGGCCTGACCGTAAACACCGGGCCGCGATGGCCCAGAACGAGGTAGGCCATGTCCAGCAAACGTGATGTCGTTTTCCCGCCAGATCGCCATGCTTTGTACGAGTTGCACCGCTACTCACCGGCGATTCGCTCCAATGGTTTTCTGTTCGTATCCGGTCAGGTCGGCAGCCGCAAGGATGGTTCGGCCGAGCCGGACCTCGCGGCGCAGGTTCGCCTGGCCTTTGCCAATCTCAACGCGATCCTGGCCGAGGCCGGTGGTAGTTTCGAGGATGTGGTTGATACGACCATCTTCATGGTCGACCCCGACTCGACATTCGAAACCATTTGGGAGGTGGCAGCCGAGTATTGGGGCGAAGCGCCTTATCCCACGGTGACCGCTATCGGCGTGACCTGGCTTTCCGGCTTCGATTTCGAGATCAAGGTGATCGCGAAACTGCCGCAATAGTAATGGGGTAGGGGAGCACGCTCATAGCCCGTCCTACAGGAATGAATAAGATTTTCCCTATTTCGAGTAGTCCGTTTCCGAAGCATGCTTTGGCCACTGTTGCGCCCTCGAAGTGGCGGCTAGTCTCGCTGGGTCGTTGCCAAATCAACGACCAGGTCTGCAAGCCTGCGCGGTATTACGATGGTGCTCACCATGAGCCTCGGCGTTGAGTCGTGGGTCTCGCTTTATGGTGGCTACGTGCGGGTGACCTTTTGGTCAGCCGGGTTTTCGCCTCGTAATGCCCCGGTCTTGCAGACCTGCACGTAGCTGCCACCTTTCACCTGCAAGTGAAAAGGTGGCGGTCTGACTAATGCATTGCGAGGTACTTATGCTCAAGATCGTCCCGGATCCACCACCGTCCACCGAATCCCCCCATCTCCTTGAAGACACCCTGGTCCAGGCCACCGAGTACGTCATGTGCGCGCTGGCCGTCGCCCATCAATCGTTCAATCACCTGCCGAAATCACCGGCCACTTTGGTGATGTTGACGATGATGCACGAGCTTGACGCCACCCGCACATTGCTGGAGTCGGCACTTGCCCAGCTCCACATGAGTACGCGACCGCCGTCATACACTCTGCACTGACAGAGCCGCCACGGACTGGTGAGAGTGGGCGCTCGGATCAGTGAAACTGCTGATGCGATTCCCGTCATCACCTGGACTTGCCTCATCGCGGGTGTACGACCGAAGACATCCTTTACATCGGGGCAAGCCCGCTTCCACGCATTTGATGCATAACCAGTCGGCGTGCAACCCGGTCTTCGAACCCGCTACATCAAAGACACCCGAGGATTTCGCAGATGGACAACGAAACCCCTGCAGACCACGGCCAGCTCGGCTGGACCGTCGGCACCTGCACCTGCCTGGAAGGCGCAACCAAAGGTACGCGGCTGTTCCGCGTAGAGCCCGGCAACTGCGCGAACCACGCCATGGAGCAGGCTTCCGTATTGCTCGACAGCGCCCGCCGGGCTTCCTTTATCGGTGTGATGGACAACGAACCGGTGCTGGTCTGGGCCTCGCACTACCTGAGCGATATGGCCAAGGCATTGATGGATGATGCCCATATGGGGATTTTGAAGAAGGTGTGAAACAGAGCCCGATGGTCTGGGGACGGGCAGCGCATCCCCCAGGCCGTGCTCGAATGTCCTTGACACCTCCTATCGTGGCGACAAGCCCGTATAGTGCCTAGCGTGGTGTTTCACAAATACGACCATAACTCACGGCGATTTATTGGTCGTATTTGCAAAACACCACACTAGCTCTCATCAGTCAAAGGAGTGGCCATGAAACAAACAGCACATCGCATAGGGAGGGGAATCCGATGCGTATTGCAATGATCCTCGCGACAATCGGGACCACCTTGTCGTTGATGTCGCCGTCGCTATCGGCGTCACCCAGCCAACCTCCGTCTCCGTCAACAGGGCGCGCTGACCAGCAGCGTATCTCGGTCCAGGTCGAAGGCGCGGGCAGGGATGTGATCCTGATTCCGGGGCTGGCATCGTCCCGCGAGGTATGGGCTGACCTTGCTACTCGGTTACGCGAGAACCACCGCCTTCACCTCGTGCAGCTTGCAGGCTTCGCCGGTTTGCCTGCGGTGTCCGATAGCGAAGGGAAAGTGGTCGCTCCAGTGGCCGAGGCCATTGCTGATTACATCCGCACCCAGCATATCGAGGCACCCGTGATCATCGGTCACTCGCTGGGGGGAGAGGTTGCACTCATGCTGGGGGCTCGCCATCCCGATCAGGTCGGTCGCTTGATGATCGTCGATGCGTTGCCGTTCTATACGTTGCTGATCGATCCTTCCGCCACCAGCGAAACCGCTACCGTGCAGGCTGCAGCGATGCGCAGTTCGCTGTTGGCAGCATCGCCGGAGCAGAACGAAGCGATGCAGAGTGCATCCATCGCCCGACTCGCCAAAACCGAGGCGGTAAGACCAGGGCTGATTTCTGCGGGGATCAGTTCTGATCGCAAGACTGTGGCTGACGCGGTGTATGAGTTAATGGTCACTGACTTGCGTCCTGAACTTGGTCGTATCAGTGCTCCGGTTGAGGTCGTGTATGCATACGATGCTTTTTACGGCGTACCTGCATCCAGCGTCGATGCAACGTTCCGTCGGGCCTATGCTTCGACACCTGATATCCATTTCACCCGGATCGATGACAGTTTTCATTTCGTCATGCTCGATCAACGGGAGCGGTTTGCCAGCGCCGTGGTGACCTTTCTCAAGCCGGGAGCAGAGCGCGGGCAATGAGTCGTTGGCGTGCTTGTGGGCAGCCTTCTCAAGGTGATCGAGTGAGGGCCTCCAGGTGTACGCCGCAACCCTTGCAGCGCCTATGAGATCGAGCGCCGCCCGCGCGGCGCATCGCTGGCAAGCCAGCTCCCACATTTATTTCTGGCCAGTTATGCCTGCGCCGCCGCGGCTGTACGCCTTGTGGGTACGACGCGGTTTCTGTGTGTGCACCACTGGCGTCCCACCTGTCTCAAGACATGCACCAAGGCGAACAGCGACAACTTCACAGGACAGACTGGCCCGAAACAGATGTGGGAGCTGGCTTGCCAGCGATGCGCCGCGCGGGCGGCGCTCGATCTCATAGGCGCAGAAGCCTTTGCGGCGAACACCTGGAAAGGCCCGGAGCTTACATCCCAGCACCCATCAGAAACTCCCCTTGAGCGTCACCATGAAGTTGCGCGGCTCACCGTAGTGGTTGCCCCAGCCTGTCGCACCCACGGTGGCGTAATAGCGCTTGTCCAGCAGGTTGTTGCCGTTCAGCGCCAGGCTCCAGTGTTCGTCCAGGCGGTACTGCACGCGGCCGCTCCACAGCGTGTAGCCCGCTTGCTCGATGCTCAGGTTGCCCTGGCGGCGGAAGTTCTCGCTCTGGCTGGATACCCCGGCCCCCACGGTCCAGCGGTCAAGCGCGCCGGCGAGCTGGTAGTCGCCCCAGACCTTGAGCATGTGTCGCGGGATGAAGCTGGACGTGAAGTTGAGCTCGGTCGGGTCGGTCGGGTTGATGGTGTTCAGGTACTTGGTCTGGGTGTAGGTGTAGCCCGCCAGCAGTTGCAGGCGCTCGATGGGCGAGCCGCTGACCTCGGCCTCGAAGCCTTGGGCGCGCACCTTGCCGCTGTCGGTGTAGCAGTACTGGTCGCCCGAACCCTTGCAGGTGTCGACGAAGTCGGTTTCGGCGCGGTGCTCTTCAATGGTGCGGAACAGGTTGAAGGCGGTGTTGAGCGCGCCGCCGAACAGTTCACCCTTGATGCCCAGCTCGTAGTTGGCGCCGGTCTTCGGTTGCAGGGCCTGGCCCTGGGCGTTCACCAGGTTGCTCTGCGGCTGGAAAATGTCCGCGTAGCTGGCGTAGGCAGTCCACTCATCATTGAGGTCATAGAGCACTGCGGCGAAAGGCGTGACCTGGCCGTTTTCCTGGCTGCGGTTGTGCACCCAGTAGTCCCAGGCCTGGGTGTAGGAATCGCTTTTGTTGCGGTACCAGCTAACCCGCGTGCCGAGCACCAGGGTCAGCGGCTCGGCCAGCTTCAGGCGCAGGGTGGCATAGGTGCCGTACTGGGTGGTGGTTGAGTCGGTGGGTTCGCTGCCGCCACGGCTGGGGTTGGCCAGAAACTCGTCCTTGGAGGGGTGTGGAAAGGCCGGTGACGGGTCGAAGGGGTTCTGGGTACCGTTGAGCGGCATCAGCGCGAAGTAATCGTGGGTCTTCTGGCGGCTGGCGTTGGCGCCGACGATCAACTCGTGCTCGAGACCGAATGCCTCGAACTTGCCGTCGACGTAGCTATCGAAGCCGTAGTCGTCCTGGTCGTAGTCGAAACGCCCGACATGGCGGCGGATACCGGCACTGCTGGCGCCGACCGGTACCGCGCCTTCGGAGTAGCCGTACTCGAGGTTCTGGTTGTTGTGGGTGTAGACCGAGGCGAAGTTGAGCGTCCAGTCGTCATTGAAGCGATGCTTGAGATCGGCGAAACCGGTGATGCGCTGGCTTTGCAGGTCGTTCCAGCTGGCACCCAGGCAGGTGGAGCGCGACAGCTTCAGGTCGCTGCCATCGGCATAGCGGGGCAGGCCGGTGTAGCAGGGCGAGGCATCGATGTCTTCATAGGCCAGGCCGACGCCCAGGGTGGTGTCAGGCGTCACGTCCCAGTCCAGGGCACCGTACAGCACCTGGTCCTGGCGCTTGGCATTGTCGTAGAAGTACTGGCGATCCTGCAGGGTGGCCACGGCGCGGCCGCGCACGGTACCCGATTCGTTCAGCGGGCCGCCAACGTCCACCTGGCCGCGATAGTTGTCCCAGGTGCCGGCGGACAGGGTCAGTGTGGTCTGGGCCTTGTCCTGTCCACGTTTGCGCACGAAGTTGACGCCGCCTGCCGATGAGCCGGAACCTTTCATCATGCCGGCCGCGCCCTTGAGGATCTCGACCCGGTCGTAGAAGGCCATGTCGCTGGAGAAGCTGTTGGCCTGGACATAGTTGCCGCCCACGTCCAGCGGCACACCGTCGTACTGGTACTGGCCGTCGAGGTTGAAACCGCGCGAGTAGAAGTACTTGCCGCCCATGGGCGAGTCGTAGACGGTGATGCCGGGGGTCTTGTCGAGCACCTGTTCCAGGGTGTTGAGGTTCTGGTCGTCGAGCATCTTGCGGGTCATGACCGTGACCGACTGCGGTGTCTCCTTGAGCGTATGCACGCCTTTGCCGATGGTCACCGCCCGCGCTGCATAGGACTGGGTGCCCTCGCTGGTGGCGTCGAGGCGGTTGGCGTCGATGGTCAACGGTCCCAGCTCGATCGCGGGGCCATTGTCAGCCGGGACCAGCACATAGCCGCCATTGCCCTGCCGCTGGGCTTGCAGCCCGCTGCTGCCGAGCAGGCGCAGCAGGCCTTCCTCGACGCTGTAGCTGCCGTCGAGCCCAGGGGTGGAGAGATGGCGGGTCTGCTCGGTGTCGAA
This sequence comes from Pseudomonas sp. TE6288, assembly GCF_054062095.1. Lineage (NCBI taxonomy): Bacteria > Pseudomonadati > Pseudomonadota > Gammaproteobacteria > Pseudomonadales > Pseudomonadaceae > Pseudomonas > Pseudomonas sp. TE6288. Next base: position 73,259 of record NZ_JBSSEW010000017.1, read on the forward strand.
CGAAATGGTCACCCCCGCCTGCACGCCGAACTGGCTGATGGCGTTGCCCAGGGGGCCGGCTGCGATGTGGTAGGCGGTCTGGCTGACGGCCAGGGCGTCGACCGGCGCGAACATCAGGCCAGGCGCGGTGGCGAGGGACAGGCCGAGGGTGAACCGGTGGATGGCGTGGCGCAGGCGGGTGCTGGGCTGGAGCAGGGGCATTGGGTGATCCTTGCGTGTCATGGCGGAAAGTCGCTGTCGTCGCGGCTTGTGTCATGGACGGACGAGAATCGAAATCAGCAAGATTGCGGAAAATTTTTTTTGCACCGGGCTCAGGCAGGTTCGACGTTGACCCAGTAACGGCTCAGGTACCGCACCCTCACGGGCAGGGATTTCGGCAGGTTCGCCAAGGCGATATCGGTGTCATCGATGGCGAACGAGCCAGAAATGCGCATGCCTTGGACGGACGGCGCGCAACGCAGCACGCCGGGACGGTAGCGGCCCAGTTCGGCGATGAAATCGCCCAGGCGCCAGTCGTTCACGCTGAGCATGCCCTGCACCCAGGCCGCGGAATCGGCGGGCAGGGCTTGTGCGCGGCCGATCGCGTCGCGGTCAAAGCCGGCCTGTTGGCCGGCGTCCAGGCGCAACACCTGGTCGAGGTGGCGTTGCGGGCGTATCTCGACGGCGGACTGCAATACGCCGACCTGTGTCTGCTGCGCTGTTTGGCGCACGCTGAACTGCGTGCCCAGCGCACGCACGCTGCCGTTGTCGGTGTGCACGATGAACGGGCGGCGGGCGGCGTCGCTGGCGGTGCTGATCAGGATCTCGCCGCGATACAACTGGATCGCCCGCACCTGGGCGTCGAAGCGCACGTCGAGGGCGGTGTCGACGTTCAGCTCCAGCTGCGAACCGTCGTCCAGGCGCAGCGAGCGCCGTTCACTGCTGCCGGTGCGCTGCTGGGCGAGCAGGGCGCGATAGGGCACCTGCTCGCTGGCCAACCAGGTACCGCCACCGACGGCCAGTAGCAGGCCCAGCACCTTGAGCACCTCGCGGCGCTGCGCCTGGGCCGCGCCCAGGCCTGACAGCGCAGCCTGGCGCGGCACCGTTGACCACTGGTGTTGGAGTTTCTCCACCCGCGACCAGGCTTCGGCATGCGCGGGGCTTGCGGCCAGCCAATCCCGCCAGGCCTGGGTCCGTGCTATGTCGGCATCACCGTCATTGAGTTGCACGTACCAGGTCGCGGCCGCCTCGAGGGTTTTCAGGTCCACTGGCCGGCCCTCAATTGTCGACCACCAGCAGGCAGCGGGTCATGGCCCGGATCAGGTGGTTCTTGACTGTGGTGATCGATACATCGAAGCGTTCGGCGACCGCCGCGTAGGTCAGCCCTTCCAGTTGCACCGCGAGGAAGATGTCACGGGTCCTGGGGCCCAGTTCATCGAGCAGTACATCGACCGCTACCAGCATTTCGATGATCGACAGGCGCGTCTCCGGCGACACTTCGACCGGCTCCGGGCGCAGGGCCAGGGCCTGCAGGTAGGCCTGCTCGATGGCGCGGCGCCTGACTTTGTCGATCAGCAGCGCGCGGGCAATGGCGCTGAGGTAGCTGCGCGCCTCGCGAATGGGGCCTTGGTTGCGGGCAGTCATCACCCGCAGGAAGGTGTCGTGGGCCAGGTCGGACGCATCGGCGGCATTGCCCAGGCGTGCGCGCAGCCAGCTTTTCAGCCAGCCGTTGTTTTCGCAGTACAGCTGGTGAAGCGCCGAGCGGTCGAGCGTCGACATAGAGCGGGATCCGAGGTGTAAATGGTAATTGCTCGCATTGTCTCGGGGTGGCGGGGGGATTGCAAGGTCCGGCTGGCCTGTCGCACCCAGCTCAACTGATGAAAATTATCCTCGATACCAGCTCCGCACTGTTCTTCGCCTGCAACTTCTTCATCAACCGCGCCCGATGCACTTCCACCGTCCGATGCGATATCCCCAACTGCCGCGCCACTTCCTTGCAGGTCAGCCCGTTCACGATATGCGACGAAATCTGCCGTTCACGCGGCGTCAGTTGCACCGCGGGTGCCGGCTGCCGGTCGAGCCGTTCGAAATGCCAGATCATCAGCTTGAACGGATCCTCTGCCGTTAGCGTAAAGCCCTGGGCCCGGGCCCAGAACACCTCGCCGTTGCGGTGCTGCATGAAACGCTCGTCCGAATAGAAGGCGCCCAGACCGTTGCGCAGCCAGTGCTCGCTGCGCTCGCCAATGCTCTGGTAGTCGGCCTGGGAAGGGTAGAGCAGCAGGGTCAGGTGCCCGCGCAGCTCCTCGCGGGTGTAGCCGAACAGCCGGGCAAAGGCCTCGTTGCAGTCGAGCATGCGCCGGTGGCCGGTGATCAGTTGCGGCGCGGGTGACACCTGGAACGCCAGGCGCTCGAGGTCCGGGGAGGCGTGGGTGGGTACGGTCATCAGGCTTCCTGCCTCGGTGCTTGGGGTCATGTCCCGTAAGCATCACTACTTACTCGTGTACGTAGTTGCCCCAACTAGCGTGGGATTCGGGTGCTGCCACATTGTATGCAATACCCGCTTCAAGGACAGAAGAAAACACCATGTTCCAAGATTCCATCGCCATCGTCGCCGCCGCGCACAGCCCTTTCGGTCGCCTGGATGGCCTGAACCTCGAGGACCTGATCGTCCAGGTCACCCGCGATGCCTTGCAGGATGCAGGTATCGACGCCGCCGAGATCGACGCGCTGTTTCTCGGCCACTTCAACTCGGGCCTGGTGGCCGACGGCTTCCCCGCCTCGCTGATGCTGCAGGCCGACCCCCAGCTGCGCTTCAAGCCCGCCACCCGCTGTGAGAACGCCTGCGCCTCGGGCTCGGCGGCGATCCAGGCCGGGATCAACGCGATCCGCAGCGGCGCCGCCGAGCTGGTGCTGGTGGTCGGCGCGGAGAAGATGACCGGCAACAGCACGGTCGAGGTCACCCGGGCGTTGGCCGGCGCCGGTTACCAGAACGCCTTGCAGGAGGCCGGCCTGAGTTTTGCCCAGCTGTTCGGCCAGGTTGCCCAGCAATACACCGAGCGTTACCACAGCCCACTGGCGTCGATGGCGGCGATCGCGGTGAAGAACCACGCCAATGCCATGGCCAACCCGCTGGCGCAGATGCACCGGGTGATGGACTTCGAGCACTGCAACCAGGTGTCGCCGAGCAATCCGCTGATCGCGGCGCCCCTGCGGCTGACCGACTGCTCGCTGATCAGCGACGGTGCTGCGGCGATCATCCTGGCTTCGCCCGCCCGCGCCCGCTCGATGCGGCGCCAGGTGGCGATCCGCTCTATGGTCCAGGTCAATGACTTCCTGCCGTTGTCGCGCCGCGACATGCTGGCCTTCGAGGGGCCGCAGCGGGCCATCCACGGGGCGCTGCGCGAGGCGGGGGTGACCCTCAACGACCTGAGTTTCGCCGAGGTGCACGACTGCTTCACCATCGCCGAACTGCTGATCTACGAAGCCATGGGCCTGGCGCCGCGTGGCGAGGGGCACCGCGCCCTGGACGACGGCATCGTGCGCCAGGGTGGGCGCTTGCCGGTTAACCTGTCCGGCGGGCTCAAGGCCAAGGGGCATCCGGTGGGGGCCACCGGGGTGTCGATGCATGCCCTGGGTTTCGCCCAGCTGACCGGCAAGCCCATCGGCCTGGGCGTGCCCAACGCCGAGTTCGGCCTGCTGTTCAACATGGGCGGGATGGCGGTGGCCAACTACGCCAGCGTGCTGCAAGCCGTCAGGGTCTGAGGCATGAACATCGCCCATTGGTTGCAGGACGCGGCCCAGCGTTGGCCTGAGCGGCCGGCGTTGTTCGAGGGGACGCGGCAGATCGCCGACTACCGGATGTTTGCCACCCAGGTGCGGACACGGGCACTGGAGCTGCGTCACGTGCACGGCATCGAACCGGGCGAGCGGGTGGCGCTGTTGATGAAGAACAGCTGCGACTACCTGCAACTGCTCTACGCGATCTGGTGGTGCGGTGCGGTGGCGGTGCCGATCAACCACAAGCTGCACGCCCTGGAAGCCGCGTGGATCGCCGGCAATGCCGGGGCGCGGCTGATCTTCACCGACGAAGGCCAGCTGTTCGCCGACCTGGCATTGCCGAACGGCTGCCGCGAGCTGGCCGCGCCTGTCCAGCGCATGGCGGGGCTGTCGGCCGGCGATGAGCTGCAGGCGCCGTACCCCCGCCAGGACTGTGACTTGGCCTGGCTGTTCTACACCTCCGGCACCACCGGGCGTTCCAAGGGCGTGATGCTGTCCCATGGCAACCTGGTGGCCATGTCGCTGTGCTACCCGCTGGACGTCGACCCGGTAGCCGCCGAAGACGCCATGGTCTATGCCGCGCCGATGTCCCACGGCGCGGGGCTGTACAACTTCATCCACGTGCGTTGCGGCGCCCGGCACGTGGTGCCCCTGTCCCGGGGCTTCCAGGCGACGGAGCTGTTCACCCTGGCGCGATCGCTCGGGCAGGTCAGCCTGTTCGCCGCGCCGACCATGGTCAAGCGCATGGTCGAGCAGGCACGCCAGCAGGGCTACGCCGGCGAAGGCATCAAGACCATCGTCTACGGCGGCGGCCCGATGTACCTGGCGGACCTGGTGGATGCCCTGGATACCTTCGGCCCGCGCCTGGTGCAGATCTACGGCCAGGGCGAATGCCCGATGACCATCAGCGCATTGTCCCGCGAGGCCATCGCCGACCGTGACAACCCGGGCTGGCCAGCCATCGCCGCTTCCGTTGGTCGGGCCCAGGCCTGCGTGGAGGTGCGCGTGGTCGATGGCGCGGGCCGGGAGACGGCGGCTGGCGAGGCAGGGGAGATCGTCGTGCGCGGCCCGGTGGTGATGCAGGGTTACTGGGACAATCCCCAGGCCACCGCGACGGCCCTGGTGGACGGCTGGCTGCACACCGGCGATATCGGCTTTCTCGACGGCCAGGGCTACCTGTCGCTGACCGACCGCAGCAAGGACGTGATCATTTCCGGGGGCAGCAACATCTATCCCCGCGAGGTCGAGGAAGTGCTGATCCAGCACCCCGAAGTGTTCGAGGCCTGCGTGGTGGGCGAAGCCGACGCCGAGTGGGGCGAGTCGGTGGTGGCCTTCGTTGTGCCGCGCACGGCAGGCAGCCTCGATGCGCGGACCCTCAATGAGTGGTTCCTGGCGCGTATGGCCTCGTTCAAGAAACCGAAGAAGTACCTGTTCTGCGCCGAGCTGCCGAAAAACAGCTATGGCAAGATTCTCAAGACCCAGTTGCGCCAATGGCTGCAGGACCCGGACGGGTCGCTCGGCAGCGCTTGAGCCGCGACATTTCATGGAAAGCGACACGACAGGAGTTACCCGCATGGGCATGTCACCCGCCAACACCCAGCGCCAACGGCGCCGGGCTTTCATCGGCGCCACCACCGGCCACCTGATCGAGTGGTACGACTACGGCGTCTACGGCTTCCTGGCCTTGTATATCGGCAAGGCCTTCTTTGTTTCCGACGACCCTACCAGCAGCTTGCTGGCGAGCTTCGCGGCCTTTGCCCTGAGCTTCTTCATCCGGCCCTTGGGCGGGCTGTTCTTCGGCCCGCTGGCGGACAAGATCGGCCGCCGCCGCACGCTGATCACGGTGCTGGTGATGATGGCCGGCTCCACCTTCCTGCTCGGCCTGCTGCCGACCTACGCCAGCATCGGCATCGCCGCGCCGGTGCTGCTGGTGCTGATCCGCTGTGTACAGGGCTTCTCCGCCGGGGGCGAGATTGGCACCATCACCAGCTTCATCTCCGAATACGCCGGCCCCGGCCGTCGGGGTTTCGCCACCTGCTGGCTGATGGTCACCGCGGTGCTCGGCCTGCTGCTGGGCGGTGCGGTGGCCAATGGCATGACCTGGGCCCTGGGCGCCGAGCTGATGCAGGAATGGGGCTGGCGGATTCCGTTCCTGATTGCCGGCCCTTTGGGCTTCATCTCGCTGTATATCCGCCTGAAGCTCGAGGACAGCCCGGAGTTCCTCGCCCTGGTGGAAGCCGGGCAGACCTCCAAGGCGCCGCTGCGCGAGGTGTGGCAGTGGAAGCGTTCGATTGCCCTGGTGTTCTTCATCATCACCTTGCACAGCTCGATCTTCTACCTGGTGCTGACCTTCGCCTCGACCTACATGTCCAACACGCTGAAGTTCGACAGCGGCACCACCTTGCTCTATGTGTTCGTCGCCAGCCTGTCGGCGGCGCTGGTGATGCCGTTTGGCGGCGCCTTCACCGATCGCTACGGGCGCAAGCCGTTCCTGATGGTGATCGGCACGTTGGCGACCCTGGCCATGTACTGGTTCTTCAAGACCGCGCCGGGCGCCACACCGGCCACTCTGTTCTGGCCGCTGATGGCGGTGGCGATCCTGTTCGGGCTGTATGCGTCGTCGACCTACGCGCTGATGAGCGAGCTGCTGCCGACGCGCATCCGCTCCACCGGCATCGCCATGGCCTACAACATCCCGGTGGCGGTGTTCGGCGGCAGCGCGCCGCTGATCTCCACCTGGCTGATCAAGGTGACCGGGGATATCACCGCGCCGTGGTACTTCTACGTGGGCACCGGCGTGGCGTCGCTGCTGGCGCTGGTGGTGCTGCGCCAGGAGGACTTCGTGGCCTGCAACCGTGCACCGACGCAAGAACGTCCGGTGGGGACGGTGCTGGCGGATTCTCAGGCTTGATGTAGCAGGGGGCTATCAGGCGCAGCGCCAATTCCGGAGCGGGGCGGCATTCTGTTACAGTCGCCGCCTCATGTAATCGGCCCGAGGATGTACAAGGATGTCGCTGCACGATTGGTTCGGATTTGTCGTTGTCTCGATGGTGGTGACTTTGTCGCCAGGCCCGGGTGTCATCATGGCGTTGTCCAACTCGCTGTCGCACGGGCCGAGGCGGGCGATGCTCGGTTCGCTGGGCAATGCGCTCGGGCTGCTGGTGGTGTCCACCGCCACCAGTGCGGGCCTCGGGGTACTGCTGCAGACCTCGGCCAGTGCCTTCCTGCTGCTCAAGGTGGTGGGCGCGAGCTACCTGATCTACCTCGGCGTCAAGCAGTGGAAAAGCCGCAGCAGTGCCTTCGACCAGCTCGAGCAACCGGTCAAGGCCCTGGTCAGCAACCGCCGGCTGATGCTCAACGGCGTGACGGTGGCGTTGACCAACCCGAAAGCCATCCTGTTCTTTGCCGCCTTCTTGCCGCAGTTCATGGGAACGGGCAACGGCGCCGATAGTCAGCTCGGGCTGCTGGTCGGCACCTTCGCCCTGTGCTCGATCCTGGCCCATGCTTTCTATGTCCTCCTGGCCCAGGCGTTGAAGCGCAAGCTGGCGGCACCGAACCGCGCCCGCCTGATGAATCGCCTGTTCGGCGTGTCGTTCATGACGCTGGGGGCCAGCCTGTTCACCGTTCAGGCCAAGACCGCCTGAGCCCAACGTTTTCCGATAGGTAGATTTCCATGGCACAAGCCACCGACCAGGCCTTCTACGACCGCGCCGATGCGCATGTGGAACTGGCCAACCAGCAGATCGAAAAGCTCGAGGACCTCGGCAAGGTCAGCGCTTCGATGACCTTCGCCGCCAGCCGCTTCAATGCCTGGATGGCGGCCCGCAGTTTCAAGTCCGCGGCGGAGATGGCTGCGGCGCGCGAGGAGTTGCTGAAGTACTTCAGCGAGCAGTACCGGATGATGCTCGAAGACAACCTTGACGAGCATATCCAGCACTTCGACCGCTATGTGCTGGGCAAGGACAGCTGAGCTCGCACGCAACCAGGACATCGACGAAAAAAACCCCACCGCTTCGGTGGGGTGGCATCAATGCAATGCGCCTTGTTCCTGCGCAGGCACGCCGAACGACACGTAGTAGGCCAGGCCGACAAAGATCGCCCCACCCACGGCGTTGCCCAGGAACACCGCCGCCAGGTTCTCCGCCAACTGCCCCCAGCTCAGGTAGCCGGCGAAGATCGCCGCCGGGATCAGGAACATGTTGGCCACCACATGCTGGAAGCCGATGGCGACGAAGGCCATGATCGGGAACCAGATGCCGAGGATCTTGCCGCTCATCTCGCGGCTGGCGTAGGACAGCCACACCGCCAGGCATACCAGCCAGTTGCAGCCGATACCGGAGACGAACGCGTGCAGGAAGTCGGCGCTGACCTTGCTGGTGGCGCCGGCCAGGGTCTTGCCCAGATACGCGCCCTCGGTCAGCCCCAGCAGATGGCCGAAGCAGTAGGCGACGAACAGCGCACCCAGCAGGTTGGCCAGGGTCACCAGGGTCCAGTTGCGCGCCACCGCCCGCAGGCGGATACGCCCGGCGAACATCGCCAGGGGCAGGCTCATCATGTTGCCGGTGAGCAGTTCGCCACCGGCCAGGATCACCAGGATCAGGCCGATGGGAAACACCGCGGCGCCGAGCAGTGTGCCGAACGAGGCCCACTGCGGGGGAATCATGGTGCTGACGTGGATCGCCAGCAGAAAGCCCAGGGAAATGAACGCGCCGGCCAGGAAGCCGAGAATCAAGGTGGCGCGGGTGGGCAGGTGGGCTTTGCGGGTGCCGGCTTCGATGACCAGCTCGGTGATCCGGGAGGGGGTATTCACAGACATTTCAACAACTCGAACGCAAGGATAACGGCGGTACCATTGGACGGATCTGGTAACGATGGGACGAGGCCAGCGCGGTTCGGCTCGTGGTGGAGGGAACAGGCAACTTCGAAGCGGGCGGCACGTTATCTGAGGCAATTTGACGCGGTCAAATCGATAGGCTGGATGAGTTGATAGAGCGCATCTATGAGGTGCGGTTGTTCAGCCGCGCTGTGCTATACCACAAGCGATCAAACCCTGCGTGAGAGGAAGCCTTGGTGAATACAGTCGAGATCGAGCCGCAGGCTGTCGACAGCCCGATCACCCGTAGTGCGATGTTTCTGGTGGCCACGCTCAATCCGGGAGAGCAACCTGTGGCCGCTGTGCGGGCGCTGTGCGCCGACCTTGGCGGCCTGGTGCGTTCCGTGGGCAAGCGGGTGCCGGCCGGTAACTTGTCTTGCGTCATCGGCTTCGGCGCGGTGGCCTGGGCGGGTTTGTTCGGTGCGCCGCAACCGGCCGGCCTGCATGTCTTTCGGGAATGCGGCAGTGGTTCGCGCAAGGCGCTTGCCACACCGGGCGACATTCTTCTGCATATCCGCGCCGAGCACATGGACCTGTGTTTCGAGCTGGCGGCATTGCTGGTCAAGCGCCTGGCGGGGGCGGTGACGGTGGTCGATGAAGTGCAGGGGTTCCGCTATTTCGACATGCGCAGCATCATCGGCTTCGTCGATGGCACCGAGAACCCCGGTCCGCGGGATGTGGCGCGCTTCACCCTGGTAGGCGACGAGGACCCGGCGTTTGCCGGCGGCAGCTATGTGCTGGTGCAGAAGTACCTGCATGACATGGCCGGCTGGGAGGCGCTGTCGACCCAGGAGCAGGAGCGCATCATCGGGCGCACCAAGCTGGCCGACATCGAACTGGATGCCGCGAGCAAGCCCAGTTGCTCGCACAGTTCGCTGACCACCCTGGAAGAGGGTGGGCAAGAGGTCAAGATCCTGCGCGACAACATGCCCTTCGGCCGCCCCGGGGCCGGGGAGTTCGGTACCTATTTCATCGGTTACGCCCGCTCGCCCGCGCCGATCGAGCAGATGCTCGAAAACATGTTCGTCGGCAAGCCGCCGGGCAACTACGATCGTTTGCTGGACTACAGCCGCGCCGTTACCGGTGGGTTGTTCTTCGTGCCGCCGGTGGATTTCCTCGAGCAGGCCGCTGAATGACATTTCACCCGCACGCTTGAAACGAGGGGCAGGGCCGTGCAGTATTGCGCCGCATTACATGGTACATGCCATGGTACGCATAGGTGGAATGAGCAATGGCCCGCAATGGCATAGACAAGGCCTCCGTGCAGCAGGCACGGCAGGCGCTGATGGCCCGGGGTGAACACCCCAGTATCGATGCGGTACGTATCGAGTTGGGCAACACCGGCTCGAAGACCACTATCCACCGCTACCTCAAGGAACTCGACCGGCAGCCGCTGGAGTTGCTGGGTAGCCAGGGAGCCTTGAGCGAACCGTTGGCGCGATTGGTCGAACAACTGGCCGCCCAGCTGCAGGAGGAAGGGCAGGCCCGGATCGCCGCCGCCGAGCAGGCGGCGCAGGCGCGTTGTGCGGCGATGCAGGCCGAGCTGCAACTGACCCAGCGCGACCTGGCCGGCGCGCTGCGTCAGGTCGAGGCCCTGACCGCTGCGCTGCACGCCGAGACCCAACGGCTCACGATTGCCCAGGCCAGCCTGCAGGCCGAGCAGTTGCGCAGCGCCAGCCTCAGCCAGTCACAGGGTGAGTTGCAAGCGCGCCTGGCCGACAAGGACGGGCAACTGCGCGCCAGCCTCGAGCAGCATCAGCAGGATCAACGCCGCAACGAGACCCAGGTGCGCCAGCTGCAAGGCCAGTTGCAGACCTTGCAGCAGGGCGCCTTGGCGCGTCAGGACGAGCTGACGCGCCTGCACCGCGACAATGAGCGCCTGCTCGCCGAACATCGCCAGGCCACGGCACAGGGCACGCTGCTGGATGAGCAACTGCAGCAGCGTGACGCGCAGGTGCAGGGCTTGCGCGCCATCCTGGCCCAGGCTCAGGGCGCCAACGACGAGATGCGTCGACAGCTGGCAGCCCGAGCAGCGGACACATCGACCCTGTAGAACATCGCTGCGACAGATGCGCCGTTTGTTCAAGTGTCTCGCTCAGGCACCAGGCAACACTGGCAGCTCCAACCATGACTGGAGCCCTCCATGCGCATCTTCTATGCCCCGTGTTTCTTCTTCGGTTTCATCGCCACCGCCGTGTGGCTGATCAATCTTGGCGCCGACATTCTCTGGCTGCTGCCCTTGCTCGGCGTGGCGATCCTGCTGTCGTTCACCTGCGAAGCGCTGTGCCCCTACAAATCTGCCTGGAGCGAGGCGGCAGGCGAAGGCGGGCGTGATGGACTGCACGCACTGGTCAACGAAACACTCAATATCGCCAGCATCGCAGCCATCCCGCTGTTCGCCGGCTGGCTGCCCGCCACAAGCCTGTGGCCCAGCCACTGGCCCGTGCTGGGGCAACTGTTGCTGGCGCTGCCCCTGGCCGACCTGGGGATCACCCTGGTGCACTACGCCAGTCATCGCAGCGCATTGCTCTGGCGCCTGCACGCGGTGCATCACAGTGTGACTCGGCTGTACGGTTTCAATGGCTTGATGAAGCACCCGCTGCACCAGATGGCCGAGGGGTTGGGCGGCGTACTTCCGTTGCTGCTGCTGGGTTTGCCGCAGGACGTGGCGGCGTTGCTGGCGTTCTGCATAGCGGTCCAGCTGCTGTTGCAACACAGCAATGTCGACATGCGCATCGGCGTTCTGCGCCATCTTTTCGCCTGGGCCCCCGTGCACCGGCTGCACCACCTGAAGTACGGCACCCTGGGCGACGTCAATTTCGCGCTGTTCTTCCCCGTATGGGATCGCTTGCTCGGCACTGCCCTTCACCTGCCGGAGTATGGGTTGGCCGATGACGACATGGGCATCGGCGACCGTCCGGACTACCCGCAAACGTACCTTGCGCAACTGCGTGAGCCGTTCCGCCCAGTGGCCACGGCGCAACCACCGGCACCCTTGCCGAAAAGCCTGAGCCAGGCGCTACGCCAGCACGTCTGAGCGCAGATGGCGCAGGGCTTCGCTGGCGCGGATGCCGAATTGCTGGCGCAGGCTGCGGCTCAGGTGCGCCGAGTCGGCGAAGCCGGCGGCCATGGCCGCCTCGGTCAAGCTGGCGCCGGCCAGCGCCGCGCCCAGGGCCACGCGCAGGCGTTGCCACAGCACCATGCGCCGTACCGACAGCCCCAGGCGGCCACTGAACAGGCGCTCGAGCTGGCTGACTGACAGCGCCGCTGCCTGTGCCAGCTCGGTGGCCGGCAGGCGCTGCTCGTCCACTGCGCGAATTCGTGCCAGGGCCCGCGCCAGGCGCGGATCCAACGGGCGGCGCGGTGCCTGGCGCAACGCCTGGGCCAGGCTGGTGATATCGCGGGGGGCTTGCTGGCAAACGTCGAGCAGGGTCTCCAGGGAAAACGCCAGGGGCTCGGCGAACAAGGTGATGCAGGCGGTGCCGGGCGCGAGAATGGCGTGGGGCTGCAACGAGGCGATGGCCAGCATGTCGCCGCGATGCTGTTCGCCATTGACCTGCAGGCACGCTTCGCCCTCAAGGGCAAGCAGTACCTGGTGGGCATAGTGGGCATGGACACTGGTGTGGCCCGCCGTGCCGAGCAGCAGGCCGTGGTCATCGGCCAGCCAGAGCCGACCTCGCCAGGCGCTGTGCTGTGGTTCGTTCATTGCGGGTTCCCTATCCGTTTCGGCGCTCGTTCACTCATGCGAGTGGATATCGTTCAAAGGCCGATTATGCTTGAAGTGACTTGCCGCGATTCGGGGCCGATGCCTCGTCGTGCTTCGCGCAGCCTGCAATGCCTTGTTGGCCTGGGTGCGTGCTTTGGCTACCTGATGGAGCACTCCGGTCTACCACAACCAGACGGAGGCGACCCATGGCGGTCCTTGACAGCGCATCCACGGGCAGTAGCGCGCCCCAACGTGGCATCACCCGGGAGGAGCGCAAGGTCATCTTCGCCTCTTCGCTGGGCACCGTGTTCGAATGGTACGACTTCTACCTGTACGGCTCGCTGGCGGCAATCATCGCCAAGCACTTTTTCGCCGGGGTCAACGAAACCACTTCGTTCATCTTTGCCTTGCTGGCTTTCGCCGCCGGCTTTGCCGTGCGGCCGTTCGGCGCCATCGTGTTCGGTCGCCTGGGCGACATGATCGGGCGCAAGCACACCTTTCTCATCACCATCGTGATCATGGGCGTGTCCACCGCAGTGGTCGGGTTGCTGCCCAGCTATGCGACGATCGGCGTGGCCGCGCCGGTGATCCTCATCACCCTGCGGCTGTTGCAGGGGCTGGCATTGGGCGGGGAGTACGGCGGCGCTGCCACCTATGTGGCCGAGCATGCGCCCAAGGGCAAGCGCGGGTTCTTCACCGCGTGGATCCAGACCACCGCCACCCTCGGGCTGTTCCTGTCGCTGCTGGTGATCCTGGCCTGTCGTACGGCCATGGGCACCGAGGCGTTCGAGGACTGGGGCTGGCGGATACCATTCCTGCTGTCGATCCTGCTGCTGGCAATCTCGGTGTACATCCGCCTGCAACTCAACGAGTCACCGGTGTTCATGAAGATGAAGGCCGAGGGCAAGGCGTCGAAGGCGCCGCTGACCGAATCGTTCGCCCGTTGGGACAACCTCAAGGTGGTGATCATGGCGCTACTCGGTGGCACCGCCGGCCAGGCGGTGGTGTGGTACACCGGGCAGTTCTACGCGCTGTTCTTCCTGCTGCAGACACTGAAGATCGACCCGCAGACCGCCAACCTGCTGATCGCAGGTTCCCTGCTGATCGGCACGCCGTTCTTCATCGTCTTCGGCAGCCTGTCCGACCGCATCGGGCGCAAGAAGATCATCATGGCCGGCTGCATCATTGCCGCGTTGACCTATTTCCCGATCTTCAAGGCGCTGACCGAGTACGGCAACCCGGATGTGTTCGTCGCCCAGGAGCAGAACCCGGTCGTGGTGGTGGCCGACCCCGGGCAGTGCGCCTTCCAGTTCGACCCGGTGGGCAAGGCCCGCTTCACCAGTTCCTGCGACATCGCCAAGAGCCTGCTGGCCAAGCGGGCGATCCCGTACGAGAACGAAAAGGCCGAGCCTGGCAGCGTGGCGCAGATCCGAATCGGCGAGCGGGTGATCCCGAGTTTCGAGGGGACCGGTCTGGCCGCGGCTGAACTGAAGACTCAGGCCGACGCCTTCACCGCCACGTTGACCGGCGCCCTGAAAGAGGCCGGTTATCCCGAGAAGGCGGACCCTGCGAAGATCCATTACCCGATGGTGTTGCTGCTGCTGACCATCCTGGTGATATACGTGACCATGGTCTATGGGCCGATCGCCGCCTGGCTGGTGGAGCTGTTCCCGGCGCGGATCCGCTACACCTCGATGTCGCTGCCGTATCACATCGGCAACGGCTGGTTCGGTGGTTTTCTGCCAACGGTGGCCTTCGCCATGGTGGCGGCGACCGGGGACATCTACTACGGGCTGTGGTATCCGATCGTCATTGCGGTGATGACCGCGGTGTTGGGCATCTTCTTCCTGCCTGAGACCAAGGACCGGGATATCCATCACACCTGAAGGATGAAGGTCCGCTCCTGCAGAAGTCGCCCGATTCACGCCCTCGCTGCAGGAGCGGCCCCGGTCAGTCGAAGTAACCGCGCAAGCTATACCGGTAGCCGACATCCACCTCCGAGGCCTGTGGGCGCGCATAGGCCTTTTTCATGACGAATTCGAACGCCGGTTCGTACAATCCGTCGCGCACCACGGCGCCCGCGAGCACTTCCACCGAGTACCAGCCGTTGTCCAGTTCGATGATCGGCCGCCCCGGCTCCTGGTAGCGCGCCAGCAGATCACCCAGGGTCTTGTTGGTGAAGTGCTGCAGGATGCGCCAGGTGAAGAGCATCACGGCGCCGTGTTCGACCCTTAGCACATGGCCCGGGCGACGATGCTTGAGGCGGCTGCCAGGCTCGAGCAGTGCCGGGGTGCGTTCGTCGAGGGTGAACAGGATGCGGTAGGGCAGGTTGTCGACGCCGGCCAGCGGCAGGATCACACCTTGCTGCACCGCCAGGTCGCCACTGTCGCCGTGGGTGAAGGCGCGCGCCAGGTCGTCGGGCAGGTCTTGGTCTTCCTTGAACTGTTCGAGCAGCTGGATATCGCCCAGCAGGAAATAGTCGATCAGGTCGTTGAGCACTTCGCTGAATTCGTAGCGCATGGGGTGTCCTTGGTTCTTGCTGCGCCGGGGGAAGTCAGCAATGTAGCAGCCCCAGCGAGGGGCGCCATCACTCGCGATGGCGAGACTTCAGACTGGCTTCAGATTCGCCCTCGATACTGCCTCCACTGAAATGAGCGGGGGCCCGTCATGACCGAGCTGAATTGGAACACCCTGTTTCCCGTGGCCATTGGCTGCCATGCGCAACACCAGGCCCGACTTCTGCTGCATGGGCCGGGTACGCCAGGTCGACTCGAACTGGAGCGGTTCATTCACGCGCGCTTCGCCTGTGTGCATCACGCTGACGTGCATCATTACCTGCCCGAACTGCTGGGGCTGCATGATCGCCATGACCGGCTGATCGCCGCCGCCGGCTTACGCCTGGCCGGCAGTGCGCCGTTGTTCCTGGAGCGCTACCTCGATGTGCCGCTGGAAAGCGCCGTGGCGAACGTGGCGGCGGGGCCGGTCACCCGAGAGCAGCTGGTGGAAGTGGGCAACCTGGCGGCGCTCAGTGCCGGCAGCGCGCGGATCATGATCGTCGCGGTGACCTGGCTGCTGGCGGCACGCGGCCTGCAGTGGGTGGCATTCACTGGCGCGGCGACCTTGCTCAACAGTTTCCGCCGACTGGGGCTGGAGCCCACGGTCGTGGCGCAGGCGGCTGCCCACCGTCTGGGCGAGGAGTCCGGCAGTTGGGGCAGTTACTACGCACAGCAACCCCAGGTATTCGTCGGCAATATCGGGCTAGGCCACGCGGCACTGGCCCGTGCGGGCATGTTCGAACGGCTGGGCCTGCCGGTGGCGAAGCAGGAGAGCGGTCATGCCGCATGACATCGAGGCGTTCTTCGAAACGCTGCAGGTCCATGCCCGCCACCGTGGCGAGCAACCGGCGCTGCTGGGCAGTGATGAACGTTTCAGCTATGCGCAGTTGCTGGGTGAGGTTCGCCAGCGGGTGCACTGGCTGCGCGAACAACCTGCCGGCACCTTCGCCCTGGCAGTGGATAACGGCCCGCAAGCCCTGCTGTGGGACCTTGCCGCGTTACTGGCCGAGCGCCCGATCCTGCTGCTGCCGGGCTTTTTCAGCGCGGCCCAGCGGCGCCACTGCCTGACGCAGGGTGGCGTGTCACTGGTGCTGGCCGACAGCGCGCTGGCCGATGAGCTGCAAGCCTGTGGTTTCACTCGCGGCACGCGGTTCTGGCACCGTGACCCGCTTGCGTCACCGCGACTGCCGCACGGCACCGCCAAGATCACCTACACCTCCGGCAGTACCGGTGCGCCCAAGGGCGTTTGCCTGGGAGCCGCGTCGATGCTGCAGGTCGCCCGCGAGCTGGAAACGGCCAGCCGTGAGGCGGCGCCGGGCAAGTACCTGGCCGTGCTGCCGCTGGCGGTGTTGCTGGAAAACCTGGGGGTGTACGCGGCGCTTCTGGCCGGCGCCGTGGTCATGCTCTATCCGCAGGCGCAACTGGGCATCCGCGGCGCCAGCCAGGTGGACTTCGCGCGTCTGCTCGGGGCGATCGCCCTGAGCGGCGCAGAGAGCCTGATCCTGGTCCCGCAGCTTTTGCTGGGGCTGGTCACGGCCATCGAGCGCGGGGCCATGCGTGTCGGTCCGTTGCGTTTTGTCGCCGTGGGCGGTGCCCGGGTGGCCGCCAGCCTGCTGGCGCGTGCTGCCGCGGTGGGCCTGCCGGTGTACGAAGGCTACGGCTTGTCCGAGTGCGCATCGGTAGTGTGCCTGAACCGCCCCGGGGCGCTGCGCCCGGGCAGTGCCGGCCGGCCGTTGCCCGATGTGCAGGTGCGCATTGCCGAGGACGGCGAGGTGCTGGTGGCCGGCTCGACCTTGCTCGGTTACCTCGGCGAGCCTGTGTTCGACGGCCAGTGGTGGCCGACCGGCGACCTCGGCCAGCTTGATCGCGACGGCTACCTGCACCTGGCCGGGCGCAAGAAGCACCAGTTCATCACCAGCTTCGGGCGTAACGTCAACCCTGAATGGGTCGAGGCCGAGCTGACCCAGGGAGGGGTCATCGCCCAGGCCTTCGTGCACGGCGAGGGCCTGCCGGGCAACCTGGCGTTGCTCTGGCCGCTGGACTCGCAGGCCAGCGACGAACAGATCGAGCGGGCGGTTCGCCAGTGCAACGATGGCCTGCCGGACTATGCCCGGGTACATGCCTGGCGACGCTTGTCTGAGCCGTTGAATGCCGAGGCGGGGACCCTCACGCCCAATGGCCGCCCACGCCGCGAGGCGATCCTGCTGCATTACCAGTCCCTGTTGTCCGTTCTTCAACAAGCATGAGGTTCGCCATGTCCTTTTTCGAAAACCTGCAAGCACAGACCGCCCGCGAGCGCGAAGCGCTGTTCGGTGTCCCGGTGATCCGCGATGCCCTGGGTGGGGTGGTGAGCGTGGAGGTTTATGTGGCCTTCCTGGCCCAGGCCTACCACCATGTGCGCCATACCGTTCCGTTGATGATGGCCTGTGGCGCCCGTCTGCCGCCGCGTCTGGAGTGGCTGCGTGGCGCCGTGTGTGAATACATTGACGAGGAATACGGTCACGAACGCTGGATCCTCAACGACATCGCCGCCTGTGGCGGTGACCCGGACAAGGTCCGCGACGGTCGTCCTGCGTTGTCGATCGAGCTGATGGTCGCCTTCCTCTACGACCTGATCGCCCGGGGCAACCCGGTGGGGCTGTTCGGCATGGTCAATGTACTCGAGGGTACCAGTATCGCCCTGGCCACCCAGGCCGCCGGCAGGATACAGGGTAGCCTGGGGCTCCCGGACGAAGCGTTCAGCTACCTCAATTCCCATGGCGCCCTCGACCAGGACCATATGGTGACCTACCGCAGCCTGATGGATCGCCTGGACGACAGTGGCGATCAGCAGGCGGTGATCCATGCCGCCAAGGTGGTGTACCGCCTGTACAGCGAAATGTTCCAGCACCTGCCACGGGCAGGCCAGAGCGAGGTGCGGCATGCGCTTGCCTGACTGCGTGGTGGTGCTGACCGGGGCCAGTGGCGGGATCGGCCTGGAACTGGCCGAGCAGCTATGTGTCGCTGGCGCACGGGTGCTGGCCGTGAGCCGGCACCTGGGCCAGCTGGCGCAGTTGATGAACCGTTTTCCGCAACAATTGCGTTGGCAAGCGGCCGACCTGCGCTGTGCCCAGAGTCGCCAGGACGTGCTGGCAGCCGCGCGGTCCATGGGGGGCGTCAACGTGCTGATCAACGCCGCCGGGATCAATCGCTTCGCCTTGCTCGACCAGCTTGACGAGGCGGCGCTCGACGAGCTGCTGGATATCAACCTCAAGGCCGCGCTGCAACTGACCCGTGCCTGCCTGCCACTGCTACGCGATCAGCCTAGGGCTCTGGTGGTCAATGTTGGCTCCACCTATGGCTCGATCGGCTACCCCGGCTATGCCGCCTACTGCGCCAGCAAGTTCGCCCTGCGCGGCTTTTCCGAAGCGCTGCGCCGCGAACTGGCCGACACCCCGGTGAATGTGCTGTACGCCGCGCCACGGGCAACGCGCACGGCGATGAACAGCAATGCCGCCACGGCGCTCAACCAGGCGCTGAAGGTGGGCGTGGACCAGCCGCGGGATGTGGCCCGCGCGGTGCTCGACGCGGTCCAGGCCGAGCGCAGCGAGCTGTACCTGGGCTGGCCGGAAAAACTCTTCGTGCGCTTGAACGGCATGCTGCCCGGGCTGGTTGATCGTGCCCTGCGCAAGCAACTGCCGCTGATTCGCCGCTTTAGCGCCCATCCGGGCAAGGAGTCAGGCAAATGAAACGTCTGCTATTGGCCAGTGTGCTGGCCTTTTCGCCCTTTGTCTGGGCCCTCGACCAGGCCGGCAACCAACGCCTGAGCGAGGTGCAACAGCGCTGGGCGCAGATTCAGTACCAACTGCCCGAAGGGCAGCGCGCCAAAGCCTTCGAGGCGCTGGCCGTGGACGCGGCGGGGTTTGTCCGTCAGTACCCGGGCTCGGCGGAGCCGTTGATCTGGGAGGGTATCGTCAACAGCAGCTGGGCCGGTGCCACCGGCGGGCTCGGCGCGCTGGGCAAAGTCAAGGCCGCCCGTGCCAGCCTGGAGAAGGCGCTGGCGCTGGACCCCAAGGCCCTGCAAGGGTCGGCCTACACCAGCCTGGGGGCGTTGTACGACCGGGTACCGGGCTGGCCCCTGGGGTTCGGCGACCAGGACAAGGCCGAAGCGATGCTGCGCCAGGCCCTGGCGATCAACCCCGATGGTATCGACAGCAACTACTTCTGGGCCGACCACCTGTACCGGCAGAACCGTTATGGTGAAGCCCGCACTGCCCTGGACAAGGCCCTGCGCGCCGCGCCGCGGCCAGGCCGCACGCTGGCAGACCAGGGCCGGCGCGGGGAAATCGATGCTTTACTCAAGGCCATCGAAGACAAACAGGACTGAGCATGCGCCTGCTACTGGTTGAGGATGACGCCGCGTTGGGTGAGGGGATCTGCGATGGCCTGCGCCTGGAGGGCTACACCCTGGACTGGCTGCAGGATGGCCAGAGTGCGTTGCACGCGCTGAGCGTCGAGACCTTCGACGTGCTGGTGCTGGACCTGGGGTTGCCGCGCCTGGATGGGCTGGCGCTGTTGCGGTGCCTGCGCGCCGCGGAAAACGCCATGCCGGTGCTGATCCTCACCGCGCGCGATGGGCTGGAGGATCGTATCGCCGGGCTCGATGCCGGTGCCGACGATTACCTGGTAAAACCCTTCGACCTCAACGAACTCAAGGCCCGCCTGCGCGCTCTGCTACGGCGCAGCGCAGGGCGCGCCCGGGTGCTGATCGAGCATGCCGGCGTGAGCCTCGATCCGGCGACCCAGCAGGTGCGCTACAACGGTCAGCCGGTAGTACTCACGCCCAAGGAGTACCTGTTGCTGCACGAGCTGCTTGCCCAGCCGGGCAAGGTCTTTACCCGCGAGCGCCTGACCCAGTTGCTCTACGGCTGGGACGAGGAGCCTGAGAGCAACACCCTTGAAGTCAACATCTACCAGTTGCGCAAGAAACTGTTCAACGGCTTGATCCGCACGGTCCGCGGTATCGGCTACCTGGTGGAGGGGCGCGCATGAGTTCGTTGCGCCAGCGCACGCTGTGGCGGGTCATGCTGTTGCTGCTGCTCGGCAGCGGTCTGTTGGCGCTGTACAACTACCACGACAGCCGGCATGAAATCACCGAAGTATACGATGCCCATCTGGCGCAGAACGCTCGCCTGCTGCAGGGGGTGATGAGCCTGCCGGTGCAGGAACAGAACCGTCAGGCGCTGTACCAGGCATTCGACGAGGCGCTGAGCCAGGCGGGGCGGCACCGGGTCGGCCACCCTTACGAAAGCAAACTGGCCTTTCAGGTGTGGGACGACCGCGCTACCTTGCTGGTGCGTACCCCCAGCGCGCCCGCATTCGCGGTGCCACCGAGCACGCCGGGGTTTTCCGACATGCTGGTGCAGGGCCAGCGATGGCGTGGTTTTGTGCTGCCGGTGGCGGAGAAGCACTGGCTGATCTGGGTGGGGGAACGCAACGATGTGCGCTACGACCTGATTGACAGGATCGTGCGTCACACCTTGATGCCGTTTCTGCTCGGCAGCCTGGCATTGGCGCTGCTGGTCTGGGTGGCCATCGGCTGGGGGCTGCAGCCGTTGCAGAACATGGCCCAGGTGATCCGTGGCCGTCACGCCGAGTCCCTGGCCCCCCTGCAGCTGGTGCCGTTGCCCAAAGAGCTCGAACCAATGCAGGCGGCGATCAATCGGCTGCTGGCGCAGATCGAGCAATTGCTGCGCCGAGAACACCGTTTCATTGCCGATGCCGCCCACGAGATGCGCACGCCGCTGGCGATCCTGCGCCTGCACGCGCAGAACGCCCAGGCCGCCACCGGCGAGGCGGAGCGCAACAAGGCCCTGGGGTATCTGATCGGCGGTGTCGACCGCCTGACCCGGGTGGTCAACCAGCTGCTGACCCTGGCCCGCCTGGAACCCCGCCTGGCGCAGCGCAACTGGACTGAAGTCGACCTCGCTGTGTTGGTCACCGAGACCCTGGCGGAGCTGACCCCGTGGATTCTCGAACGTGGTCAGGAACCCTCCCTGGAGATCGCCGAAGGGGTCGACTACCGGTTGTACAGCGATGCCGGCGCACTGGGCATTGCCCTGCAGAACCTGGTGACCAACGCGGTGGACCATTCGCCCTCTGGGGGGCGGGTTCGGGTGGGCCTGCGCCGCGAGGAACAGGCATTGGTGCTGGAAGTGCAGGACGAAGGCCCTGGTATCGATCCGGCCGACCTGGAGCGGGTATTCGAGCGTTTCTACAGCAAGGACGCGCCCAATGGCGCCGGTCTGGGGTTGTCGATCGTGAGCACCGTCATCGAGCGCCTGGACGGTAGCGTGCAATTGCACAATGCCTCGCCGCGGGGGTTGTGCGCCACCCTGCGGTTGCCGGCGGCGCAGGCCTGATCAGTGACGCTGGGCGATCTGGATCAGGTTGCCGCAGGTGTCATCGAAGACCGCCACGGTGACCGGGCCCATGTCGGTGGGTGGCTGGGTGAATTGCACGTTCGCCTTGCACAGGCGCTCGTATTCGGCATGGATATCGCGCACCCCGAACGAGGTGGCAGGGATGCCGTCCTGCTTGAGCGCCGCCTTGTAGGCCTTCGCCGCAGGATGGGCATCGGGCTCGAGCAGCAACTCGACGCCATTGGGATCATTGGGGGAGGTGAGGGTGAGCCAGCGGTACTTGCCCATGGGGATGTCGTGCCTGGGCTCGAAGCCCAGGACATGATGGTAGAAGGCATGGGCCTTGGCCTGGTCGTCGACGAGGATGCTGGTGACTACGATCTTCATCAGACTAGCTCCGTTGATTCCTCTCTCTAGCAAAGCACATCCCTGACCATCTGTTGTTCAGGATGTATTCAAACAGTGCGTTCGAAGATGGGCGGTGAAATCGAGAGTTCCTGTTCGTTTTAGACGCAGTGCAATTGTCATTAGGTGTTTGTATCGATGCGTATCCGCAAAACCGAATGACCAGCGGACAGACGGCGCAAATGCCTAATGCGAAAGTGATATCAGATCGCTTGCATGCCTTCAGCGCCGATCTATGCTCAGGACATTCCGTGAGCACAGGAGGCCCGGTCCATGTTCGAGTACCATCGCAAGTCCGACTTGATCGAGATTCAGCGCAGCCGGCAGGCCTTGGCGGGCATGGAGGCGAAGCTGGCAGCGATCAGCCGTTCCATGGCGATGATCGAGTTCGCGCCGGATGGCACGATCCTCGAGGCGAACGAGAACTTCTGCAAGACCATGGGCTACAGCGCCGACGAGATCCGCGGCAAGCACCATCGGCTGTTCTGCGACCCGGCCTACGCCAAGAGCGCCGAGTACCAGCAGCTCTGGCGCGAACTTGGCGAGGGCAAGGCCATCAGCGGTACGTTCGAGCGCCTGGACAAGGCGGGCCGCGAGGTGTGGCTGGAGGCCAGCTACATGCCGGTGATCGATGAACGCCAACAGGTGACCAGCGTGATCAAGGTGGCCTCCGACATCACCCGCCACGTGATCGAGGAGCACGAGAGCGAAAGCCTGCTCAAGGCAATCGGCCGTTCAATGGCAGTGATCGAGTTCACCCCGGCCGGGCGCGTGATCAAGGCCAACCAGAATTTCCTCGATACCATGGGCTATCGCCTTGAGGAGGTGGTGGGGCGCCATCACGGGCTGTTCTGCCTGCCGCACGAGCGCGAGTCGGCCCAGTACCGCGACTTCTGGGCCTCGCTCAACCGTGGCGAGTACCACTCCCATCGCTTTGAACGGGTCAACAAGCAAGGCCAGACCGTGTACCTCGAGGCGTCCTACAACCCCATCTTCGACAACAAGGGCCGCCTGTACAAAGTGGTGAAGTTCGCCAGCGACATTACCCGCCAGGTCAGCACCCAGCAGACTGCCGCCGACGCTGCCCATGCCAGCTCGGTGCAGACCGACGCCTGCGCGCGCAAGGGGACACAGGTGGTGCAGCAGGCGGTCGAGGTGATCGAGCAGATCTCTTGCGAACTCAACGACGCCGCCCGCACCATCGACGCGGTGAGCAAACAGTCCGAGGTGATCGGGCAGATCGTCCTGACCATCCGCGGCATCGCCGACCAGACCAACCTGCTGGCGCTCAATGCCGCCATCGAGGCGGCCCGGGCCGGCGAGCATGGCCGTGGCTTCGCCGTGGTCGCCGATGAGGTGCGCAACCTGGCGGCGCGCACCAGCAAGGCGACCCTGGAGATCGTCGAAGTGGTGCGGCAGAACCATGACCTGTCGTTGACCGCCGTGGCCAGCATGCAGTCAAGTCTGACCCGTACTGGCCTGGGTGTGGAACTGGCCAACGAGGCCGGTACGGTGATCATGGAGATCCAGCAGGGTTCGCGGCACGTGGTGGACGCCATCAGCCAGATCAATTCGACCCTTCAATTGCACTGAGGCTCTGGCGCAGTTCGAGCTCCAGGGTATGCAGGCTCGACCGTAACTGGGCGAGCCGTTGCTCAACCGGCTGCCCCAGGGCTATGGCCTGCTCCAGCGCTTCGCAATCCTGCCTCACGCCCCTGACCTTGAGCATCCGCGCACCGCCCTTGACTCGATGGACTACCGGGGCGAGGGCTTCGGCTGGCGGGTTGGCGCCCAGTGCATGCAATGCCTGGAGGTCTTCGGCACTGCTTTGTGCCAGTTGCTCCAGCAGGCGCTTGACCAGCCGATCGTCGTCCTGGGTGAGGTGACGCAGTTGCGCCAGGTCGAAGCCGCTGGCGCGGGGCGCCTCTGCGGCCCGCGGCAGGCAGGCCTTGAGTGCCTGCAGGCCGATCGGCTTGAACAGGCATTCATCCATGCCGTTGTCCAGGCAGCGCTGGCGTTCCTCGGCCTGGGCATTGGCCGTCACGCCGATGATTCGAACCGCGGGCAGGTTTTCTTCGCGCTCCCGTGCACGAATCTGGCGGGCCAACTCATGGCCGTCCATCACCGGCATGCTGCAATCGGTGATGACCACATCGAAATGGCCGTCCAGCCAGAGCGACAGCGCGGCCATGCCCTGGTCGGCGAGGGTCACCTGGTGACCCAGCGAGCGCAGTTGCTTGTCGAGCAGCAACAGGTTGGCGGGGTAGTCATCCACGACCAGGACTTGCAGCGGGCCAGCACCGGCTTCGATCAAGGCCTTGCCGGCAGGCTCGGTGGCAGGAGGCTCGGCGCCTGGCAGGCGCAGATGCACTTCGACCTGGGTGCCCAGGCCCTCGATGCTGTTCAGGTGCAGCTCGCCCCCCATCAGCTCGCACAGCTCGCGGCTGATCACCAGGCCCAGGCCCGCCCCCTGGCGTGCCTGCCGGCCATCGACCTGGGAAAAACTGGTGAACAGACGTGCCTGATCGCTACTGCTGATCCCCACGCCGCTGTCCTTGATTTGCAGCCTGACCTCAAGCAGGCCGGCATCAATCGGGGCGACAGCCAGCGACACGTCGATCCGGCCCTGGTCAGTGAACTTGATCGCGTTGCTCAGCAGGTTTGACAGCACCTGCTTGAAACGCAGCGGATCGACCAGCAGCCAAGTGGGCGAGGTGGGCAGCAGCGCACCCAGCGCAAGCCCTTTGAGGCGTGCGTTGCCTTCGAAAACCCGCAGGGTCGCACTGATCAGCTCGACCAGATCGCAAGCTACCGGTTGCAGCGTCATGTGGCCGGACTCGATGCGAGAGATGTCGAGCACATCGCCAATCAGGTCGAGCAGGCCAATCGCCGAGCCGTGGGCCGCCTCCAGCGCCTGGCTGTCGCTATGGCCGTGCTGGCTGTCCTCCAGTGCCATCTCGAGCAGGCCGATGACTGCGTTCATCGGTGTGCGGATTTCGTGGCTCATGACTGCCAGGAAGGTGCTTTTCGCCCGGCTGGCCTGCTCGGCATCGTCCTTGGCCTGGCGCAACTGTTCGAGCAATCCGCGGCTGAGTGCCAGTTGTTCCTGCAGGGCGCGTTGGGCCTCGCTACGCTGGTGGATCAGCTTGCGCAGGTAGGTGTTCCAGAACGCCACGCCGGCCAGCAGCAGGGCGGCCAGCACCAGTACTTGCAGCGCCAGGGTGCGGTAGTTGCGCCAGGGGCTGTCGCTGACTGCGGTGTTGGTTCGCCATCGATTGACCCGTTGCTCCAGCTCGTCGGGTGGGATGCTTAGCAAGGCCTTGTCGAGGATTGCCTGCAATTGCGGCTGCGCGGGGCCTGCGGCGAAGGTCGCCAGGGCCGGCTCGTCACCGTGCAGGCCGGCAATGCGCAGGCGGTGCTTGAACACCTGGTTGATGAAATAGCTGGCATTGATGTGCGAGCCAAGGGCGACATCGGCATCGCCGTTGGCCACGGCCTCCATCAGCTGCAGGGGGTTCTCCACCTCGACGGTCCGCAGGTCGCCGTACTGCCGTTCGAGGCCTTCGCGCAAGGGCGATCCCCTCAGCAAGGCCACCCGTAGTCCTCGCAGCGGTTGCTGCGGATCGAGGGGCGCTGCATCCTGGCGGACCACCAGAACCCGCGGGCTGATCATGTAGGGGCGGGTGTAGCGCAGGCGTTGGGCGCGGTGCTCGCCGTAACCGATGGCGCCGATCATGTCCGCCTTGCCCTGGGCGACCTGCTCGATCATGTCCTCGAACGACTCCGACTCGACCACCTTGAAACGCAGGCCGGTGCTCAGGCCGATACGCTCCAGCAGGTTCAGGGCGATACCCCGTGGTTGCTGCTGGGCGTCGGTGAAGCTCAGGGGCGCCAGGGTGGTGTTGATCATCACCGTGATCTGCCGGTGTTTCGCGATCCAGTCGCGCTCCTCCTGGGTCAGGGCATCGAGGCGACGGTCAAGCAGCAGGCTGGTGCCGCCGCCAGCCCAGCGGCGCAGGATGTTCAGTCGTTCGCTGTCGGCGATGCGCCCCAGGGCCAGGTCGACCAGTTGCAGCAGGCGCTGGTTGTCCTGGGTCAGGGCAAAGGCGAAGCTGCTGGCCGGGGCCTTGACGAAATGATCGACCTTGACCGTTTCCTGGAAACCTTTGGCAATTGCATAGTCGGTACTGATGGCGTCACCCAGGTATGCGTCGGCCTGACCCAGGGCCACGGCGGCGACCCCTGCGAGGGTCGAGCGATAGAGGTTCAGCTGGACGCCGGGATAGAGGCGTCGCACCGCCTGCATGGGCAGGTAATGATCCACCATGGCCAGGCGCAGGCCGGCCAGGTCGTCACCGTCGCGCAGGGGCTGGTCCTTGCGCGATACGATAACTGGCAGGTCATCGGCATAGGGCAGACTGAGAGCCAGTTGTGCATCGTTGGCCTCGAAAGCGTTGGAACTGCCCAGCAGATCGATTTCGCCAGCGCGCAGCGCATCCAGGGCCTGCTCGCGGCTTGGATAGCGACGCACTTTGACCGGCACGCCCAACTGCTCGCTGATCAGGCCGGCGTAGTCCGCGCTCAGGCCCTCGTAGTCGGACTGGCTGTTGTTGATGTCGAAGGGGGGATAGTCGGGGCGCGAGCTGCCCAGTACCAGGCCTCCGCGCTCAGCAAGCCACTGTCGGTCGGTTGCCGCCAGCGTCAAGGGAGGCGCCGCGCTCAGGGCGCGGGCCAGCAGATGGCGAGTTTCGCTGTGCGGCTCACCCTGTACGGGCAAAGACGTCAGCGTGGCCAGCAGCAGGCACAGCAGGGCGCCCTTGATCATGATTCAGGCCACGTTGTTGCGTTTGGCCAGGTCGACCATTTCCACCAGTGACTCGACCTTGAGCTTTTCCATGATCCGGCCGCGGTAGGTGCTGATGGTCTTGGCGCTGAGGTTCATCTGCTCGCCGATCAGTTTGTTGCTCTGGCCGGCGCTGAGCCGGCGCAGTACTTCCATTTCACGGTTGGAAAGCAGTGCCAGGCGCTCGGTCTCGCTTTCCAGGGTATTGCTGTTGACCGCCATCTGCGGAAAGGTCGAGTAACCCTTGACCAGGGCTTTGAGGGCGAAGACCAGGGCATCGAGGTCCTCGTCCTTGTTGACGAAGGCCGAGATGCCGGCGTCCATGCAGCGGCGCACGTAGAGGTCGGCGGGCTGGCCGGTCAGGGCCATGATCCGTGGGGGCGGGTCGATCAGCTTGAGGCGCTTGATCACTTCCATGCCGTCGAGGTCGGGCAGGCCGATGTCGAGGATAACCACATCGGCCCTGGTCTGCTCGGCCAGGCGGGCGGCCTCTTTGCCTTTGCCGGTTTCACCCACGACGGTGAAGCGTTCGCGTTCAAGCAGCATGCGTACGGCGAGTCGCACAATGTGGTGGTCATCGACCAACAGCACGGATGTCATTCAGGTCACTCCTGTCAAAGTGCAGCCCGCTTCCTGCGTTGCATTTCAGGCGCGGGCCGCGGACTTGCTGGGCAGCGCGCACCTTACGGACATTCAGGACCCTTGGTAATAGGCGAGTATAGGTGTGTTGAAAATCCCGCAACAAGCTGTAGAAAATTCCTACAAACAAGGTTTGGGTCCAAGCGCTCAGCCGCAGGGGGCGTGCGGCTTGAGCACTCGCTGGGTGGAGGCGGGGTTGTTGCCCAGTACCTTGCCCACACGAGTGGGGCGCATCACCAGTTGGCCGCCGCAGTTCGGGCAGCGGTCATGGAAATGCCGCTCGTTACAGGCACGACAGAAGGTGCACTCGAACGAACAGATCAGCGCATCCGGACTTTCGGGAGGGAGGTCGGTGTCACAGCATTCGCAGTTGGGGCGCAGGTCGAGCATGGGCAGGGTTTCCATCCAGTTGGAAGGCCCAGTGTGCGCCGCCCACGCTCACTCGGCAATCGCTTCACGGGCCGGGGCGGTAGAGATGGGCGTGACCGGCGCGGTACAGGGCCGAGTCGGCGAACGGGGCATCGCCCAGGACATGACCGACGAGGATCAGCGCGGTACGCCGGAAGCCCTTGGCTGCCAGGCGCTCGACGATGTCCGCCAGGGTGCCCTTGACCCAATCCTGGTCTGGCCAGGTGGCACGATGGACCACGGCAATGGGGCAGTCGGCGCCATAGTGGGGCAGCAGTTGCTCGACGATACGCGGCAGGTGGCGTACACCCAGGTGGATGGCCAGGGTGCTGCCATGGCGGGCCAGATCGGCCAGCTGTTCACCGGCGGGCATCGGCGAGTTGTCGCCGTAGCGGGTGAGGATCACCGTCTGCGCCACGTCCGGCAGTGTCAGCTCGCAACCCAGCAGCGCGGCGCTGGCGGCAGTGGCGGTGACTCCGGGGATGATCTGGTAATCGATGCCCGACTCACGCAGGTGGCGGATCTGTTCGCCGATGGCGCCGTACAGGCTAGGGTCGCCGCTGTGCACGCGGGCCACGTCCTGGCCGTTGGCATGGGCCTGGCGCATGGCCTCGATGATCTGCTCCAGGTGCAGCTCGGCGCTGTTGATGACGGTGTGCGCCTGATGCCCCTCGAGCACTGCAGCAGGTACCAGCGAGCCTGCGTAGATGATTACCGGGCACTGTCGGACAAGGCGCTGGCCCTTGACCGTGATCAGCTCGGGATCGCCGGGGCCGGCACCGATGAAATAGACCGTCATGGAGGTTCCTTGCAGGTAAAGAGGCGGATTATCCGCCGATGGCCAGGGCCAGGGTAGCGCCGCCGAGCCTTTGCCTTGGCACATGCAGGCGCGGCGCAACGCCGGTACGGCCGGCCAGGGCCAGGGC
Organism: Pseudomonas sp. TE6288; assembly: GCF_054062095.1. Classification (NCBI taxonomy): domain Bacteria; kingdom Pseudomonadati; phylum Pseudomonadota; class Gammaproteobacteria; order Pseudomonadales; family Pseudomonadaceae; genus Pseudomonas; species Pseudomonas sp. TE6288. The sequence goes on from NZ_JBSSEW010000017.1 coordinate 101,771, forward strand.
TGCGCTTTCGGCGACGCCCCAGCAGCCGGTCTGGGCGTACACCGTTGTCGAGCGCTGACTGAGCAGCGCTTCGTAGGTCGACAAGTGGCTGCTGTCGAAGCAGATGAACGGCAACCCGAGCCGCTCGGCCAGTGCCAGCAGGCCGGGCTCGCGCGCCTTGGGTTCGATGCTGGCGATTGCCTTCAGCGCCGACAGGGGCAGGGCGTGGTTGGTCAGGGTCTGGCGCAGCAGCACCGCGAGCGTTTCGACCGGGCAGCCACGGCGGCAACCAAAGCCGGCATACAACGCCGGCTGGGGAGCAAGGTCGCCCATCAGTGCTGGCTGGAGCGGCGGAACAACCAGGCGCTGAGCAGGCCCAGGGCCACCCAGAACGCGGCGTTGGTCAGCCACGAAGCGATCTTGAACTGGGTCTCCAGCGCCTCGGGGGCCAGGCTTTCATGAACCGCTGGCTGTGGCGCGCCGATCAGGTGCGGGATCACCAGCAGGGCGACGCCGAGCACCTTGAACAGCCAGTGCTGGGCGAACACCAGTAGCGCGAGGCCGGCGGCGGTGGCGGCGGCGGTGCCGATCCACCAGGTCTGGCGCTGGCCAAGGTCGGCGGCGGCGGTGCCAGGCAGTTCCGGTGGCAGGCCCAGGGTCGGCGCCAGGCAGAACACGGCGAAGCCCGCCAGGCCCCAAAGCGCACCAGTGGCCACCCGGCCTGGGGCGCGCAGGCTGTACAGGGCGGCGAGGATCAGGGCGAAGCCGACGGCGACCACCAGGTTGCCGCCGGTGGTGGACAGGATACGCTGCCAGCCATCTTCGGGTGCCCAGGCCTCGGCGCTGTGCTCATGAGGCGCGGCGGCCTCGCCATGTTCATGATGTTCAGCGGCGGGGGCGGCGGTTTCATAGGTTTCCGCCTGGAGAATCAACGGGGCGACCCAGAAGCTTTGCAGGAGGGTCAGCAGCAGGGCGGCGAGCAGGCCGCTGAAACCCGCGGTACGGGCGATGCGCGTGATCATGCGGGTGTACTCAGTGGCAAGGGAAGGCGGCGCTGTGGCGGGTGTCGTGGGCGGCGTTGTGCACCGCCTCGATGTGCGAGAAACCGGCGAAGTACACCAGGCACAGGCCCAGCAGGCTGGCGCCGACCGCGACGATCAGGCGCTGGCTGAGACTGACGGGGGTGGCGATACTGGGTTTGGCGTGGGTGATGGGCATGACGCGTTCCTCTGCTGCTTTTGTTGTGGCAACGGGCAGGCGCGACGCCCCCGGGCACGGCTGGCCCAGGTGATACGACAGCGCCCGCCCACCGCGGGGTGTTCTGCAAGCATGTCAGGCCGGTCTCCGGGCTGGCGAGGTGGAGCGGGGCTCCATCGATCAAGCGCCACCTTCCCATGCCGCACGATGGGCACAGTGGTCTGGACGCTTCTCTCGCTTACCGTTGCGGGGGCAGCACCGGCCTTGTCGCCCTCTTCAAGGAGGCGCGACGCACCGGTTTCCCGTTTCACCCCCGTTGGGGGCACCTGAACGCAATGCGCTAGCAAATCACGGGGCCGGGCCTGCGTCAATCGCCGCGGCGGTTGACCGCCAGGCAGGCACTGCGTAGCCTTGCCGGTTCGAGGTTCCCGGGCGCTGGCCCGGGCTAAGACGGGAACGCGGTACAAGCCGCGGCTGCCCCCGCAACTGTAGGCACTGAAGGGTTCGGCACAGCCACTGCGCACGCGCGGGAAGGCGCCATCCCACCGGCTTTGATGGCCGGCGGTGCAAGCCAGGAGACCTGCCTCGCAACGTTTTCGACTTTCAACCGGGCGGGGTGATCCGGTGGCGAAACAGCCAGGCCGACACGGGCCGTGGCTGTCGTCCTGCATGCCCGCGCCATTGCTGCCAAGGGCATCGCGACATGAAAACACTGGCCAAGCTCCCCGTCACCATCGTTACCGGCTTCCTCGGCTCGGGCAAGACCACCTTGCTGCGCCATATGCTCGACAACGCCCAGGGCCGCCGCATCGCGGTGATCGTCAACGAGTTCGGCGAGCTGGGCATCGATGGCGAGATCCTCAAGCAATGCAGCATCGGCTGCTCCGAGGAAGAGGCCAATGGCCGCGTCTACGAGTTGGCCAATGGCTGCCTGTGCTGCACCGTGCAGGAGGAGTTCTTCCCGGTGATGCGCGAGCTGGTGGCGCGCCGCGGCGACCTCGACCATATCCTTATCGAAACCAGCGGCCTGGCCTTGCCCAAGCCGCTGGTACAGGCCTTCCAGTGGCCGGAAATCCGCAACGCCTGCACGGTCGACGCGGTGATCACCGTGGTCGACAGCCCGGCCGTGGCCGCCGGTACCTTTGCCGCCTACCCGGACCAGGTCGATGCCCAGCGCAAGCTCGACCCTAATCTCGACCATGAGTCGCCGCTGCACGAACTGTTCGCCGACCAACTGGCCAGCGCCGACCTGGTGGTACTGAACAAGGCCGACCTGATCGATGCCGAGGGCCTGGCCAAGGTCCGTGCCGAAGTGGCCGAGGAACTGCCGCCGGCGGTCAAGGTGATCGAGGCCAGCAGCGGCCGCCTGCCACTGGAGGTGCTGCTGGGCGTGGGCGCCGAGTCCGAGGCGCATATCGACGGCCGCCGCACCCACCACGACAGCCATCACGACGGCGATGACCATGACGACCATGACCACGACGCCTTCGACTCGATCTCCATCGACCTGCCCGAGGCTGACGAAAGCCTGCTGCTCGATGCCTTGACGCAACTGGTTACCGAGTTCGGCATCCTGCGCGCCAAGGGCTTCGCCGCCATTCCCGGCAAGCCGATGCGCCTGCTGATCCAGGGCGTGGGCACCCGCTTCGACAAGCATTTCGACCGTGCATGGCGCAGCGAGGAGCCACGGATCACCCGCCTGGTGCTGATCGGCCAGGACCTGGACGCGACCCAGCTGGAAGCGCGCCTGCGCCAGGCCCTGGGCGCCTGACCCATGCACCTGCTGCGGACCCAGCCCGGCGGCTTTGTGCCGGACGACAGCATCGCCGACCTCGGCCAGACCCCCGCCGAACTGGTGATCCTCTGCAGCGGTGATTCACACCTGGCGCTGCTTGCCGAAACCGCCGAGCAGTTGCCGGCGGATTTCCCCAGCGTGCGCCTGGCCAACCCGATGCAGGTGCAGAACCATGCCTCGGTCGACCTGTATGTCGACCAGGTGCTGCGCCATGCCAAGGTGATCCTGGTGTCGCTGCATGGCGGTGTCGGTTACTGGCGCTATGGTGTCGAACAACTGGTCGAGTTGGCGGCCCGTGGCGTACAGCTGATCCTGGTACCCGGCGACGACCGTCCCGACCCGGAGCTGACCGGACTGGGCACGGTGGGCGGTGAACAGGCCGAGCGCCTCTGGCATTTCCTGCGCCAGGGTGGCAAGGCCAATGCACTGAACCTGTTCAACTGCCTGGCCAGCCAGTGGCTGGGGCGCGCCTACCCCTGGGACGAGCCGCAGCCTTTGCCGCGCACGGTGGTCTACCACCCGGCCAAGGCCAGCGCACGGCTCGAGGACTGGTACGCCGAATGGCATCCGGAGTATCCAGTGGCGCCGCTGCTGTTTTATCGCTCCCACCTGCAGGCAGCCAACACCGCCTTCATCGATGTGTTCTGCCAGCGCCTGCAGGCTTGCGGCTTGAATCCCTTACCGATCGCCGTGGCCAGCCTCAAGGAACGCGCGTGCCTGGACCAGGTCGAGGCCTGGCTCGACGAAGTGCAGGCCGAGGTGGTGATCAACACCACAGGTTTTGCCCTGTCCAGCCCCGAACAGCCCAATCTGCGCCCGCTGCGTCGCGACGTGCCGGTGTTGCAGGCGATCTGCGCCCAGGACAACCAGCCCGGCTGGGAGCAAAGCGAGCAGGGCCTCGGCGCCCGCGACCTGGCGATGCACATCGCCTTGCCCGAGCTGGACGGGCGCATCATCACCCGGCCGGTGAGCTTCAAGGACCTGGCCTGGCGCAGTGAGCGCAGCCAGTCCGACGTGGTCTGCTACCGCGCCCACCCCGAACGCATGGATTTCGTCGCTGAACTGGCGCGGCGCTGGGTGACACTGGCGCGCCTGGACAACCAGGAGAAGCGCGTGGCCCTGGTGCTGGCCAACTACCCGACTCGCGACGGGCGCATCGGCAATGGTGTCGGCCTCGACACCCCAGGCGCGGCGTTGAATATCCTCAAGGCCCTGCAGGCGCAGGGTTACCCGGTAGCCGGCCTGCCCGACAGCGGCACCGAGTTGATCCATCAGTTGCTTGGCGGTGTCACCAACGACCTCGATCACCTTGACCAGCGCCCTTGCGCCCAGAGCCTGGCCCTGGCCGACTACCACAGCGCCTTCGCCGCGTTGCCCGAGGCCAACCAGCGCGCCGTGCTGGAGCGCTGGGGGCCGCCCGAGCAGGACCCGATGTTCCGCAGCGGGCGCATGATGGTCGCCGGCTTGCGCTACGGCCTGACCTTCGTCGGCATCCAGCCGGCGCGGGGCTACCAGGTGGACCACAGCGCCGTGTACCACGACCCGGACCTGGTGCCGCCGCACGGCTACCTGGCGTTCCACTTCTGGTTGCGCAACGGCTACGCCGCCGATGCGCTGATCCATGTCGGCAAGCACGGCAATCTGGAATGGCTGCCAGGCAAGGGCGTGGGGCTGTCCGCCGAATGCTGGCCGGACGCGTTGCTCGGGCCGCTGCCCAACATCTATCCATTTATCGTCAACGATCCGGGCGAGGGCGCCCAGGCCAAGCGACGCACCCAGGCGGTGATCATCGACCACCTGATGCCGCCATTGACCCGCGCCGAGACCTACGGCCCGCTGCGCCACCTGGAACAGCTGGCCGACGAGTACTACGAAGCGCAGTTGCTCGATCCACGTCGCGCCAACGAGTTGCAGCGCGACATCCTCGCACTGGTCAAGGCCAACCACATCGACCGCGAACTGCAGCTTGAAGGGCAGTTGGAGGATGCTGCGGTGTGGTTGCCGCGCCTGGATACCTACCTGTGCGACCTCAAGGAGTCGCAGATCCGCGATGGCCTGCATGTGTTCGGCCAGTCGCCCCAGGGGCGCCTGCGCAGCGACACGCTGCTGGCCCTGGTGCGGGTGGCGCGGGGGGATGGCAAGGGCGGCAATGCCAGCCTGATTCGCGTGCTGGCCAAGGCCTTGGCGTTGGGCTTCGATCCGTTGGACTGCGACCTGGGGCAGGCCTGGGACGGGCCGCGCCCGGGCCTGCTGCTGCAACTCGACAACAGCGCATGGCGCACCTGTGGTGATACCCGTGAGCGTCTGGAGTGCCTCGCGCTGACATTGATCGAGCAGGCATTGCAAGGGGCTGCGGCGTTGCCGGATGAAGACGGCTGGGCACCGGTACGCGAGGTGTTGCAGGCGCTGGTCGAACAGATCGCGCCGGACCTGGACGCCTGTGGCGCCGCCGAGATCGACGGCCTGCTGGCCGCGCTGGCCGGGCGTTTCGTCCCGGCCGGGCCCAGTGGCGCGCCCAGCCGTGGCCGCCTGGACGTGTTGCCCACCGGGCGCAACTTCTACACCGTCGATGTGCGCAACCTGCCGACCACCACGGCCTGGCGCCTGGGGTTCGCCTCGGCCAACCTGATCCTCGAGCGCCACCTGCAGGACCACGGCGACCACTTGCGTCAGCTGGGGCTGTCGGTGTGGGGCACGGCGACCATGCGCACCGGTGGCGACGACATCGCCCAGGCCTTGGCGCTGATGGGCGTGCGTCCGGTGTGGGCCACCGGCAGCCAGCGGGTTGACGACTTCGAGATCCTGCCATTGAGCCTGCTAGACCGGCCGCGGGTGGATGTGACGCTGCGGGTGTCGGGTTTCTTCCGTGACGCCTTCGGCAACCTGATCCGCCTGTTCGACGCCGCGGTGCAGGCAGTGGCCGCGCTGGACGAGCCGGACGAGCTGAACCCCCTGGCCGCCCGGGTGCGCGCCGAGCGTGAAGCGTTGCTCGGCGCCGGCATGGCGCTGGAGCAGGCGGCGCGGCAGGCCGGCTGGCGGGTGTTCGGAGCCAAGCCGGGGGCATACGGAGCGGGCGTGCAGAACGCCATCGACGGGCGCCTGTGGCACAGCCGCGACGACCTGGCCGAGGTCTACCTCAACCATGGTGGCTACGCCTACGGCGCCAGCGACGAGGGCACGCCGGCCCGCGCCGCATTCGCCCAGCGCCTGGCGCAGGTACAGGCGGTGCTGCAGAACCAGGACAACCACGAGCATGACCTGCTCGACTCCAACGACTACTACCAGTTCCAGGGCGGCATGCTGGCGGCCGCCGAAACCCTGGCCGGCACCTCGCGGGCCAGTTACCACGGCGATCACAGCCAGGCCGACCGGCCGCGGGTGCGGACCCTGAAGGAAGAACTCAACCGAGTGATCCGTGCCCGCGCGCTCAATCCGAAATGGATCGACGGCGCCAAGCGTCATGGCTATAAAGGTGCATTCGAGCTGGCGGCGACGGTCGACAACCTGTTTGCCTTCGACGCCACCACCCACCTGATCGACGACCATCATTACCAGGGCCTGGCCGACGCCTATGTGCTCGACCCGGCCACCCGTGATTTCATGCGCGAGCACAACCCCGAAGCCCTGCGCGACCTTACCGAGCGCTTGCTGGAAGCCCAGCAGCGCGGGTTGTGGCAGGAGCCGGGCGACTATCGCGAGAGCCTCGAGCAGCAGTTGCTCGCCGGCGAGGAAGACAGCTGAACATGAGCGAACCCGTACAATTTCCCCTGGCCGCCGTGGTCGGCGCCGACGACCTCAAGCTGGCCCTGTGCCTGACCGCGATCGACCCGAAAATCGGTGGCGTACTGATCGAAGGCCCTCGGGGCATGGCCAAGAGCACCCTGGCACGGGGCCTGGCCGACCTGCTGGGCGGCGGGCCGTTCGTGACCCTGCCACTGGGGGCGACCGAAGAGCGTCTGGTCGGCACCCTCGACCTCGATGCCGCTTTGAGCCAGGGCCAGGCGCGGTTCTCGCCGGGTGTGCTGGCCCATGCCGACGGTGGCGTACTGTACGTCGATGAAGTGAATCTGCTGCCCGATCCCTTGGTGGACCTGCTGCTGGATGTAGCTGCCAGCGGGACCAATCGCATCGAGCGCGATGGCATCTCCCATCGGCACGCCGCCCGGTTCGTGCTGATCGGTACCATGAACCCGGAGGAGGGCGAGCTGCGGCCACAACTGCTCGACCGGTTTGGCCTGAACGTGGCCTTGGAGGGCCTGCCCGCGCCCGAAGCACGGCAGCAGATCATTCGCCGTCGGCTGGCCTTCGACAGCGACCCACAGGCGTTCTGTGCCCAGTGGGCACCCCAGCAGGCCGAGCTGCGCCAGCGTTGCCAGGCCGCGCGCGAGCAATTGGCGTCGATCGCCCTGGACGACCAGGCCCTGGCCTGGATCACCGAGCGCTGCTTTGCCGCCGGGGTGGACGGCATGCGCGCCGACCTGGTCTGGCTGCGCGCGGCACGGGCCCACGCCGCCTGGCGTGGCAATACAGTGATCGAGGAAGCGGATGTGGAGGCGGTGGCCGAGTTTGCCTTGCGCCATCGCCGTCGCGCCCACGCACCGCAAGCGCAGGCCGCCACGGCGGGCGAGCCACCTCGGCCGCAGCAAGCGCAAGGCGGGCAGGGCGACTGGGGCGCGTTGCCGCCCCAGCCGGTGGCGACGGGCGCACGCCGCGAGGTGCCGAACTGGGCAAAAAAGCCCTGAGCATCCGCTCGCGCCACGCCCAGGCGGCGGATGCCAGACCCCGTGCCGGCAATTTGACAGGTAGCGCCCGGGGCCGCCCGCGTGCGGCCGAGGCAGGCCGCATCGCCTGGCTGCCGACCTTGCTCAAGGGGCGGCCGCGCCTGCGCCGCGAACTGTGCTGGCAAAAACGCCAGGCACAGGCGCCGGAACTCTGGCTGGTGATCGTCGATGCCTCGGCTTCCACCCGCCGCAACCAGGCGCTGACCCAGGCCAAGGGCCTGCTGGCCGGACTGTTCGATGAGGCCTATCGGCAGCGGGCACGCCTGGCCCTGCTCACGGCCAGTGGCGACAAGCCGCAATGGCAACGGCATGGCCTGAAAGCCTCGGCGGCGTTGCAGCCCTGGCTGCAGGCGCTGGGGGCGGGCGGTGGCACGCCGTTGCCGGCGGCGCTGGAAGAGGCGCGTCGTTGGTTGTTGGCGCGGGGCAAGCGCCTGCCCCTGGAGACCCAGCGTTGCCTGGTGCTGACCGATGGTCGCCTGCAATCGGCGGCGCAGTTGCAGCCGTTACCGTGCGGCACGTTGCTGGTGGATATGGAAATGGCGGCGGTGCGTGTGGGCCGCGCACGACAACTGGCCGAACAACTGCATGCCGAATATCGGCATATCGAGCAGTTCAGCGTGATCAATTAAGCAGGCAGCTGCGACAGGATGTCGCAATTGAAAAAGTTATCCCCGTATTTGGGGAAAGTTGCCAAAGTGCGTGGCAGCCACGCACTTTGTAACAGGCAGCCTTGTTACTTTGGCATCGACCAGGGTTGCAGGTCGTAACCTTTGCCGGAAAGTTCGGCGCGCACTTCCTCGATCAGACTGGCCCATTGCGCAGGGTCGGAATAGACGCGCGAGGACACTTGTTTGCTGCCGATACGGGTGCTGGTCCGGTCGATCACTGCCAGGCTCAGCTCACCAGTACCGTTGGGTGCATCCCAGGCTACGCACTGGAAGGGTTCGAAGGCGTGGTCGGCGATCAGCAGTGCTTCGTTGACACGGAGCGGGGCATTCATGGTTCGGTCTCTCTCATGGTCCCAAACAGCGAAATATTGTTCCGCGGCGTTATTCCTGAACACTCTACAGCGCGGGGTTATTTGTACTGATGCTCCAGGTCAGGGTTCAAGTCACAAGGTTTTGAAATTTTTTATTGACGATTCATTCGCCCGTGCGTGTCGCTCCCGCCTCAGACGCGCAAGGGTTGAGATAATTCCCGAGTGTGCCGAGCACACGGCTGGCGGGCTGACCAACGGTAGTGGGGAGCGTCAAGTTCATTGCTACTGTTAATTCGGGCGTCGCAACTGTCTGTTTATAGGTAAAAAACCAATAACTGGCGCCAAGGAAAGGTCATGCTTGAACCTGCATCCCACCGCCGCCTGCTGATCGTCGACCCCTGCGACGATTGCCACCGCCTGTTGCCGGGCTTGCGCAGTGTCGGCTGGGATGTCCGAAGTTGCACGCTCGAGGCGGCGCTGGAGCAACCCTGCGATGTTGGCCTGGTGCGCTTGCAAGCCTCGCACCTGCTGCACCCCGAAGCGCTCAAGGACCTGATCAAGCGCAGCAATACCGAGTGGATCGCCGTGCTCAGCGCCGAGGAACTGCGCCTGCAGAATGTCGGAGATTTCGTCTGCGAGTGGTTTTTTGACTTCCATACGTTGCCGTTCGATGTCTCCCGGGTGCAGGTCACCCTGGGCCGTGCCTTTGGCATGGCACGCCTGCGCGGCAAGGGCGCGGTGCGGGTCGATGAGCCCGAACACGAACTGCTGGGCGAAAGCCGGCCGATCCGCGAGTTGCGCAAGTTGCTCGGCAAGCTGGCGCCGACCGAGTCGCCAGTGCTGATCCGTGGCGAAAGCGGAACCGGCAAGGAACTGGTGGCGCGCACCCTGCACCGGCAATCACAACGCTGGGACAAACCGTTCATTGCCATCAATTGCGGGGCCATACCGGAACACCTGATCCAGTCCGAGCTGTTTGGCCATGAAAAGGGTGCCTTCACCGGGGCCCACCAGCGCAAGGTGGGGCGCATCGAAGCGGCCAATGGTGGCACCCTGTTTCTCGACGAGATCGGTGACCTGCCTTTGGAGCTACAGGCCAACCTGCTGCGCTTTCTTCAGGAAAAACACATCGAACGGGTGGGCAGCAATCAACCCATCGCCGTCGACGTCAGGGTTCTGGCGGCGACCCATGTGGACCTGGAAAAGGCCATCGCCTTGGCGCGGTTTCGCGAAGACCTGTACTACCGCCTGAATGTGCTGCAAGTGGTGACCGCGCCACTGCGTGACCGGCATGGCGACCTGTCGATGCTGGCCAGCCATTTCTCGCAGTTCTACAGCGCCGAGACGGGCAGGCGGCCACGTTCGTTCAGCGACGGTGCCTTGGCGGCCATGGGCCGGCACGAGTGGCCGGGCAATGTGCGCGAGTTGGCCAACCGGGTGCGGCGTGGCCTGGTGCTGGCCGAAGGCCGGCAGATCGAGGCCCAGGACCTGGGTTTGCAGGACCTGCAGGAGCAGGACCAGCCGCTGGGCACGCTGGAGGACTACAAGCACCGCGCCGAGCGGCAGGCGTTGTGCGATGTGCTGAACCGGCACAGCGACAACCTGAGCATCGCGGCCAAGGTGCTGGGTGTGTCGCGGCCGACGTTTTACCGGTTGTTGCACAAGCACCAGATTCGTTGAGCAACCACGCTCCCGATTGCGGGGCCTCAGCTCGACTGGGCAAGATGCCCGTCCGCCAGTTCCTCCATCGTCTCCGGCTCGTCGGGCAGCTCGGTGATCACGCTGAAGTCGCTGACCTCCACCTCGCCGCCACCATACCCCAACAGGTGGAAGGAAAACGCCTTGCGCACGGTGGGGTTGTCGAAGTCGAACTGCATTTCCAGCGGCTCATCGGCCGTTACCCGAATCTCTTCGGGCAAGCCAAGCTGCACATCCTGCTCAAGCTCCTTGGCCTTGAGCCGGATGTAGGCGGCATGGCGTGGGTCCAGCGCCCGCACCTTGAGACGTACCCGGGTGCGGGTGCCTTCGGGCATCTCCAGGTATTGCGCGCCGATCAGGTTGTCGGCCCAGTCATCCTTGATGCGCTCAGCCAGGGCAATGGGTGAGGGACCGCCGAACTGGTAGCGCAGGTTGAGCGGAGTCTGCAGCAACGACTGGTCGAGGCTGGCGGCCAGCAGGCCTATCTGCCGCCCGAGGCTGCCGTCCCCACGGCCGACGAATTTGGCCTGGTCGGCAATGAAACCGGGGCTGGCATAGCGCCGGCAGCGTTGCTGGAAATCGCACTCGCTGAGGGTGCCCTGGCCGTCGTGGTAGCGCAGCATGCCATTGGTATAGGAGATCATCTCGCGGCCACTGTCGTAGTCGCGGTACAGCGAGCGCCCGGCCAGGGCAGCAGGGATCGGCAGGGCAAAATAGTCGAGCAGCGAGGTGCTCAGGTCGACGTGGCCGTAGGTGCCTTGCTTGAGCCTGGGCAGTTGGGCCTGCTCCGGTGCGAGCGTGAGGTTGAAGCCCCAGGCCGAGGCCAGGCGCACGCCATCGATGCCGTGGGATTCGTCGGAGGTGACGATCACCAGGGTGTCTTCCAGTACGCCCTGGCGCGCGAGACCGTCGAGGAAGCTGCCCAGGGCATCGTCGAGGTAGGCCACCGCAGCCTGCTTGGGTGTATCGAAGCGTTGCAGATAGGCCTCCGGCGCCGAATAGGGCTGGTGGGTGCCGACCGTGAGCAGGGTGAGCATCCAGGGTTTTGGTTGCTTGCGCAGCTCGCCGACGTAGTCGAGCGCACCTTCGAAGAACGCGCGATCATCCTTGCCCCAGGGGAATTCCAGGTAGTTGTCGTTGGCGAACCACTCCAGCCCATGCACCGTGTCGAAGCCGATGTGCGGCATGATCCGGTCCTTGGCCATGAAACGCAGCCCGGCGCCTTGCAGGTAATGGGTGGCGAAGCCGGCCTCGCGCAGCTGGGCCGGCAGGCAGGCCTGGTTGCGTTGCTGCTGGGTCAGCAGCTCGACCCCCTTGGGCGTGCCGTTGGCCAGCTTGTCGTAGTCACCGCAGAGCATCGCGTACAGGCCGCGAATGGTCTGGTGTGTGTGCAATACATAGTCGGGGGTGTTCATGCCGCGCTCGGCCCACTGGCTGAGACGGGGCATCAGGTCCTGCTGGTAGTGGCTGCCCAGTGCCTCGCGGTTGGGGCGCAGGTAAGCGCCGGGGATGCCCTCGACGGTGATGATCAGCAGGTTGCGTGCCTTGCCCGGTGCGTCGAGCAGCTTGACGCCATTGAGGTCGGACTGGGTAAGGCCGGCGCTGGACAGCGCCGTGACTGCCGGCACCCGGCCCATACGGCTCAAGGCCTGATGCTGCACCTTGCCCACTGCCGTCGACAGCGCCTGGTGGGTGAGGCCGTACTGGCGCCATTGGTCGGCGTCCGAGGGGGCCAGTTGCTGGCCGCCCCAGTGCAGGCCGAACAGCGCCAGGGGCACGGCCCAGAGTCGTCGTGGCAATGACGCGCTGGGGGGCGATCGCCATACGCTCGCCAGCCAGGCGCCAAGGCCGGTGACCAGCACGGCGGGGAGCCAGGCATGGGCCAGCCCGCCGCCGGTGGAGTTCTCCATGAACTGCGGGTCGATCAGGTAGCTCAGGTCGTCGACCGTGGGCAGCCTGCCGACGGCGCTGACCAGCTCGGCGGATGCCACCCACAGGCCGCCCCAGGCCAACAGCAGCGGCAGGGCCAGCCACCAGGGACGTCGCAGCAGGAGCAGGACCAACAGGCTGCCGATGGCGAGGTCGGACAGATAGCCAAAGGGGTTGGACCAGCCCAGCAGGGCGCGCGCGGTCAGGGGTATCACCAGCACCAGGATTGCCAGGGCGGCAAGGCGGGCGCGAGGGTGACCGAGCAGGTTGTTCACGAAACTTTCCTTAATGCCATTAAACCGTCACAAAATTGTGCCGGATGATAACAGGCTGGTGCCGGGAAAGTCGGATGCTACAAAACCGGTAACCAAATGCCGGGCCCGTGCGCGGGCCCGGTGCGGTCAGAAGTAGTAGGGGAATTTCAGGCTGAACGAGAAGTCCGGCGCGTCTTCGGTGAGACCGATGGACAGGTTGGGCACGATGGTCAGGTTGTCGGTGGCGGCGAAGGTCAGGCCGACGTTGAAGTTGGCGGCGTTGTAGTCGCTGTTGGTGATCGACTGCCAGTCGCCGCCGTCGGGCTTGATCTTGCTTTTGCTGGCGAACTGGTCGGTGACCGAGAACGACATGCTCATCCGCTCGTTCAGGGCGAAGGCAATGCCGCCGCCGATCTGCCAGGAGTCGCCCAGCTTGACGTCCCCCTTCACCTTGGAGTTGACCTGTGGGCTGATGTCGCTGAACGAGTCCTGCATGTTGTAGGTGTAGGACAGGCTGGCGAACAGTACGGCAGGGTCGAATGTCTTGACCAGCGAGATGCCCGGCGTGATCGCCCAGACACCGTTGCCGGTGGGGAGGCTCTCGGGTACCGAAAGGTTGTTGTTCGTCGGGTCCTCGACCAGCTTGATGCCGTACGGATCCTTGCCGGTGGGTGCTTTCACCCGCAGGGTGAGCACGGCGTCGGGAAGGTTTTCCGATTCGTCGAGGAATTTGTAGGCGATCCCGACGTTGACATCGCCGATGGCAGGGTCACGTGTAACGGTGGCGTCGGAGGTGACCGGCCCGGCACCGCCCGCACCACCGGAAGAATAGGTTGATTCGCGATAAACGATTGGCACGTTTATATCGAACTGCCAACGTTGGTCCATGTTGTAACGGGCGGTCAGGTCCAAGGTCCAGTTGTCCGCCTTGATACGGTCCAGGTTGATATTGCCGAGGAAGATCGAATCGAGCGCGAGGAAGCCGTTTAGGGTCAGCGCACGGGTATCGTAGTGCGTATACGTGAGGCCGGTTTCGACACTGAACTTGCCGCCACCAAAGAAGCCGCTGGCTTCGTCATACAGGTTGGAAACGCTTTGCGCCGGCTCCGAATCGTCCTTGAGCGACTGGCCGTAGGAGCTGCCGCTGCTGCCCGGGGCGCCGGAAGCCACGGTCTGGGCGCCCTTGGCCGGTGTCGAAGGTGACTTGGTCAGCCGTTTGGGGGGCGGCGCGGCAGGGGTTTCCTCGACTTGACGCACACGCTGCTCGAGCACCATCAAGGCGTTCTGCTGGGCTTCATAGCGTTGTTTCAGCTCCCGCAGCTCCTGCTTCAGCGCCTCGACCTGAGGGTCTGGAGCTGCATACAGCATTGTGGCCGGGGTCAAGGTACTCAGACAGACTATAGCTTTGAACGTCAACGATCGTTGCATGAGTTAGCCGTCCCTTCAGACTACATACGATGAGAGTCAGCGTAGATCAGTATCCGAGCGCGCGAAGACCTTTGAGCTGGTCAAGATTGCCGTTAAGGGCCGCAGCAGGCACGTTGTCGCGCAGCACGACGTTGAGGGAGGTCAGGTTGCTGACCTGGTTGCCGTTGCCCAGCAAGGTGGCGTTCTGCATCAGCCCGCCCTGGGCGATCTGCTGCAGGGTACTGCCCTGGTTGTTGTTGGCCATGACATTGAGTTGCACGCCCGTACCATTCGCGGAAACGCTCATGGACCCCGCGGCGTTGCTGCCGACCAGTGTCGAGCCTGTGGCGAGCGCCTGACCCTGCTGCGGTACGTCGGGCGCCTGGTTGGCCTTGGTGACGTTGATGTCGACGTTGTTGTAGGCCGTGTTGTTGTCGCCAGCGGCGCGCACGACCTGAGTTACGCCGACAGTGCTGTCCAGGCCACCACCACCGGTGACGGTGCCCGTCCCACCTTTGGCGCCGCTCGAGCCCGTGCCTTTCTCGTCGATCATGGAGACATAGAACTGCGGCTTGATGGTCGACTGCTGGACCTGCATCGACGTCTTGGCCCCGATCACATCGCCGTTGGCGTTTTGCCAGGTGCTGGTCATGACCACGCCGAAACTGATGATCCGCCCCGGCAGCACATAGCGGCCGCGCAAGTTCGCCAACTCCTGGTCCTTCAGTTCAATGGGTTTGAACGTCTCTGCCTGGGCCGGCAGTGCGGCGGCGAGGCAGATCAGGGTGAGCCAAGCTGGGGTCTTCATGGGATGCTCCCGGAGCGTCTTGCTCAATTGTCATTAGAAGAAGTCGCTGCGGATGAAACCGAAGTCCATCAGTTCGGCGTCTTTGACCGGGGTGAAATTGTTGATGCGGCCCTTGGCGCTCAGCGGCAGAGGTGGGTCGAGCAAGGCATTGTTCTTGTCGTAACCCTGGCCGATCACGGCGAAGATGATGCCGTTCCAGCCTTTGAGAAAATCTTCGACCTTGTAGCGTTTGTGGCCGAGCACTGGATCGCCGATGTACACCCAGCCCTTGTCGACGCGCTGCATGACCACGAAGTGCTTGTAGCCACGGATGTCCATCAGTACCACCACGGGAATGCGCACGCTGGTGAGGGTGTCGGCCGCGACCCGGTAGCCGCGGGCACGCATGCCCAGGCTTTCCACGTAGCGTTTCATGTCGAGCATGGAGAAGCCCTGCACCCGCACCAGGTCCTGGTCGGCGTGAGCCAGCATGCCTTCGATGATGTGTTGTTCGTCCACATCCAGCCAGTAGGCCTGGCGCAGGATGGTTGCCAGCGCCGCGGCGCCGCAACTGAAATCGGTCTTCTGTTGCACCAGGTCGGCGAACTTGCGCTCACGGATGCTCTGGATGGGCTTGTAGATCACCGCACCCCCCGGCAAAACCGAAAGCGGCATCTGCGCCGCTTCGCTGTAACTGGCCATGCACAGCAAAAACGCCAAGGCGATCATCCGCATGGTCTTGCCCCCTGGTCCTGTTGAAGAAAGGCCCCCCGAAGGAGGCCTTACGGTTACAGCGCTCAGAACGAGGTGTTGGAGATGGCCAGCGAGTTGCTCTGCTGGTTGCCCACACCGGCTGCGACGTTGACGCCGAGGTTGCCGCTGCCACCGTTCACCGAACCACTGAGGGTTGCGGTGTTGGTCACAGGGTTAGCCCAACCGGTAGGGGTCAGCACCTGGAACGACACGGTGTTGCTCAGGTCGTACGAGCTGGACTCGCTGAAGCTCTTCGAGCCGGACTTGGCAAATTCGGAAGCTTTGCTGCCCGATTTTTCGTACGAAGAGTCGTAGGCCTTTTCGAACGAAGAGTCGTAAGCCTTCTCGAACGAGGAGCTGGAGGACTTCTCGTGCGATTTGTCATACGACGCGTCGATCGAAGCGTTCAGCGATGCATCGAACGAGTCGGTGCGGCTGCGCTCGTGGCGGCCGAAGTCCTGGGTTTGGGTGACGCTGCCGCTTGCAGAGGCGTCCAGCGAGGCGTTCAGAGAACCGCTAGCCGAAGAGCTCGAGTCGTGGCTGCGCGAACCGCTGGCGTCGGAGCTCTTCGAGCCACTGGCGTTCCAGCTGTTGGCACCGGCCGCTTCCCAGCTCGAAGACGAGCTGCCTTCCTTGTTGTAGCTGGAGTCCCTGTCGTACGAGGCACTGCCGCTTCTGGTGGTGGTGAAGGTCAGCGTATCGACCGAGTAGGTGCGGTCGGCGCTGTTGTTCACGACCAGGCCTGGGCCGTTCTGGTCGGCAGAGGCGGTGGCGGTGGCGTTACCCAGTGGCGCATTGGAGTTGGCAATGGCCATGGTGTTTTTCTGCTGGTTCAGGTCGCCACCGGCAATGTTGATGCCCATGTTGCCGCTGCCGTTGTTGCCCGAGCCACTCATGATGCCGGAGTTGGTGACACCATAGTTGTTGACGCGGTTGTTGTTGCTGTACTGGCGTACGTCGGCGGTGGCCGAGGCGGAGCCGAACACGAAGCTGTTGTCCAGGCTCGAATCAGCGCCGGCGTTGGCGATGGCGGCGGCGTTGTCCTGCTGGTTGCCGGCGCCGGCCGCGACGTTGACACCCACGTTGCCGCTGGTGCCGGAGGCCGAGCTGCTCATTTCGGCTTCGTTCACGGTGCCTTCATTGCTGATGCGGTTGCCGGTGCTGCTTTGCTTGTCCCAGGCATTGGCGGTGGCATACACCGGGATCTTGGTAGGAGGAGGGGTGTGATGACCGTTGTTGTGGCCGTTGTTATGGCCATTGTTGTGGCCGCCACGTGGATCATTCTGCCCAGCTTGTACAGCCACAGCCATGATCGCAGCAATTGCGAAAACCAGAGGCTTGAGTGCCATCGAGGGTTTCATGGTGGTTCTCCGTACTTTGTTTTAGGTTAAGTGTTGTTGTTACCTGTTTGGGTCAATCTGCGACCCGGATGCTCAGGGTGTTGGCCGTTCGGTTTCCCACCCCTGCACTCTGATTCAACTGCACCACGCCACGGCTACCGGTGAATGCCTGGTCGCTGGTGCTGACCTGGCGATGGCCGGGTGTCTGGGCAGTTGAGTCCGAGCTGTTGATCAGCGCCACGTTCTGTTGCAGAAGGACGCTGTCGTCGATGCTTTGCGGTTGGGCACTGACGCTGATGCGCAGTGCGTTGGCTTGCTGGTTGCTGGCGCCGGCGCTCTGGTTCACGCCCAGTACGCCGTTGCCGTGGCTGAAGGCGTCGCCCTGGATGCTGGACCGAGCATCCATCGAGGGGTCGACAGGCGTGCGCAAGCGTTGGCGGATCTGGGTGCTGGCGTTGGCGTCATGGCCGATGGCGATAGCCCGGGCGTTGACCTGCTGTTGTTGGTCCCCGGCCGCCTGGTTGACGCCCAGGTTGCCTTGGTACTGTGCGCCTGAACTGTCGATGGTGGCGTTGTTGATCACGGGGGATTGGGCAAAGGCCGGTGCACTGCATAACGTGGCCAGGATCAGCAGCGTATGCTTCATGTCACTGACCCCCGCTGAGGATCTTCAGGGCGCCCAGACCTTGCTGGACGTTCGAATTGACCATGTTGGCAATGCCATTGCCAGAGCCTGAGGCTCGCCCACCGGCAATGTTCGGCAGTTGCGTCTGGGTGCCGATGTTGGCCCCGATGTTGTTGGTCTGTTGGGTGATCAGCGTATTGATGCCTGCGCCGCTGCTGATACTGGCGAAGTCGCCGTCGCTCAGTTCGTTGGTCTGCTTGAGTATGTGCGCGGACGGGTTGGTATTGACGGTGACAGGGTTGGGGTCGGGCACAAGCGGGGCACGGGTGGCGATGCGCGGTTGCACATCACGGGTAATGATGACGAGCCCGTTATCGGCCTGGGCTGGCAGACTGAAGCTGGAACCCAGTGCGCATCCGATCAGCAGGAGACGACAGACGTTGCCTTTATCAAGTTTCCCCACGATGGCAATTCCTTCTTCGGCGTGTTGGGCCTGGGCCGCGTTGCCAGAAGGAGAGCAGAAGCTGTGCCGGTTTTTGTTATTGCTTTCGAATCAGTCAGTTGTGGAGCTGGTGCTGGTGCGTCAATGGATTGGTGTATCAGTGCTGAGACAGAGAGTCGTCCCATGAGCCGTCGGGCCCATTGAAGTCGGGCGCTGACGGGTTTTCGTCGAGGGTGTTTCACGGGCGTGACACCACCCCCGGATCTGGCTTAATGCGCGCAAATCCGGGGGCCATGGCCCCACAGGGTGTATCAGCGGCTTAACATTCGGTGGGGCAGGTGGGGGACTTGCCGTCCAGCAGGCGCTGTACAACGCTCAACACCGTGGCGCTGCGTTGCGACCAGTCGCCGTCAATCACCTGCACGTTCTGCCGGTGACGTTGCAACCAGGCCAGGCTGTCGTCGAAGAACACCTGGCGCTCTTCCAGCCGTGGCTGACAGCGCAGCCCGTCCCCGACCCATTCGACGCCCTCGGGGCGCAGCAGCAGGTGCAGGTCGTAATGGCGCGCCTGAATGGCCTGTTCCAGCCACTCAGGGCAATCACCGAACAGTGCCCGGCTCCACAGGATATTGCTCAGCAGGTGGGTGTCGAGGATCAGCAATTCCGGTGTCTGCGCCCGGCCCTGGTCTTCCCAGGCGAGTTGGCCACGGGCGATGGTGGGGATATCGGCGTAGCAGGTATCGCGCAGCTCGCGCTCCATGAAATGGCGGACATACTCTCCGACCAGCACGCCACCGAAATGCGCCTGGATCTCGCCGCTCAGCCAGCTCTTGCCACTGGACTCCGGGCCGCACAGCACCAGGACCTTCATGCGCTGGCCAGCGCCGGGTCGCGGCGCCACTCCAGCCAGCCGCGCACGGCGATCAGGGTGAACAGGGCATACAGCGCGGCGGTGAGGTAGAGGCCCTTGTAGAGGAACAGGCCGACGAAGACCACATCCACCACCACCCATAGCGCCCAGCACTGCAGGCGCTTCTGTGCCATCCACAGCTGGGCCACCAGGCTGAAACCGGTGAGTGCTGCGTCCAGCCAGGGCTGGGCAGCGTCCGTCCAGTGAGCCATGGCGGCGCCCAGCAGCAGGCTGGCCAGCAGGCCGATCGCCAGGCCCTTGAACATCGTCATCGGTGCCAGGCTGGTTACCTGGCGGGCGTCCTCGACCCGGTCCGGCCGGGTCCATTGCCACCAGCCGTACAGTTGCAGCACGGCGTAGACCAGTTGCAGGAGCATGTCCGAGTACAGCTTGACCTCGTAGAAGATCCAGCTGTACAGCACCACCATCACCAGCCCGATCGGCCAGCACCAGGGGTTCTGCTTGACGGTGAGCCAGACGGCGATGACGCCGAGCGCGGCGGCGAAGAGTTCAAGGCCGGACATCGGCGATCCTTGGGCGGAGAGAGCCGCGATGCTAACCGCTTCGTGCGCCACGCTTCAAGCGGTGGGCAGCATCCGGGCTGCCCGTTGCCAGGCCCTGCTAGACCTTGAACTGGCGCAGCAACTGCTCCAGCTCCTCGCTCAAGCGGCCAAGCGCCGCGCCAGCGTCGCTGGACTGGCGGGCGGCCTCGGCGGTCTGTTGCGACAAGTCGGCGGTTTCGGTGACGTTGCGGTTGATTTCCTCGACCACATGCGACTGCTGCAGGGTGGCGCTGGCGATCGAGGCATTCAGCGCCCCCAGGTTGCCCAGCGCATGGTTGATGGCGTCCAGGCTGCTGCCAGCCTCGCGGGCCTGCTCGACGGTCTGGCGCGAGGCTTCGCTGCTGGTATCGATGGCCCGCACCGCGGCTTCGGACTGCCCCTGCAGGTGCTCGATCATGGTCTGGATCTCGGCGGTCGACTGGGCGGAGCGCTGGGCCAGCAGGCGCACCTCGTCGGCGACCACGGCGAAGCCGCGCCCCTGCTCACCGGCGCGGGCGGCCTCGATGGCGGCGTTGAGGGCAAGCAGGTTGGTCTGCTCGGCGATCGAGCGGATGACCTCGAGCACGCCGCCGATCTTCGTGCTGTGGCTGGCCAGTTCGCGGATCACCTGTACCGCCTGGTCGATGGTCGCCGAAAGCCGGTCGATCTGCTGCAGGCTACCGTGGATCGCCTGCTGGCCGTGGCCGACCTGGGCCTGGGCATTGCGCATTTCGCTGGAGGCCTGCTCGGCGTGCTTGGCCACGTCGTGCACCGCGTAGGTGACTTCGTTGACGGCGGTGGCGACCTGGTCCATCTGCAATGATTGCTGGGCGCTACGGGCCTGGGCGGAGCCTGCGTTGTCACCCACATGGCCGGCCGACTCGGCCAGGGCATGGGCCGCCCCCTGCAATTGACCGATCACGCCCTGCAACTTGCCATTGAAGCGGTTGAAGTGCTCACCCAGCTGGGTGATCTCGTCGTGGCCATGGGTGTCCAGGCGCCGGGTCAGGTCGCTTTCGCCGCTGGCGATGTTGCCCATGGCCTGCACGGCCTCCTGCAGTGGCCGGGCGATGCTGCGGGCGATCAGCATCACCAGCAGGGCCATCAGCAGGGCGATGCCCAGGCCCAGCAGCGAGGCGTCGCGCAACTGCCTGGCGAACTCGGCCTGCACGTCGTCGATGTAGACCCCCGAACCGATGATCCAGCCCCAGGGCTTGAACAGCTGTATATACGAGGTTTTCGCCACCGGCTCACTGGCGCCGGGCTTGGGCCAGCGATAGTCGACTGGCCCCGCGCCCTGGCTGCGGGCCAGGGCGACCATCTCGTTGAAGACGGCGAAACCGTCGGGGTCACGGATGGCGGAGAGGTCCTGGCCATCGAGCTTTGGGTTGGCCGGGTGCATGACCATCTTCGGTTGCAGGTCGTTGATCCAGAAATAGTCGTTCTGGTCATAGCGCAGCCCGCGCACCACCTGCAGGGCCTGCTGCTGTGCGGCCTCGCGGGTCAGTGTGCCGGCAGCCTCCAGGCCTTGGTAATGGGCCAGCACGCCGGCGGCGGTCTGTACCACGTGGCGGGTCTTCTCGGCCTTGGCCTGGTACAGGTCGCCGTGGAGCTGGCGCAGCATCAGCAGGCCCAGCACCAGCAGCATGGCCACGGCCACCAGCAGGATCAGCCACAGGCGGCGGCTGATCGACATCGACCTCAGGGTCTTCATGATGCGTTACTCCAGTCTTTTTCTTTTTATCCAGGGCATCCAAGCATGCTTTGTCGCGGGCCCCCACTCGACCAACGGCTAATGCGTCGTTCTTGACATCCTCAGTTGCAGGTAACGCAAGCCTTGAAACATAGGCTCTGCTAGGATTTCGGCCGCGCCAGATGAAACCTTTAGGCGGCTGGGCATTTCAGCTGGCTTTGGGGGCCCTGTCGCTGTAAAAAGCACGCGCCGCGTGCGGTCTCATATTGTGTCAATCAAAACAAGCGGCCTGCCACGCGCAGCGTCGCATTTGGGGGAAAGATGGATTTGTGGAGTGCCTTGCAGGCGATCATCCTGGGCGTGGTCGAGGGGCTGACGGAGTTCCTGCCCATTTCGAGCACCGGGCACCAGATCATCGTCGCCGACCTGATCAACTTCGGTGGCGAACGCGCCATGGCGTTCAACATCATCATCCAGCTGGGTGCCATCCTGGCGGTGGTGTGGGAGTTCCGGCGCAAGATCTTCGACGTGGTACTGGGCTTGCCCACGCAGGTGCCGGCGCGACGCTTCACCGCCAACCTGCTGATCGCGTTCATTCCCGCGGTGATCCTGGGCGTGTTGTTCGCCGACCTGATCCATGAGTACCTGTTCAACCCTATTACCGTTGCCGCTGCGCTGGTGGTGGGTGGGGTGATCATGCTGTGGGCCGAGCGTCGCCAGCACCGGGTGGAGGTCGACCATGTCGACGACATGCGCTGGACTCACGCGCTGAAGATCGGCCTGGTGCAGTGCCTGGCGATGATTCCGGGCACCTCGCGCTCGGGATCGACCATTATCGGTGGCTTGCTGTTCGGCCTCTCGCGCAAGGCGGCGACCGAGTTTTCGTTCTTCCTGGCCATGCCCACCATGGTCGGCGCGGCGGTGTATTCGGGGTACAAGTACCGTGATCTGTTCCAGCCGGGCGATTTTCCGGTGTTCGCCATCGGTTTCGTGGTGTCGTTCATCTTTGCCATGATCGCCGTGCGCGGGCTGCTCAAGTTCATCGCCAACCACAGCTATGCGGTGTTTGCCTGGTATCGCATCGCCTTTGGCCTGCTGATCCTGGCGACCTGGGAGTTTGGCTGGGTCGATTGGTCGACGGCGCATGGTTGAGAGGGCTCGTACGCAGCGTGCGCCCCGACACGAGGAAGGCGTGCGCAATGCGCGCCTGAAGGGGCTGGTACTTGCGGTGCTGTGCCTGTTGCCGGTGCTCGGCGGCCTGCGGATGGGGTTGAGTGGCGGGAGTTGGTTGCCGTTGGCGATGTATCCGGTGGTGAGTCTGGTCAGCCTGTTGTTGTACTGGCAGGACAAGCAGCAGGCGCGGACTCAGGCCTGGCGTACGCCGGAAAAGGTGCTGCATGCCAGCGAGCTGCTGGGGGGCTGGCCGGGGGCTTTGCGGGCGCAGCAGGTGTTTCGGCACAAGACTCGGAAGGTTTACTATCAGGTTGTGTGCTGGGGGATTGTTCTGGTGCATCAGGTGTTCTGGGTTGATTATTTGTTTTTGGCGGGGCGGTGGGGGGCTTTGATCCAGGGGTTGTAGTTTTGGTTTTGGTTTTGGTTTTGGTTTTGGTTTTGGTTTTGAAAGTTGTATGCGCATTCATTTTTGATGTCGACGCTTATTCACCTTTCCGCCCTTACGGCGGCTTACTTAATGAGATGGTCACCCCGGCACCCTGCGAGGCGTACGCTTTCGCAGGGTGTTTTTTCTTCGGAGACCGTCATCATGAACAACGTGACACTGATCGGCATCGACATCGGCAAACATGTCTTCCACCTGCATGCCCAAGACAAGTTCGGCAAAGAGGTATCGCGCAAGAAGTGTTCAAGGCCGCAGATGATGCGGTTTCTGGCCAATCATCCTCTTTGCACGGTGGTGATGGAGGCCTGTGCCGGCTCGCACTGCCTGGCCCGAGAAATCAAAGCGATGGGGCATGAAGCCAAGCTGATCTCTCCCCAGTTCGTTAGGCCTTTCGTCAAGAGCAACAAAAACGACTTCGTTGATGCGCAAGCCATCTGCGAAGCCGCTTCCCGACCTTCCATGCGCTTTGTGACGCCAAAATCGCCTGAGCAGCAAACACTCTCTGTTTCTCATCGGATGCGTGAGTCATTGATCCGCGACCGAACCAAGACGGTGAACCAGATGCATGGGTTCCTGCTCGAGTTCGGTGTGAGCCTGCCGACCGGACTGGCGCTAATCAAACGCCTCGCTTCAGTGCTTGAAGAGCACGACCTGCCTGTACGTCTCGTTGCACTGCTGCAGCGCCTGCATGAGCATTTCGTCTACCTGAGCGAGCAGATCAAGGTGTTGGACGAAGAGCTGGCGAGCCAGCTGGCTGACGATGATCTAGGTAGCCGTTTGCTGACTATCCCGTGTGTCGGGCCGATCACCGCCAGCCTGCTGGCTGTGGAAATGGGTGACGCGCAGCAATACGGCAGTAGCCGGGACTTTGCTGCCTCTGTAGGTCTGGTGCCCCGCCAGTACAGCACTGGTGGTAGGCCAGCTTTGCTGGGGATCAGCAAGCGCGGCGACAAGAACCTTCGGCGCTTGTTGGTGCAGTGCGCACGGGTTTACCTGATGCGTTTGAAGTACCAGAAAGGCCCATTGGCCGATTGGGTGTGTTCACTGCTCGCGCGACGTCACTCCAATGTGGTGGCCTGCGCGTTGGCCAACAAACTGGCACGCATTGCGTGGGCCATTACCACTCGGCATACGCAATACAAAACGGAGCCAGACGCCATGAACGCCTGACCCCGTAGTGCTGCACCGTGTTTCACCATCAGGTTTTGCGATAGCTGAACAACAGATGAAATAAACGGCCGATCGGCCTGGCGATGATCCTGAACGACCAATTGGCTCGTGGAAGCCGCTTACTTTATTAGGATCGCCAGGCGCGAATGCTCATCGTGGCGCGGGATACGAGCCCAATAGACGCCGGATAGATTGAAGCAAGCCATCCATTCCATCTGATGAACAGTATTGCAAAAAATGGGGTGACCATAGATTGGTCGTGGCCAAAGTAAGCAAAGCCGTGGCGCTCCATTCATCCGGCCCTCCGCTTCGCTCCGGGTTCCCTCACTCCGGCCTTGCTCCCGGGAGGACCGCGCTGAACGCCCCATCCTGGGGCGCAGCGCTTGACGGGCATCCATGCCCGTCACCTCCCTCCGCAAGGCCTGCGTTCGGCCTCCTGAAGTCGCGAAGTTACGGGCGGCGCCTGCACTAACGCAGCTAGTCGCTAGTTGCCATCGTGGGAACTCTAGATCAACATCTCGGGGCAAGTCCGCTCCCACCATAGTTTGACTACGTGATTCAACGTGGGAGCAGGCTTGCCCCGCGATAGCATAATGAAGAACAACATAACAGCCACTAACAAAACCAACATATCTGTTCTTGATCTGTTCTTGATCTTGCTTCTAAGCGCGCGATAGTTCAGGCGACACAAATTGCGACTTCAGGAGGCCGAGTGGAGTTCTTGCGTAGTGGGGCGACGGCCATGGATGGCCGTCGAGCGCTGCGCCCCAGGATGGGGCGTACAGCGCGGTACCCACGGGAGCAAGAACGGAGCGAGGGAACCCCGGAGCGAAGCGTAGGGGCCGTATGAACGGAGCCGAACGGTTTTGCCTACTTTTGTCAAGACAAAAGTAGGTCGCCGTAAAGGCGAAAGGGTGACTAAGTGTCGACATCTTCTACGAATGCGCTCACAAAAAACAAAACAATCGCCCCGAACCCGAACCCAACCCAAAGAAAAAAAGGAACCGCAGCGCCAGGGGAGATCCAACGCCACGGTCCAAGGGGAAACCCCGTCACTGCTGGGTAACAGTCGCCATATTGGCATTCCCGAACTGCGTAACAGTGGCCGTCTGACTAGCCCCACTCTGGTCGACAAACGCCTGGTTCCCATTCCCCCCCTGGGTCACGTAGGCGAGGTTGACCCCATCGGTCTGCTTGATGGTCGCCTCGTTGCCACTGCCATACAGCTGATAGGTGTAGCTCTGGTTGCCACTGCCCGACTGCTCGAGGGTAATGCTGCCGCCATTGCCCGCAGCCAGGCCCTCGGCGTAGTTGGCGGTGCCGCGCTGGTCGGCGATGAGCAGGTTGTCGCTGCCGTTCTGCTCGAAGTACAGCTCGTTGTTGCTGTCGGCCTGGCGGGTCTCCATCTGGTTGCGGTTGCCATCCTGATTCAGCCGGGCGATCTGGCTGTTGCCTTCCTGGGTGAGGTTGACCCCGTTGCCATTGCCCGCCTGGTTGATCTGCGCCTGCTGACCGACACCGAATTGCCCGCCAGACTTCTCGCCCTTCCAGTTGCTGGCCATGATCTTGTTGGCGTTGCCCACCGTGCTGATGGTCAGGCTGTGGTTGTCGCCGGTCTGGTAGGTAAAGTGCAGGTTGTTGTTGCCCGTCTGGGAAATGCTGGTCATCGCCTGGTTGGTCTCGAACTGGTCCGACCAGCTGGCGTTGCCACGGCCGGTCTGGCTGAGGCCCGCGCTGTTGGCCTGGCCGAAACTCTGATCGATGTAGCCTTCGTTGCTCTGGCCGTTCTGGTAGACATTGGCTTGGCTGGCGGCCTGGTTGTCCTGCCACACCTCCACCGAGTTGCCCGTGCCGTACTGGTTGATGCCGATGGTGCCGCCCAGGCCGTCGCGCTGGTCACCGTAGGCCCAGTTCTGCCGGCCTTCCTGGTAGATGGCGATATCGCCGTCCTGGTGGGTCATGTGCTCGGCGGCGGCCTGGTTGTCGCTGCCACCCTGCATGATCACGCTTTTGTTGTTGCTGCCGCCGAACAGCTGCTCCACCGTGGCGTCGTTGCCATGGCCGGACTGCAAGGTGGTGGCCTGGCTGCCGTACTGGGTGTCCTGCCAGATGACCGAACGGTTGCCGCTGCCTTGCTGGACCTGCAGGGCCTCGTTGTTCTCGCCCACCGACTGGCTGGCGAAGGCGTCGTTGAGGCTGCCGCCGGACTGCTGGGTGATCTGGCTGCCGTTCTCGAACAATTGCTCGGCGTAGCCGGCGTTGAACGAGCCGGTGGCGTTTTGCTGGATATAGCTGGTGCTGCTGTCCTGCAGCGCCATGTGATTGTGGTCGTGGCCAGCCTGGTTCTGCGTGGCCGATGCGAACGGCGCCTGGGTCTGCTTGACCTCGGCGATGTTCTGGTTGCCCTGTTGGGACTGGGTCGAAGTGCTGTCGTCGGCCATGGCCTGGCCGGCAAGGGCCAGGACGATGGCAGCGCTCAGAGGGGCGAGCTTGTGCATGGTATTGCCTCCAGATCTGTCGATGAGGGCCTAGCGGTACTGGGTGATGTGGACCTGCTGGCCGTTGCCGGCCTGGGTCACGGCGCTGTTGAGCCCCGTGCCGCGCTGGTCGATGGTGGCGCTGTTGTGGTTGCCGATCTGCTCGATGGCGGCGCTGTTGCCGCTGCCACTCTGGCGGATCGTGGCCTCGTTGCCCTGGCCCTGCTGGCTGATCGCGGCCGTCAGGTCGCTGCCTTCCTGCAGGATGTAAGCCTCCTGCGCGCCCCCGGCCTGGACGATCCGGCCGAGCAGGGCCTGGCCGTTCTGGTCGAGGGCAGCGCGGTTGCTCGTGCCCAGTTGCTCGATCACCGCGACCTGGCCGGCGCCGGTTGGCAGCAGGCGCAGCACCAGTGGCTCGCCCAGGTCGCTGCCGGCGGCGAGGTCGGCGTTGTCCATCAGGTCGTCGGCTAGAGCCTGGCCGGCAAGGGCCAGGCACAGCAGCAGCGGGTACAGGGCGTTCATGGCATCCTCCCGGGGGTTACTGCACCACCACGTTGACCGTGCGCGTGCTGCCCTGGCTGCTGGTCACCGTGGCGGTCGGCGCGGCGGTGGGCACCAGCGTCGTGCTGTTGCTCACCGACAGGCGCCAGCGGCCGGTGACCGGCACGGTGGTGGTGCCCAGGGTCTGCACGCCGTTGGTGGTGGTCACCCGCACCGTGATGGTGTTACCGGTGGTCACCGAGGACGTTCCGCTGATGTCCCAGTTGAAGCGGTTGTTGGAGCGCGCCGTGACTGTCGCCGCGGTGACCGCAAAGGTCTCCTGGGCCGGTCGTGGCGATACTTGTACCGTGACCGTGCCGGGCGTCGAGGTGGCGCCGATCGCGTCACGGGCGACGTAGGTGAAGCTGGTGGTGAACGCCGCTGTGACCGTGGCCGGTGGCGTGTAGGTGATCACGTTGCCGTCGGTGCTCACCGTGCCGCGCCCGGCCGGGGTCGGCTGGGTGACGCTGGCGATGGTCAGTGGCAGGTTGCCTTCCGGGTCAGTGTCGTTGGCCAAGGCGTTGATGGTCAGTGGTACGCCAAGGGTAGCGGCGCTGTCGGCCACTGCGGTTGGTGGACGGTTCGGCGCGACGTTGACGGTCACGGTGGTGACCGGCGACTTCAGGCCCTTGGCGTCTTGCGCGCGGTAGCTGAAGGTCGCCACCAGCGGCGAGGTGGCCCCGGCCGGTGGGGTGTAGGTCACTGCCGTGGTGCCGTTCATCACCACGCCGCCCAGGCCGGTGCCCGGCTGGGTGAGGTCGGTGATGCTCAGCGGCACGTTGCCGTCCGGGTCGCTGTCGTTGGCCAGCAGGTTGAGGGTGATCGGTATGCCGACACTGGTGCTACCGCTGTCGGCCTGGGCCACGGGGGCTTGGTTCTCGGCCTGCACCGGGGCGCTGCCGACCACCACCACCGGTTCCACGTCGACACCGCCATGTGCCGACTTGACCGTGATGCTGGCAGGCGGCTGGGCCAGGTCGTTGACCGTGAGGCTTTGCTGGACACCGGACTTGGACATCCGTCCGAAGCCCTGGACCAGCAAATCCGGCACCACGACTTCGTCGCTGGAGCGGGCCTCGACCAGCAACCGCTTGGCGCTCCAGTCATAGCGTGCCGTACCCACCTTGACCACATCGCTGAGCTTGCTCGACAGCGATGTCGGGCGCGTGGTGCCGGCCGGGCTGCTGGCGGTGACCACCACCACCGACGGTGGCACTGCCTGGCTCAGTTGCTGGTTGAAGAACAACCCGTTGTTGTCGGCGAGCATGCTGAACTGGCATGGCGAAGGCGGCGAGCCGACCAGAGCCAGGCCGTTGCGCAGGCACAGGCTGGCGCTGTTCGGCGCCTTGGCGAAGACTTCGACGCGGGTGCCCGCGGCGTTGCGCTGGTAGGTGGCGCGTTCCAGCGTCGCCGGGGTTTGCTGGCGTTGGTCGAGGACCTTGCCGGAAACGGTGAAGACGTTGGTCTGGATGGTGCCCGCCGGGCCCTGGATGCGCACGAAGTTGGTGTTGTTCGGGCTGCCGGTCACCGCCTCGGTGATGTTAGGGTCGCCGACGAAGGTCTCGGTGGCGCCGGTGTCCGGGTTGACCTCGGTGTAGGGGCCGCCGACACCGCGCAGGAACGGGCCGAGGTTGCCGTTCAGCGCACCGCTGAAGTTGCCGGGAGCACCGATGCCGATGTCGCGGGTGATGTTGATCGCCCGGCGGCCCGCCGTGGTCACGTTGACCGTCTCGACCCCATAGGGGTGGGTGATGGTGTAGGTGCCGGTGCTCGGCACCGAGGCGCGGATGCGGATGCGGGCGAAGCTCTGCTGGTCGCCATTGACCGGATTCTCGGCGGCGAAGGCTGCCTCAAGGCCGGCAACGTAGACCTCCAGCTCGTAGCCACTGTTGCCTACCTGGGGTATCTCGGTCTCGGCCAGGAACCAGAACATCTCCGGTGGCCAGTTGTCCGGGAACACCAGCGGCAGGGCATCGTCATAGACCCCGGGCTCGGGCAGCAGGGTGCACATGTAGGCCGGAGCGCCCGGGCCGCCCGGTGACCGGGTGCTGGTGGCGCGCGACTGGCACAGCTCCAGGGCGAGGTTGTTGGCGTCCTTGTACCACATGGGGTAACCCCCGGTGGCGAAGGTGTAGGGGCCGGGATCGACCTCCGACAGCGCGGCCCAGGCCGCGCTGCTGAGGGTGAGGGTGAAACCGGCGGCGCAGAGTGCGCGACGCGACCAAGTATTCATGCTGCCTCCTTGAAGGCGTGTCCTGTTCATGGCACCAGCACCACGTCTTCGCTGTCGCTGCCGCCATGGGCGCTGGTGACCTGCACCGTCGCTGGCGGGATCGGCGAGAGCCCGGTGGTCAGGGTCTTGACCGCGCCGTTGCCGCTCAGGCTGCCGATCAACGCACCGTTGCCGGTGCGGGCGGTGAGGGCCGGCGGGCTGGTCTCGTCGCTGCTGCTGGCCACCAGGGTCAGCTGGCCACTGCCCAGGCTGTATTCGGCGCGGCTGATGGTCACCAGGTCGGTCAGCGGCATCGGTGCGCTGGTCGGGGTGCTGGTGGCGATGGCCAGGCTGTTGTCGGCGGTCACCTGCAAGGTCAGCGGCAGGGTCGGGTTGAGTGGCGACTGGGCGTACCAGGCACCGGTGCCATTGGCCTCGCCGAGGGCCAGGGTGGGGGTCTGGCTGGTCAGGGTGACCGTGGCGGGCGCCGGCGGGGCCATGACGAATACATCCTGCTGGGCGCGCAGGTCGCCATTCACGGTGTGTCGCGAATAGGTGCTGCGCAGCGGGATCAGCGGCGTTGGGCGGTTGACCGTGGACAGCTTGCCGGAGATGGCGAACAGCTCGGTACGCAGGTCGATACCGTTGGGCCCTTCGATGCGCACGTAGTTGGTGTTGAACGGGCTGCCGGTGACCGGCTCCTCCAGGTTCGGGTCGCCGATGAAGCGTTCGCTGGCACCGGTGCCTGGGTTGGTTTCGGTATAGGGGCCGTTGACGCTGCGCAGGAACGGCCCGATGTCGCCCCTGAGCGCGCCGCTGTAGTCGCCTGGCGAGCCGATGCCGATGTCGCGGGTCATGTTGATCGCCCGGCGCCCGCCGGCCGCCACCTCGAACACATCGACACCGTAAGGGTGAGTGATGGTGTAGGTACCGGCCACCGGCACATCGACGCGGATGCGCACCCGGGCGAAGCTGACCTGGTCGCCATCCACCGGCTCCTCGGCGCTGAAGGCGGCCTCGATCGCCGATACATAGGTCAGATCGATGCCGCGGGCGGCATCGACGATGGCGGCGTCGGCGGTGAACCAGAACGCTTCGTCGGGGAAGTTGCTGGGGAAGACGATCGGCTGGGTGTCGTCGAACACGCCGGGTGTGGGCAGCAGCGTGCACATGTACGAGGGCGCGCCGGGAGCACCGGCGACCCTGGAGCTCACTGCCTTGGTCAGGCACAGGTCGAGCACCCGGCCATGGCTGTCCTGGTACCAGGCGGGGAACTTACCGGTGGGCAGGGTATACGGGCCGGTATCGACCGCATACAGCGCAGCCTGGGCCGGAAGCTGGAGCAGGCCGGCGAAGATCGCCACGGCCAGCGGGTGGGGTGTCGGTCGGTGCATGAGTTGCTTCCTCCTGCAAACGGGCCCATGGGTTGGGGCGTCTGGGGAGGGATCGGCAACTGTTGTGCCAGGTTTTGCAGAGGGGCGTCCAGGGCTTTTGCGACGAGGGTTTCAGCGTCCCGACAACGGTCTGGCGAGGTATCCATGGTGGGCGGGTGGCCCCAGCATTGGGGAATGGGGTGAGGCTCGGTCTCTGTCGTAGCTGATGACTGCCAACCAATTCTGACGCACACTGCCGAAAAATCCGATGCCCGTTGCCCCGCCTGAGCGGGGCACACCAGGAGCACGCAATGGCGCGACAACTTCCAACAACAACCGCCAACGACCCCTTGCAGCAGTCTCGCCTGGTCCGCCTGAAGCTTGCCAGCGAAGGCGAACTGCCCTGCGGCATGCTGCGCGACGAGATCGACGCCTCCTGGCGGCGCAGCCTCGGCCATGGCCTGGACTGTCTGCAGGGCGAGCAGGTCGGCCTGGGTATTCGCCACGGCCTGGACCTGGATACGCTGCTGGAACACAACCGCCTGCTGATCGACGCGGCCACCCCTGAGCTGGACTACCTGATCAAACGCCAGGGCAAGAGCGGCATCGTCATCCTCGGTGATTCCCAGGCCAACGTGCTGACGATTGACGGCCAGAAGCATGTGCTCGAGCGCGAGGGCCTGCGCGACCTGCACCCTGGCAGTTGCTGGAGCGAGGCCCTGCGCGGCACCAATGCCATCGGCACGGCGGTGGTCGAGGGCCAGCCGACCCTGATCAACTGCGGCGAGCATTACCTGGATCGGCTCAGCCCGTTCTCCTGCACCTCGGTGCCGCTGCGTGATCCGCGTGGCGACGTGATAGGCGTGCTCGACCTGACCCGTGAAGGCGTCATGGCCCAGCCCCAGGACAGCCTTTCCACGTTGCTGCTCGCCGCCGGCAATATCGAGAGCCGGCTGTTCGGGCTCTACCATCCCGAGCATCTGGTTCTGGCCTTCCATAGCCGCCCGCAATACCTGGCCAGCGCCTGGCAGGGCCTGCTGGCGCTGAGCCTGGAAGGCGAGGTGATGGCGGCCAACGACAATGCCTGCCAGTTGTTGCAGATGCCACGCCAGGCGCTGCTCGGGCGACGCTGCGGTGACCTGCTCGGCGAGCGTTCGCCGGCGTTTATCGCGCGCCTGTGGCAGGGCGGCGTCAGCAGCGTGCAGACGGCAGCGGGCGAGTTCTTTTTCCGGGCGCTGCAACTGCCGCGGCATGCTCGCGTCAGTGGCCCGTCCGCGATCGCCAAACCAGCACCGCCGAAGACCCAGGCACTGGAAGCGCTGGCCGGTGGCGATGCCCGTCTGGCGCGTGCCTTGCGCATGGCCCGCCAGGGCTTGGCAAACGGGTTGCCGGTCCTGCTGCTGGGTGAAACCGGCACTGGCAAGGAGGTGGTTGCCCGTGCCCTGCACCAGGCCGGTCCGCGTGCCGACAAGCCATTCGTGGCGGTCAACTGCGCGGCGATTCCCGAGGGGCTGATCGAGTCCGAGCTGTTCGGCTACCGCGACGGCGCCTTCACCGGCTCGCGCCGGGGCGGCATGGTCGGGCGGCTGATGCAGGCCCATGGCGGCACGCTGTTCCTCGACGAGATCGGCGACATGCCGCTGGCCCTGCAGGCGCGCCTGCTGCGTGTGCTGCAGGAGCGCCGCGTGGCGCCCCTTGGCGCCGGCGACGAGCAGGACATCGACGTGGCGCTGATCTGCGCCACCCATCGCGACCTCAAGCGCCGGGTTGCCGACCAGCACTTCCGCGAAGACCTCTACTACCGGGTCAACGGCGTGTCCCTGCGTCTGCCGGCACTGCGCGAGCGCGACGACCTGGCAACGATCATCCAAGGTTTGCTGGACAAGTCCGGAGCCGGCAGTGTGAGCCTCGACCCAGCGCTGACGGCGCTGCTGGAGAACTTCGACTGGCCGGGCAACATCCGCCAGCTGGAAATGGTGGTGCGCACCGCCCTGGCAATGCGCGAGGAGGGCGAGCAGGTGCTGACCCTCGACCACCTCACCGACTGCCTGCTCGATGAACTGGCCAGCGGCGCGGCGCCGTCCGGCAGCCTGCGCGACAACGAACTGGAACTGATCCGCGCTGCCCTGGCCCGGCACCAGGGCAATGTCTCGGCCGCGGCCGAGGCCCTGGGCATCAGCCGGGCGACGCTGTATCGCAAGCTCAAGCAGTTGCGTGGTTGAGCCATGGGCGGACTGTTTTCCCGATTGATCGAATCCAGCGACCCGCAGTTGATGCGCCAGGCCCTGGCCTGGCTCTACGGCTTCGTGCGCCCGCAGCGTGGCGCCATCGGCGTGCTCCTGGGGCTGTCCCTGGGCGCCTCGCTGCTGGCCCTGGCGCAACCCTGGCTGGTCAAGACCTTGATCGACGAAGGCCTGCTGGCCAAGGATTACCAGACCCTCTGGCACATGGCGGCGATCATGATCGTCGCCGGCCTGCTCGGCACGCTGCTGGCCGGGGTCAACCGCTACCTGCACACGCGCCTGTCCGGGCGCATCCTGTTCGCCCTGCGCGACGACTTGTACCGACACCTGCAACAACTTTCGCCGACCTTCTACGGGCGCCGGCGCACCGGTGACATCCTGTCGCGGCTCGATGGCGATGTCGCCGAGATCCAGCGCTTTGCCGTGGACTCGTTGTTCTCGGCGGTATCGGCGCTGATCGGCCTGGTCGGTGCGGTGGCCTTGATGCTGATGCTGTCCTGGCAGCTGTCGCTGCTGCTGGTGTTGCTGATCCCGCTCGAAGTGCTGTGGCTGCGCTGGATGCGACGCAAGGTCGAGCGCGAAGTGCGCAGCCTGCGCGAACGCTCGGCGGACGTGTCGTCGTTCCTGGTCGAGACACTGCCGGCGATGAAGTTCATCCAGGCCGCCGGCCAGCAGCGGCGTGAGGCCGAGCGCCTCGATCAGTTGGGGCAGGGCTACATGGGGCAGCTGCTCAGGGTGCAGGTCACCGAGTTCTTTACCCAGGCGGTGCCCGGCACGCTGACTTCCTGGTGCCGGGCCTGCGCATTCCTGGTCGGCGGCTGGTGGGTGATCCAGGGCACCTGGCAACTGGGTGCGCTGATCGCCTTTTCCACCTACATGGGCATGGCCGTCGGTCCGGTGCAGAGCCTGCTGGGCCTGTACGTGGCGGTGCAGCGGATGGCCGTGAGCCTGGGGCGGGTGATGGAGCTCAAGCGGGAGGCGCTCGCGGTGCGCGAGGCGGACGATCCCCGGCCCATGCCACAAGGGGCCGGGGAACTGCGACTGGACGGGGTATCTTTCGCCCACGACGGGCGCCAGGGTGGGGTGCTGGACCAGGTGCAGGCCAGTCTGCCCGGCGGCGCCAAGATCGCCATCAGCGGCGCTTCCGGCGTCGGCAAGTCGACCCTGATCGACCTGCTGCAGCGCTTCTACGACCCAGATGACGGGCGCATCCTGCTCGACGGCGTCGACCTGCGCGAGCTCGACCTGCAGGCCCTGCGGCGGCGCATCGCCGTGGTCAGCCAGGACATCGTGCTGTTTCGCGGCACCCTGGCGCAGAACCTGGCCTACAGCACGCCCCAGGCCAGCCGTGAGGAGCTCGAGCAGGTGGTGCGGCTGACCCGCCTGGACAGCCTGGTGCAGAGCCTGCCGCTGGGGCTCGATGGTCTGCTGGGCGAACGCGGCCAGCAGTTGTCCGGTGGCCAGAAACAACGTATCGCCATCGCCCGGGCGCTGCTCCAGCAACCGGCGATCCTGGTGCTGGACGAGGCCACCTCGGCGGTGGACGAAGCCACCGAGCGTGAAGTGATTGCTGCCATCGACCAGCTGTTCGCCGGGCGTACGCGGATCCTGATCAGCCATCGTGCCTCGACCCTCGCCGATGCCGACCTGCACCTGGAACTGCGTGACGGGCAATTACGCAGCAAGGAGCCCGCCGACCATGGCCGCTGACCTGTGCATTGGCGTGATCGACAGTGGCTGCTCGGCGCAGCAGGCGGATAGCCTGCTCGGCGCGCGGCGCTTCTGGCTTGAGGACGGCGTGCTGTGCGAGGGCGAGCCGCTGCCGGATGCCCTGGGCCACGGCAGCGCGGTGCTGGCGCGGCTGCGGGCCGAGTCCGGCGGCCAGCCGGTGCTGCTGGCCCAGGTGTTCGCTGGGCAGGGCAGCACCAGCGCCTTGCAGGTGGCCGCTGGCCTGTTGTGGCTGGTGGAGGCGGGCGCGACCGTGGTCAACCTGAGCCTGGGCCTGCGCCAGGATCGCCCGGTGCTGCGCCTGGCCTGCGCCGAGGCCGTGGCCGCTGGCGTGCTGCTGTGCGCCTCCAGTCCGGCGCGGGGCGAGCCGGTGTATCCGGCCAGTTATCCCGGGGTCATTCGCGTCACTGGCGATGCCCGCTGCGCCGCTGGGCAATGGTCGTGGCTGGGCACTCCCCAGGCCGACTTCGGCGCGGCGGTTGGCGCCGCTGGGTTGGCCGGGGCCAGTCTGGCCTGTGCCGCGTTCACTGGGCGGGTGGCGGCCCTGCTGGGCGAGGAGCCCGGCATGACCCGGCAGGCACTGTTGCACTGGCTGGAGCGGCACGCGGCGTTCGTCGGCCCTGAGCGCAAGGAGTCGACCGATGCCTGAACCGAGCATCCTGGTACTCGGTGCCGGACCTGCGGGGGCGACTACTGCCCTGGGGCTGCGGCGGATGGGCTACCCCGTCACCGTGGTGTCCGACTGGCGCCGTTTCGCCGCGGTGGAAGGTGTTTCGCAACGTGTGCTGGAGGGCTTGCGCCATGCGGGCCTGGGCGCTGCCCTGGCCGAGGCGACCACGCCGGCCACGCGGCAGGTGCACTGGAACGGTGAGCGGCTGCAACCGAACCAGGAGTGGCTGCTGGATCGCCAGCGCTTCGACCAGGCACTGCGTGATGACTTGAATCGTGCCGGTGTCGAGCTGGTCGAAGGGCGTGTGCACGAGGTGGTGCAAGGGGTGGGGCATCGGGTGTCTCTGGACGACGGGCGTACCTTGCACGGCGATTTCCTGGTCGAGGCCCGTGGTCGTCAGGCCCCGTTGAGCGAAGGTCGCCTGCGCGGGCCGGAAACCGTCAGCCTGCTCAATCTCTGGCAAACCGAGCCTGGCGCGCCGGCCTCGGCAGTGGAGAGCCTGGACGACGGCTGGGCCTGGATGGCGCGGCTGGCCGATGGCCGCTGCTACTGGCAGGTGACGCTGGACGTGACGGCGGCGCGGCTGCCGGGCAAGACGGCGTTGCCCGAATACTGTGCCGGGCGCCGCCGTGGCTCGGCGCTGGTGGCGCAACTGTTCGGCGAGCAGGCCTTCGCCCCTGCCCAGGTGCATGCACGCAGCAGCACAGCGATTCTTGTCGGCAACTGCGCGGGCCGTGATTGGCTACGGGTTGGCGATGCGGCGATGGCGGTTGATCCGTTGTCGGGCAATGGCATCTTCCAGTCCTTGTCCTCGGCGCTGCAGGCGCCCGTGGTGATCAATACCCTGCTGCAACGGCCCGGGCAGGCAGCCTTGGCGCAGCGCTTCCATCAAACGCGGATCGAACAGCTGTTCCTGCGTTTCGCCCGGATCGGGCGCGACTTCTACGCCCAGGAAGCGCAGCGTGGCGAACAGCCGTTCTGGGCCCGGCGCCGGTGCTGGCCAGATGCGCAGCCGCTGCACGCGGCGGCAAACTGGCAGGCGGTGCGGGTGGAGCGCCGCCCGGTGCTGCGCGAGGGTTGGGTGGAGGAGGCCGAAGTAGTGGTGACGGCTGATCAGCCGCTGGGGGTGTGGCACCTGCAAGGTATCGAGCTGGCGCCGGTGGTACGCGGGGTGCAGGCTGGCATCGGCCTGGAGCGCCTGGTGACACAGACGCACCAGCCGATGATTGCGCGTTGGTTGCGCGAACAGGGTTTTTGCTGAGGACTCATCGCGGGGCAAGCCCGCTCCCACCGGTGCTGCATCAGCCAGCAAACCCCGCGATAGGGCCGCTGGCTTAGAAGAATGTCCCCACCACCAGTTGCAGGTAGGCCCCGCTATCCCGGCCACCCAACTGCACGCCGCCATCCTGCGCGCTGCGCTGCGGGGTGTAGAACCCCACCAGCGGGCTGATCAGCCAATGCTCGTTGACCATCCACTCCACGTACAGGTCCACCTCGCGCCCACCCAGGTTGCCCTGGTCGGTGCTGAGCGGGTCGAAGTCGAAGTACAGCGCGCCCACGGTCAGCCCCTCCCGTGGCGTGGCCTTGAGCGCCACATGGTGCACCTGGGTATTGCTGTTGAATGGCCCGGCGTAGTTGGCCGCCACCTCGCCCTGGAACCAGGTGCCATAGCCCCGGCTCAGGCCATAGAACAGCGGGTCGAAGTGCTCCGAGAAGCGGCTGTAGCGGTAGGTGGCGGTGGGCGACCAGGGCAGCCCGGAGAAGGTCCAGTTGCCCTCCAGGTACCAGGCGTTCTCGCGCCCGTCGGTGCGGTCCTGGGTGACATACTCGGCGGCCAGTTCGAGGTCTTTCACTCCCAGGTTGCCACGCCCGCGCAGGCTCACCGTGTCCATGCCGTCGCGGTGTTCCAGGCCAAGGATCTCGGCGTAGCGGCGGTCGACATCCAGGCCACGGATCCAGCTCAGGCCCACGGTGCCCGCGTCGGCGACATGCTCGAGGTTGGCCACCGCCATGGAGGTGTCGGCCTGGAACGGGTTGTCGGACTTGAGCCACATCAGGTCGCCACGCCAGCCCTGCTTGCCGCCCAGACGTAACACGGCGGTGCGGTCGAACGCCTTGCGCGCCGCCAGGTAGTAGGCGCCGCCACGGTCGAAATCGGCGCCCAGGTCGACGTTGCCGGCATTGACCGGGTCGCCCTGGATCAGGAAACCGTCGCCGAGGGTGATGACCTGGCGCCCGCCGGAGAGATCGATGCCGTCTTCGCCAAGCGCCGGAAACAGGGTGCCCGAGCGCCATCCAAGGTAAGCGTCCTCGACGCCGGTGCGACGTTCGTCACCGAGGGTGAAACCCGCGGCGTCACCATCGCCCCAGGTGGCCGAACTGAGCAGGCTGAAGGCGCCGTAAAGCGTGCCGTTGCTGGCCAGCGCCTGGCTGGCGCTCAGGCCGTACTTGACGTAGCCCTCGCGCCAGTTGCTGCTGCCGGCCTGGCGGTTGCCGAACTGGTCGAAGCTTTCGTCGCTGTGGAATACGCCGAACAGCGCTTCGAGGTTGGCGTCCAGGGTGGTGCCGGCGTGGTTGTAGAGTTCGTGGGCCTGGGTGAGGGGAGAGGCCAGCAGCAGGGCCAACGTGCAGGCGAGCTTGTGCGTCATGGTGTGCTCCATGTTTTTGTTGTTTTCTGGCTTTTTCATTGCCTGGCCGGGCCTCATCGCCGGCCAGGCGATGAGGCCGGCACAGGTGAAATCAGAGCTTGATCAACACCGACTTCAGCTCGGTGTAGTGCTCGATTGCCGCCGCGCCCATCTCGCGGCCGACGCCGGAGAGCTTGTAGCCGCCGAACGGCAGCGCCGGGTCCAGCGCGCTGTGACAGTTCACCCACACCGACCCGGACTTGATCCGCGGGATCATCCGGTGCACCGCGGCCAGGTCGTTGGACCAGATGCTCGCGCCCAGCCCGTAGGGATTGTCATTGGCCAGGCCCACCACCTCGTCGAGGTCGTCGAATGGCATGGCCACCAGCACCGGGCCGAAGATTTCCTCCTGCACCAGGCGGTGGCGCTGGTCGACATCGACGATCACCGTCGGCTTGACGAAGTAGCCCGGGCCGAAGCCTTCGCCGCCGCAGGCGATGGTCGCGCCCAACTCGCGACCCAGGTCGATGTAGCCGGTGACCCGCTCCTGCTGCCGGGCCGAGATCAGCGGGCCCATCTGTACGCTAGGGTCCAGGCCGTTGCCCAGTTTCATGGCATTGGCGATGCCGGCGATATCGGCCACCACGTTGTCGAAGTGCTTGCGGTGCACATACAGCCGGGAGCCGGCGCAGCACACCTGGCCCTGGTTGAAGAAGATCGCCGTGGCGGCTCCGACGGCGGCTTCCTGCAGGTTGGCGTCGGGCAGGACGATGGTCGGCGACTTGCCGCCCAGTTCGAGGGTGACGCGGGTCATGTTGTCCATGGCGGCCTTGCCGATCAGCTTGCCGACTTCGGTGGAGCCGGTGAAGGTCAGCTTGTCCACGCCCGGGTGGCGGCTCAGCGCGGCACCGGCGTTCAGCCCGGTGCCGGTGATCACGTTGAACACGCCGTCCGGGTAGCCGGCCTCGCTTACCAGTTCGGCGAGCTTGAGCGCGGTCAGCGGGGTTTCATCGGCAGGCTTGAGCACCACCGTGCAGCCGGTGGCCAGGGCCGGGCCGAGCTTCCAGCAGGCCAGCAGCAGCGGGAAATTCCAGGCGACGATGGCGCCGACCACGCCCACCGCCTCGCGGCGCACGAACGCGTGGAAGTCGTCATTGGGCATCAGCGGCAGCGACGGCTCGACCGTGCTGCCTTCGAGCTTGGTCGCCCAACCGGCCATGTAGCGCAGGAAGTCGATGGCCAGTTGCACGTCCATCACTTGGGCCACGGCGGCACTCTTGCCGTTGTTCAGGCATTCCAGCTCGGCCAGCTCCTGGGCATCGCGCTGCATCAGGTCGGCCAGGCGCCACAGCAGGTTCTGCCGCTCACGCGGACGCATCCGGCTCCAGGCCGAGTGTTCGAACGCCTGGCGGGCGGCCTGCACGGCGCGGTCCACATCCTGTGCCTCGGCCGCGGGCACCTCGGCGAGGACCTCGCCACTGGCCGGGTTGCGCAAGGTCATGGTGCGGCCGCTGGCGGCGTCCTGCCAGTCGGCGCCAATGCGCATCTTCAGCGGGCGTGCGAGGAAGGCACGGGTGGCGGGCAGGATCGGCAGTTCGGAATGCATGGGGCGGTGCCTCTTGTCATGGTTGTGACCAGGGCAGGGCAATGGGCGTGCCAAGCCGGGCAACGCGCTCACAGCCCTTGATACATGTGGTTTTCGCGTTACATGGCATGCAGTCAGGGAGGCTTGAGCTGTTGCACATTGAGACTGAGTGAGACGGAGATGAAACGGACCGCTGTGCGGGCCAATCGCCGGCATGCCGGCTCCACAGGTAAGGCGTTGGACTCGAAGGTGGCTGGATCCCTGTGGGAGCTGGCCTGCGCAGCAGGCCCTGTGTCTCAAGGTGAAACACCCCGTCGCGAAATGGCACGTTCGGCCACAGCCTGCGCTGCTGGGGTTTGCCCCTGCTCTGCGCTCAAATCGTTGATGCAAAACATATTTGCCGCAATTGGCACACTTCCTGTATCGCCACTGTCAGATGCACACCGCAGCGTGCGAATAACGATAAGAACGATACCGTGGAGGTCTGACCTTGAAGACGACTCGACTCCGGCGGCAGGCGGGCACACTGGCGCTGGTCGCCACCGCACTGCTGTCCGCCCAGGCCATGGCGGCCGAGCAGGGCCCGAGCCTGTTGCAGAACAAGTGCATGGGGTGCCATATCCCCGAAGGCAACGACAGCTACAGCCGCATCAGCCACCAGCGCAAGACCCCCGAGGGCTGGCTGATGAGCATCGCCCGCATGCAGGTGATGCATGGCTTGCAGATCAGCGACGACGACCGCCGCACCCTGGTCAAGTACCTGGCCGACAAGCAGGGCCTGGCGCCCAGCGAGACCGACGGTGTGCGCTACGCCATGGAACGCCGGCTCAATACTGTCGAACACTTCGACGACCCGCTCAGCCAGATGTGCGGCCGCTGCCACTCCGGCGCCCGGGTCGCCCTGCAACGGCGCCCGGCCAAGGAGTGGGAGCACCTGGTCAACTTCCACCTCGGCCAATGGCCGTCCCTCGAATACCAGGCCCAGGCCCGCGACCGCGACTGGCTGGACATCGCCCTCAAGCAGATGGTGCCCGACCTGGCCAAGCGCTTCCCCCTCGACAACCCGGCCTGGGCCGAGTGGCTCAAGGCCCGGCCCGAGTCCAAGGTCCTGGCCGGGCAATGGGCGTTCAGCGGCCATATGCTGGCCAAGGGTGACGTGCGTGGGGTGATGACGGTCAGCGCCGAGCAGGGCGACACCTTCAAGGTCGAGGTCAAGGGCGCCTACGCCGACGGCACGCCGTTCAACGGCAGCGGTTCGGCGATCCTCTACAACGGCTATGAATGGCGCGGCAACGTCAAGATCGGCGAGGCCAACCTGCGCCAGGTGTTCGCCGCCATCGACGGGCAGATGAAGGGCCGCATGTTCGAGGCCGAGCACGACGAGCGTGGCCTGGACTTCAGTGCGGCGAAGGCCGGGCAGGGGCGCCTGCTGGCAGTGCAGCCGGCCTTCATCAAGACCGGCAGCGACAGCGAGATCACCCTGGTGGGCAGCGACCTGTCCGGCAAGCCAGACCTGGGCGCGGGCGTGCAGGTGACCGAAGTGCTGGAGTCGACGCCGACGCTGATCCGGGTCAAGGCCCGCGCCGCCAAGGATGCCGCCGCCGGCCCCCGCGAGGTGGCGGTGGGCGCGCTCAAGGGCGTGCAACTGGCGGTGTACGACAAGGTCGATGAGGTCAAGGTGGTGCCGGCGTTCTCCATTGCCCGCATCGGCGAGAACGGCGCCTCGGTGCCCAAGGTGCAAGGTCGCTTCGAGGCTGAAGCCTGGGGCAAGGACGCCAGTGGCCAGCCGCTGCGCATCGGCTACCTGCCAGCCACCTGGAAAGTCGAGCCGTTCAACGAACGGGCGGTCGAGGACGAGGACGTCAGGTTCGCCGGGCAGATGCAGGCCGACGGCGTGTTCGTGCCGGGCGGGGCAGGGCCCAACCCCGAGCGCAAGATGATGACCAACAACGCCGGCAACCTGAAGGTGATCGCCACCCTCGCCGACGGTGGCCAGCAGGGCGAGGGCCACATGATCGTCACCGTGCAGCGCTGGAACAATCCGCCGCTGCCATAGGCATCAACCTGACCAATTGCTTATCGGGAGGTCGCCATGGGCGCACTACTGAACCTGGTCGAACGCAACCTGCACGAAGTGCAGGTCGATGCCGACCGCATGCTGTTCCATATCCCCAGCAGTTCGCTGTTCGCCACCGACGCGGTGACCGGCGGCATCATCGACACCCTGCGCCGCCAGGGCTGTTCCGCCGAGGAGCTGCTGCAGCAGCTCGGCCAGCAGTTCGACGGGCAGGACATCGAGGAAACCCTGCGCGAGCTGATCGCCCTGGAAGTGGTCAGCGACGGTTCGCCGCTGACCCCGGAAATCGCCCTGAAACAGGTCGAGCGCACCGCGCTGAACACCGTGGTGCTCAACGTCAACACCGGCTGCAACCTCAGCTGCACGTACTGCTACAAGGAGGACCTCGACAAGCCCTCCGCCGGCAAGAAGATGAACAGCGCCACCGCCGAAGCCTCGGTGGAGATGCTGCTCAAGGAGTCGCCGAACGAGGAGCGCTACAGCGTGGTGTTCTTCGGCGGCGAGCCGCTGTCCAACCGGGCGTTGATCGAGCACATGGTGGCGTACTGCGAGCGACGCTTCGCCGAGGCGGGCAAGCAGGTCGAGTTCATCATGACCACCAATGCCACGCTGCTCACCGAAGAGATCGTCGACTGGCTCGATGCCCACCGCTTCGGCCTGTCGATCAGCATCGACGGGCCCAAGACCGTGCACGACCGCAACCGCATCACCGTGGGCGGGCAGGGCACCTACGACGTGGTGCGGCGCAAGGCCGACATGCTGCTGTCGCGCTACCGCAGCCGGCCGGTGGGGGCGCGGGTTACGCTGACCCGTGGCATCACCGATATCGAGACCATCTGGAACCACCTGTTCAACGAGATGGGCTTCGCCGAGGTGGGGTTCGCCCCGGTGACCTCCGGTGACATGGCCGACTTCAACCTCACCGGCGACGAGCTGGTGCAGGTGTTCGCCAACATGAAGGCCCTGGGCCGGCGTTACCTGGAGGCGGCGCTGGCGCACCGCAACATCGGCTTCTCCAACCTGCACCAGCTGATCACCGACATTCACGAAGGCCACAAGAAGGCCCTGCCATGCGGTGCCGGGCTGAAGATGCTGGCGGTGGACCACGAGGGCGAGCTGAACCTGTGCCACCGCTTCACCGGCTCCAGCCTGCCGACCTTCGGCAATGTGCACCAGGGCGTGAAGCAGGCGCAGCTCAACGATTTTCTCTCGCAGCGCCTGGACCGCAGCGGCACCGGCTGCGACAGCTGCCGCATCCGCAACCTGTGTTCCGGCGGTTGCTACCACGAAAGCTACGCCCGCTACGGCGACCCGCAGCATCCGACCTACCACTATTGCGAGCTGATGCGCGACTGGGTCGACTTCGGCATTGAGGTCTACAGCCGCATCATGGCCGCCAACCCGGCTTTCATCGATCGCTACATCACACCCCGGAAGGCGCACTGACATGAAGCACCTCAAACCGCTGAACAACAAGGCGCGCATTCTCGAGCAGGCGGCCGCCGAAGACCGCGTCGAGGACGTGCTGGCGATGAGCGCCGTGGCCGGCTGCACCGCCACCACCGACCCGGGCTGGGAAGTGGACGCCTTCGGTGGCGTCAGCTCGCTGTGCCAGCCGATGGAGGCCGACCTGTACGGCTGCTCCGACCCTTGCTGGTGGCCAGCCCAGGTGCCGGACATGATGAGCACCTACCAGGACTGGAACGCCCAGGCAACCAACTCCGCCGAAGACTGGCGCAACCTCGGCACCGTATTCCCGAAAGACAAATAGAACGACAAGGGGAAACCGCATGAAACCTGGACTCTGCGCGCAACTCGCGCTCACCGTCGCCGCCACGGCCTGCGCCTGGGCGGCCCAGGCCGACGACGCAGGCAAGGCCCTGAAGGCCGGCCATGAATACCTGATCGCCACCAACTACCCGAACAACCTGCACGTGGTCGAGGTGGCCAGCGACACGCTGTACAAGACCTGCCGCATGCCCGACTCGTTCGGCCCCGGCACGGCGATGATGGCGCCGGACAACCGCACCGCCTACGTGCTCAACAATCACTTCGCCGATATCTATGGCATCGACCTGGACAGCTGCAAGACCACCTTCCACGCCAACCTGTCCAGCGTGCCGGGCGAGGTCGGCAAGGCCATGTACTCCTTCGCCATCAGCCCCGACGGCAAGGAGGTGTACGCCACGGTCAACCCCAGCCAACGCCTGAACGACCACTATGTGGTCAAGCCGCCGCGCCTGGAAGTGTTCCGCACCGGCGACGGCCTGGATGCCAAGCCTGTGCGCACCTTCCCGATGCCGCGCCAGGTGTACCTGATGCGCGCCGCCGACGACGGCAGTCTCTATGTGGCCGGGCCGGACATCTACAAGCTGGACGTCAACACCGGCAAATACACCGTCGCACTGCCACTGCGCAGCTGGAACCGCCCGGGCTACAGCGCGCCGGACGTGCTGTACTTCTGGCCGCACCAGAGTTCTTTGCACGAGTTCTCGATGCTCTACACCATCGCCAGGTTCAAGGACGCCAAGCAGGACCCGGCCAGCGCCGAGCCGCTTTACGGCTACCTGAGCATCGACCTGAAGACCGGCAAGGCCCATACCCAGGAGTTCGCCGAGCTGACCGAGCTGTACTTCACCGGCCTGCGCTCGCCGAAGGACCCGAACCAGATGTACGGCGTGCTCAATCGCCTGGCCCGCTACGACATCGCGCAGAAGAAGCTGGTCAAGGCCGCCAACCTGGACCATACCTACTACTGCGTGACCTTCGACAAGGCCGGCGACAAGCTCTACCTGGGCGGGACGTTCAACGACCTGGCGGTGTTCGACCCCAATACGCTGGAGAAGGTGGGAAACATCAAACTGCCCGGTGGCGACATGTCGACCACCACGCCGCAGGTGTTCATTCGGTAGAGCGGTGTTGGCCCTATCGCCGGCAAGCCGGCTCCCACAGGTAAGGTGCTGCCCTCGGGCCTGCAGCGATCTCTGTGGGAGCCGGCTTGCCGGCGATA
Organism: Pseudomonas sp. TE6288; assembly: GCF_054062095.1. Classification (NCBI taxonomy): domain Bacteria; kingdom Pseudomonadati; phylum Pseudomonadota; class Gammaproteobacteria; order Pseudomonadales; family Pseudomonadaceae; genus Pseudomonas; species Pseudomonas sp. TE6288. Next base: position 146,212 of record NZ_JBSSEW010000017.1, read on the forward strand.
GGGCCGGATCAATCCCTACAAGAACAACAAGAGACACCCCATGACCCAGCCCAGCCACACCGTAGGCAGCAACGCCATTCCCTTGCTCAACTTGTGCATCGGCGACGCCTTCGACGCCACCGTCGCCCGCTTCCCCGACTGCGAGGCCCTGATCGTCCGCCATCAGCAGTTGCGCTACACCTGGCGGCAACTGGCCGATGCGGTCAACCAGCACGCCCGCGCTCTGATGGCCCTGGGCGTGCAGGTCGGCGACCGCTTAGGGATCTGGGCACCCAACTGCGCCGAATGGTGCATCACCCAGTACGCCAGCGCCAAGATCGGCGCGATCCTGGTCAACATCAACCCGGCCTACCGCACCAGCGAACTGGAATACGCCCTGGGCCAGTCGGCCTGCCAGTGGGTGATCTGCGCCGACGCCTTCAAGACCTCCGACTACCACGCGATGCTGCTGGACCTGGTGCCCGAGCTCGGCGCCTGCCGAGCGGGCGAGCTACAAAGCGCGCGCCTGCCCGCGTTGCGCGGGGTCATCAGCCTGGCGGCCACGCCACCTGGTGGCTTCCTGGCCTGGTCGGCGTTGCAGGCCCGTGCCGGTGAAACCGCCCCCGGGCAACTGGCCGCGCGCCAGGCCAGCCTGCACCGGCACGCGCCGATCAACATCCAGTACACCTCCGGCACTACCGGGTTTCCCAAGGGCGCGACCCTCAGCCACCACAACATCCTCAACAACGGCTACATGGTCGGCGAAAGCCTCGGATTGACCGAGCACGACCGGCTGGTGGTGCCGGTGCCGCTGTACCACTGCTTTGGCATGGTCATGGCCAACCTCGGCTGCATGACCCACGGCAGCACCCTGATCTACCCCAATGACGCTTTCGATCCGCTGCTCACCCTGCAGGCCGTGGCCGAAGAACGCGCCACCGCCCTGTACGGCGTGCCGACCATGTTCATCGCCGAGCTCGATCACCCGCGTCGCCATGAGTTCGACCTGTCCAGCCTGCGCACCGGGATCATGGCTGGCGCCACCTGCCCGATCGAGGTGATGCGCCGGGTAATCGACGAGATGCACATGGGCGAGGTGCAGATCGCCTACGGCATGACCGAGACCAGCCCGGTGTCGTTGCAGACCGGCGCCGCCGACGACCTGGAGCGCCGGGTGACCAGCGTCGGCCGCACCCAGCCGTGGCTGCAGAGCAAGGTGATCGATAGCGCAGGCACTACCCTGGCACGCGGCGAGATCGGCGAGCTGTGCACCCGCGGCTACAGCGTGATGCTCGGCTACTGGGACAACCCCAAGGCCACCGCCGAGAGCATCGACGCCGAGGGCTGGATGCACACCGGCGACCTGGCGGTGATGGATGAACAGGGATACGTGCGCATCGTCGGGCGCAGCAAGGACATGATCATCCGCGGTGGCGAGAACATCTATCCGCGGGAGCTGGAGGAGTTCTTCTTCACCCACCCGGCGGTGGCCGACGTGCAGGTGATCGGCATCCCCTGCAGCCGCTATGGCGAGGAGATCGTCGCCTGGATTCGCCTGCATCCGGGGCAGGCCCTGGGCGAGGAAGAACTGCGTGAATGGGCGCGGGCGCGCATCGCGCATTTCAAGGTGCCGCGCCATTTCCGCTTCGTCGATGAATTCCCGATGACGGTGACCGGCAAGGTGCAGAAGTTCAGGATGCGCGAGATCAGCATCGAGGCGCTGGCGGGCGGGCAGGGGCGGTAGCCGCCCTCAGCTTCAGGCCTGGGCCCGCGCGCCGTTGAGGAACAACTGTTCCACGGTCTGCGCGGTGTTGGCGCTGGCGGCGCGGCCACGGCGTTCGGCATCGACCATGCCGTAGATCATGGTCATGAACATTTCGGTGAACACCGCCGCGCTGATGTCGATGCGCAGCACGCCCAGTTGCTGGGCGCGCAGGAAGAACGCGTCCATGGCCTGGGTGTAGGCCTGCCAGCGCAGATCCTCGGCGTTGTTGAGCAAGGTGTCGGGGCGGTACTGGAACATCAGGAATACCAGCATTTCGCGATGCTTGAGGTGCTCGGCGATCAGGTGGCGAATGCCGACCAAGGGTTCGGTGCGTTCCAGGTCGGCTTCCTGGATGACCTGGTTGAGCACGTGCTCGCCGTGGTCCTCGAGCAGGTTAACCAGATTTTCGCGGGTACCGCAGAAGCGGTGCAGGGTGGCCTTGCTGACCCCGGCGGTTTCCGCCAGCTCTTTCAGGGTGGCGCGGGGATGAACGACAATGGCATGGGCCAGCGCCTTGAGCAGGCGTTCTTCTTGGAGGGATCTGCGCATAAGGACCTCAGTCGGGGTTCGGCTGTCGGGCAGGCGAAAAGAGACGAAAGATCCAATATTGTATCATATGAGACGAATAAATCTCATGGTTTGAACAATTCATAGCGGGTCAAGGCTGCTCCACCGTGGGAGCAGCCTTGACCCGCGATGGGAACGTCAGATCGGATAATGCTTCAGCTCACGGGCGATCAGCATCCGCTGGATCTCGCTGGAGCCCTCGTAGATCTGGGTGATCCGAGCATCCCGATAGTACTTCTCCACCGGATAGTCTTCCAGGTAGCCGTAGCCGCCATGCACCTGGATCGCCATCGAGCAGACCCGCTCGGCCATCTCGGAGGCAAACAGCTTGGCCTGGGAGGCCTCCGACAGGCAAGGCTTGCCCGCGCTGCGCAGACGCGCGGCGTGCAGGATCAGCAGGCGGCTGGCGTTGATCTGCACCTGCATGTCGGCCAGCAGGTTGGCGATGCTCTGGTGCTCGTTGATCGGCTTGCCGAACTGGATGCGCTCGCGGGAGTAGGTCAGTGCCGCCTCGAAGGCCGCGCGGGCGATGCCCAGGGCCTGGGCGGCGATACCGATGCGCCCGCCTTCAAGGTTGGACAGGGCAATGGCCAGGCCCTTGCCGCGCTCGCCGAGCAGGTTGGCGGCCGGGATGCGGCAGTTGTCCAGGGTCACCGCGCAGGTGTCGGAGGCGCGGATGCCCATCTTGTGTTCGCTGCGGTCGACCTTGAACCCAGGGTTGTCGGTGGGCACCAGGAACGCCGAGAGGCCTTTCTTGCCCAGCTCCGGGTCGGTCACGGCGAAGACGATGGCCAGCTTGGCGCGGCGGGCATTGCTGACGAACTGCTTGGCGCCATTGATCACCCACTGGCCATCGACCAGTTCGGCGCGGGTGCGCAGGTTGTGGGCCTCGGAGCCGGCCTGGGGCTCGGTCAGGCAGAAGCAGCCGATCACCTCGCCGCTGGCAAGTGGCGGCAGCCAGGCCTGCTGTTGTTCAGGCGTGCCGTAGGCCAGCAACGGGCCACAGCCCACCGAGTTGTGGATGCTCATCAGCGCCCCGATGGCGCCGTCGCCGGCGGCGATCTCCTCGACCGCCAGGGCATAGGCGACGTAGTCGGTGTAGCTGCCGCCGAAGTCTTCCGGCACCACCATGCCGAGCAGGCCCAGTTCGCCCATCTTGCGTACCACGTCGTCATCGATCCAGGCGGCTTTCTCCCAGGCCTGGGCATGGGGGGCGATCTCGCCGCGGGCGAAGTCGCGCGCCATGTCGCGGATCATGATCTGTTCTTCGCTCAGTTCCAGGTCTTGCATCTGTGTACTCCCGGGCTCACAGGCCTTCGAAGAATTGGTCGACGCGCTGCGCGGTGAGTTCGCCCAGGGTCGGCGGGTTCCAGCGCGGCTGCTTGTCCTTGTCGATGATCAGGGCGCGCACGCCCTCGATGATGTCGCCGTGGGCGAACCACTGGCGGTCGATGTGCAGTTCCATGGCGAAACAGTCTTCCAGGCTCAGGTGGCGGCCACGGCGTAGCAGCTCCAGGGTCACGGCCATGGCCAGCGGCGAGCGGGTTTCCAGCAGGGCGGCAGTCTCCAGCGCCCACGGGTGGCTGTCGCCGATGGTCACGGCTCGCAGCTGTTCGATGATGCTGGGCAGGTCGGGCAGGGCGAAGAAGTGGTCGATCACCGGGCGCAGGCGCGCCAGCGGGGCGTCCTCGAGCACCTGGGTGCCGAGCTTGGCCAGCAGGCCCTGCAGGTCCTTGAGCGGATGCTCGCCGAATACCAGGCGGTCCAGGCCTTCATCCAGCGCGGCCAGCCTGGCGCTGTCCAGGTACCAGTCGGCCAAGCCACAATACAGAGCGTCGGCAGCCTTGACCTGGGTACCGCTGACGCCCAGGTAGATGCCCAGCTCGCCGGGCACGCGGGACAGGAAGTAGCTGCCGCCGACGTCCGGGAAGTAGCCGATACCCACCTCGGGCATCCCTAGGCGGCTGCGCTCGGTGACGATGCGCAGGTCGCAGCCCTGGGCCAGGCCCATGCCGCCGCCGAGGGTGAAGCCATCCATCAATACCAGCACCGGCTTGCGGTAGCGGTGCAGGCACAGGTCCAGGGCATATTCCTCGACGAAGAACTCCTCGTGCAGCTTTTCGCCGGCCTTGAAGCTGTCGTGCAGCGAGCGGATGTCGCCGCCGGCGCAGAAACCCTTGGGCCCCTCGCCACGCAGCATCACGGCCTGCACCTGCGGGTCCTGCGCCCATTGGTCGAGGTGGTGCTGCAGGCTGCGCACCATGTCCAGGGTCAGGGCGTTGAGGCCGGCTGGGCGGTTGAGGGTGAGGTGGCCAATGTGGTTGCGGACCTCGGCCAGTACCTGATCCGTTGCCGAGGGTTGAGCGTGCGCGGTCATCGCGGTCTCCCTGCTTTGTTATTGATTTTCCAAGTGAAGTCCTGGAGTGCGCGAGCGGATCGGTCGATCCTGTCATGCAAAATTACCTTGCACAATTGGCAAATCTGCAGGGCTGCCCTGCATTTTTGTCGTCACGCGCGCTCTTGGCCGAGGCACCCACTGTAGCAACTACCGGTTACCTGTAGGAGCTTGCCCCGCGATGGCGTCGCTACAGGCGGAACGATGGTCGCCTCTCACCCCGAAGGGTGATAGCCGCCCCGTCCCCCCCCATGAAACAATCCCGGCCAGCACTCACCCTGGCGGGGAAGACAATAATGAGCAATGCCCAGCTGAATTCGCCCGACTGGTATGCGCAGATGGCCCGCGTGGTTGACGCCATCGGCACCCCAGGCTTCGTCGAGGCACTGTTCGCCGCGCTCAACCAACTGGCAGCGTGCCAGGCCATCACCGTGTTCCTGTATCCGCGCAAGGGCCTGCCGTCGGCGCTGTTCGCCAAGGACGACGAGGGGCCCTGGCTGCCCGAGGGCAACGTGCAGAAGTACCTCGAAGGCTACTACCTGCTGTGCCCGTTCTACCGCGCCTGCATGGACGGCGTGCCCGCCGGTTGCTATCGCCTGAGCGACGTCGCCCCCGATCACTTCAAACGCAGCGAGTACTACACCTCGTTCTACCAGCACGCGCACCTGGAGGACGAACTCAACTACCTGGTGCCGCTGGACGCCCAGCTGACCATCGCCGTGGCCCTGGGCAGCACCCGGCGCCTGGGCAGTCGCCAGGTGGCCGAGCTCAAGTGCGTCGCCGCCTGGGTGGCGGCGGTGGTGCGCCGGCACTGGGGGCAGCTGGATGCCGAGGCCCTGGGCGGGCGCTTCGAAAGCGCGCTGGGGCGGCAGATCAACGCCGCGCTGAACAACTTCGGCTCGTCCTTGCTCACCGAGCGTGAGTGCCATGTCGCCCAGTACCTGCTGCGCGGCCATTCCACGCGTTCGCTGGCCGAGCGCCTGGGCATCAGCGAAGACACGGTCAAGACCCACCGCAAGAACCTCTACGCCAAGCTCGATATCGCCACCCAGGCCGAGCTGTTCTCGCTGTTCATCGCCTCGCTGGCCCAGGCCCAGGAAGGCTTGAGCAAGGACCCGCTGGAAAGCTACCTGCGACGGCGCTGACCCACCGCTTCACCTCATCCAGACAACGACAATCACCGGCCCGGGTGTGGCCGGAGGGGAGACCTGCGTGCATACGAAAAGCGATTGGCTGCAGCGCGCCGCGCGGCAAAGCTTCATCACCACCGCATTGATTGACGGGCGCCCGGTGGCGGCCCGCGACGGCGCCACCTTCGCCGCCATCAACCCGGCGACCGAGCAGTGCCTGGCCCAGGTCGCCGCCTGTGCCGACAGCGAGATCGACCAGGCGGTGAGCGCCGCCCGCCGCGCCTTCGAGCACGGTCCCTGGGCACGCATGGCGCCGGCCGAGCGCAAGCGCGTACTGCTGCGCCTGGCCGAGCTGATGTTGGCCCACCGCGAGGAACTGGCGCTGCTCGACTCGCTGAACATGGGCAAGCCGGTGATGGATGCCTACACCATTGATGTGCCCGGCGCGGCCCAGGTGTTCGCCTGGTATGGCGAAGCGCTGGACAAGCTCTATGACCAGGTCGCCCCGACCGCCGCCAGCGCCGTGGCGATAATCAGCCGCGAGGCGTTGGGCGTGGTCGGCGCGGTGGTGCCCTGGAACTTCCCGCTGGACATGGCCGCCTGGAAGGTCGCCCCGGCGCTCGCCGCAGGCAACAGCGTGGTGCTCAAGCCCGCCGAGCAGTCGCCATTCTCGGCCCTGCGCCTGGCCGAGCTGGCCCTGGAGGCCGGGTTGCCGGAGGGCGTGCTCAACGTGGTACCGGGCCTGGGCGAAACCGCTGGCCGTGCCCTGGGCCTGCACCCGGACGTGGATTGCCTGGTGTTCACCGGTTCCACCCAGGTGGGCAAGTACTTCATGCAGTATTCGGCGCAGTCGAACCTCAAGCAGGTGTGGCTCGAATGCGGCGGCAAGAGCCCGAACCTGGTGTTCGACGATTGCCGCGACCTCGACCTGGCGGCGCAAAAGGCCGCGTTCGGCATCTTCTTCAACCAGGGCGAGGTGTGCTCGGCCAATTCGCGGCTGTACGTGCAGCGCTCGATCCACGACGAGTTCGTTGAGCGTCTGCTGCGCCAGGCCCGCGAATGGCTGCCCGGCGACCCGCTGGATCCGGTCAGCCGTGCCGGGGCCATCGTCGATGCCACGCAGACCGCGCGTATCGAAGCCGCCATCGGCCAGGCCCGGGAGCAGGGCGCACGACTGCGCTGCGGCGGTGAGCGCCTGAGCGTGAACGGCTCGCGCAACTTCATCACGCCAACGATCTTCACCGACGTGCGCCAGGACATGGCCCTGGCCCGTGACGAGATCTTCGGCCCGGTGCTGGCGGTCAGCACCTTCGACGACGAGGAGCAGGCCATCGCCCTGGCCAACGACAGCGTTTATGGGCTGGCCGCGTCGGTGTGGAGCGACGATCTCAACCGTGCCCACCGCGTTGCCCGACGGCTCAGGGCCGGCACGGTGTCGGTCAACACCGTCGACGCCCTGGATGTGACCGTGCCCTTCGGGGGCGGGCGGCAGTCCGGTTTCGGCCGCGACCTCTCGCTGCATTCGTTCGACAAGTACACCCAGCTCAAGACCACCTGGATCCAGCTGCGCTGATATTCACCCGAGGAGAACAACAATGAACGCACCCATCACCCCGGCGACCGGCAAACGCGATACCCGCGACTACCAGGCTGGCGACGCCGCCCACCACATTCACGCCTTCCTCGACCAGAAGGCGCTCAACGCCGAGGGACCGCGGGTCATCACCCGCGGCGAGGGCCTGTACCTGTGGGACAACGACGGCCGCCGCTACCTGGACGGCATGTCCGGCCTGTGGTGCACCCAGCTCGGCTATGGCCGCAAGGACCTGACCGCCGCTGCGGCCGCACAGATGGACCAGCTGCCGTACTACAACATGTTCTTCCACACCACCCACCCGGCGGTGATCGAGCTGTCCGAGCTGCTGTTCAGCCTGCTGCCCGGCCACTACAGCCACGCTATCTACACCAACTCCGGCTCCGAGGCCAACGAGGTGCTGATCCGCACCGTGCGCCGTTACTGGCAGGTGGTCGGCCAGCCGCGCAAGAAGATCATGATCGGCCGCTGGAACGGCTACCACGGCTCGACCCTGGCGGCCACGGCGTTGGGTGGCATGAAGTTCATGCACGAAATGGGCGGGTTGATCCCGGACGTGGCGCATATCGACGAACCGTACTGGTTCGCCGCGGGTGGCGAGCTGACCCCGGCGGAATTCGGCCGCCGTTGCGCCCAGCAACTGGAGGAGAAGATCCTCGAACTGGGCGCCGAGAATGTCGCAGGCTTCATCGCCGAGCCGTTCCAGGGCGCCGGCGGCATGATCTTCCCGCCCGAGAGCTACTGGCCCGAGATCCAGCGCATCTGCCGCCAGTACGACGTGCTGCTGTGCGCCGACGAGGTGATCGGTGGTTTCGGCCGCACCGGCGAATGGTTTGCCCACCAGCACTTCGGCTTCGAGCCGGATACGCTGTCCATCGCCAAGGGCCTGACCAGCGGCTACGTGCCCATGGGCGGCCTGGTGTTGAGCAAGCGTATTGCCGAGGCGTTGGTGGAGCGGGGCGGGGTATTCGCCCACGGCCTGACCTATTCCGGCCACCCGGTGACGGCGGCGGTAGCTATCGCCAACCTCAAGGCCTTGCGCGACGAGGGTATCGTGCGCCGGGTCAAGGACGACACCGGCCCGTACCTGCAGCGCATCCTGCGCGAGGTGTTCGCCGACCACCCGTTGATCGGTGAAGTACAGGGCACCGGCCTGGTGGCAGCCTTGCAGTTCGTCGAGGACAAGGCCACGCGCAAGCGCTTCGCCAACGAGAACGACCTGGCCTGGCAGTGCCGCACCTTCGGTTTCGAGGAAGGCGTGATCATCCGCTCGACCCTGGGGCGGATGATCATGGCGCCGGCCCTGGTGGCCAGCCGTGGCGAGCTGGACGAACTGGTGGAGAAGACGCGTATCGCGGTGGACCGTGTGGCGCAATCGGTGGGTCGAGGCTGAAACCTGGGGCGCGCAGGCGCCCCTTCGACGGTGAAGCGTCAACGACCTTCGCGCTGGCGCAGCGCCGTCACCGTCTCGCCAGCGACCCCCCAGTTGTCGGTGGGCACCTCCTCGATGACCACGAAAGTACTCGCCGGTGGCTTGTTCAGCACCTGTTCCAGCAAACGCGTGGTGCCTTCGATCAGCTGGCGTTTGTGTTCGGCCGTGACGCCTTCTTCGGTGACGCGGATATGGACATAAGGCATGTGCGTGGCTCCCGTTTCAGTGCCAGGTGCCGGCGGTGCTGCCACCGTCGACGGGCAGCACGGCGCCGCTGACGAAGCGCGCGTCGGTCAGGTACAGCACGGCGTTCACCACGTCCTCGGGCTGGCCGGTGCGTCCACTCGGCGACAGTGCGCCGAGGCCTTCGGTGCTGCCGTTGTGCAGCGGGGTGTCGATGATCCCCGGGGCCACGGCGTTGACCTGCACGCCGCTGGCAGCCAGTTCCAGCGCCAGGCCCTTGACCGCCTGGTTCAGCCCGCCCTTGACCAGCACCGGCAACAGTGCCGGCACGCGGGTGTCCGGTTGCAGCGCCACCGAAGCGGTGATCGCGACGATATGCCCGTGCCCTTGCGCCTTCATCACCCGGGCGGCGGCCTGGGCGGGGTAGAAGAAGCCCTTGAGGTTGGTGCCGACCAGCGCGTCGACATCGGCCTCGGTGTAGTCGGTCACTGGTTTCGGGATGAAGATGCCGGCGTTGTTGACCAGGATATCGACCCGGCCAAAAGCTTCCTGGGCGGTGGCGAACAACCGCTCTGCGGTGGCTTTCTCGGCGATGTCGCCGGCCACGCCGATAAAGCCACGCGGGTTGCCCAGGCGGGCGGCGGCCTGGTCCAGGCGAACCTGGGTGCGGGCGTTGCCGACCACGTTGTCGCCACGCTCGAGGAAGGCCTGGGCCAGGGCGAAGCCCAGGCCGCTGGAGGCGCCGGTGATGATGACGGTTCTTGCGGTGCTCATGGGGGAAATCTCCGGTGGGTCGAGCCAGTGCTCGGGTGTGCAGCCACTCTAGGCTGTAACGCCGACTTGAAAAATGAGGCGTTTGGCACTTCAATCGATACATCGTGTAATCAATCGAGCCACCCATGACCCGCCACTTCGATGATCTGCAACTGGGCAGCCTGGAGCTGTTCTGCCTTGCCGCCGATGCCGGCAGCTTTACCGAGGCCGCGACCCTCGCCAGTGTCACCCCCGCGGCGGTGAGCCGTTCGGTGGCGCGCCTGGAGGAACGCCTGGGCGTGCGCCTGTTCGTGCGTACAACCCGGCAGATGCGCTTGAGCGAGGCCGGCCAGGCCTACTACCAGCATTGCCGCCAGGCGCTGGGCCAACTGGTCGAGGCCGAGCGCCAGGTCACCGGCGGCCAGCTCGAGCCCGCAGGCTGCCTGCGCATCAGTGCGCCGACACCTTACGCTCACCACCGCTTGTTGCCACTGCTGCCGCGTTTTCGCCAACGCTATCCGCGGGTGCAGGTGGATGTGCACGTGAGCAACCGCAACGTCGATTTCGCCGAAGAGCATTTCGACCTGGCGATTCGCGGACGCGCACCGGCCGACTCGCGGCTGGTGGCCCGGCGCCTGGAGGATGCCGAGCTGGTGGTGGTCGCCACCCCGGGCTACCTGGCCCAGGCCGGTGTGCCACAGACCCTTGAGGACCTGGCCGGGCACCAGTGCATCCAGTTCGAACTGCCCAGCAATGGCCGGCGTCCTCCCTGGAGTTTTCGTCGCGAGGGGCAATGGGTCGAGCTGGAAACCCAGGGCGCCTTGACCTGCCTGGGCGATTTTCTCGCCACCACCACCCTGGTGCGTCATGGCGGCGGGCTGATGCAGGCCTACCGCTTCACCGTGCAGGACGCCCTGGACAGCGGCGAGCTGGTGGAGGTGCTGGCCGGGCATGGCGGCACATCGCGGCCGTTCATGCTGGTCTATCCCCAGGCCCGCCACATGGCGCTGAAGGTCCGCGTGTTCATCGACTTCCTGGTGGCCGAGGTGGGTCTGCCGTTGGGCTGAAGCCCTGTGGCGCCGACCTTGGCGGACTATGCTCTGAGCAGCTCCGGCAATCGGCCGGTTGGGCCTCTCGCGGGCTCTGGTGTAAGCTCTCCCGGACTTCAACACGAGACCGCCGCATGACCTCGCCCAGACCGCGCCTGGACTGCCTGCTCACCGGCAGCGCCCGGCCATTCACCCGCCCAGGTTCCCTCAGCGCCATCGACAAGCAACCCCGCCAAGGCCCCTTGCGGGTGACCTTGCTCGGTATCGCCTGTGACGAACAGGGCGATCTGCGCGTGCACGGCGGCGTCGAGAAGGCCATCCACCACTATCCCCGCGACCACTACCCCGACTGGGTCGCGGAACTCGGCGAACACCCTTTGCTGACCCGGCCCGGTGCCTTCGGCGAGAACTTCAGCAGCAGCGGCTGGCGCGAGGCCGATGTGTGCCTGGGCGACCGTATCCGCGTCGGCACGGCATTGCTGGAGATCTCCCAGGGGCGCATGCCGTGCTGGAAGCTCAACGACCGTTTCGACGTGGCGCAGATGGCGCTGCGGGTGCAGCAGAGCGGACGCACCGGCTGGTACTACCGGGTGCTGGAGGAGGGCGAGGTACAGGCGGGCGATGCCCTGCAACTGGTCGAGCGGCCCTATGGCCAGTGGTCGGTGGCGCGGCTTTCGGCGGTGCTGTTCGACAAGCAACTGGAGCCCGGCCTGTTGCGTGAATGCCTGGAACTGCCACTGGTGCCGAACTGGCGCCGGACCCTGGAAAAACGCCTGGAGCAACGCCAGGTCGAGGACTGGACTTCGCGCCTGCACGGCCGCAGCGACAGCTGAACGGCATCGCGCACAACATCTACCCACACAAGGAATGCCCCATGGCCTTCGAACTGGATGATCGCCTGGTCATCGGTGTCGCTTCCAGCGCCGTGTTCGACCTGAGCGAGTCGGACGCCGTGTTCCGCCGCGACGGCGAGGCGCAATACCGCAAGTACCAGGAGCAGCACCTGGATGAGCCGCTGGGCAAGGGCATTGCCTATCCCTTCATCAAGCGCCTGCTGGCGCTCAATGACCTGCGCGGCGACCCCGAGGACCCGTTGGTGGAGGTGGTATTGCTGTCGCAGAACGACCCGGACACCGGCATGCGGGTGATGAAGACCATTGGTCACTACGGCTTGAACATGACCCGGGCGATTTTCACCCAAGGCCGCTCGCCGTATGAGTACATCCCGGCGTTGAACATCGCGCTGTTCCTGTCCGCCGACAAGCAGCACGTGGACGCCGCGATCAAGGCTGGTTACCCGGCGGGGCAGGTGCTGGATTCGAAGTTCGACGACGATGAAAGCGACGATAACCTGCGCATCGCCTTCGACTTCGACGGTGTGCTGGCCGGCGATGAGTCGGAAGCGGTGATGCAGTCGGGCGGCCTGGGCAGCTTCCACGCCCATGAAGTGATCAATGTCACCCAGCCGCACAACCCCGGCCCGCTCAAGGAGTTCTTCGTGCGCATTGCCCGCATCCAGGCGGCCGAGGAGCAGCACAAGCTGGCCAATCCCACTTACGAGAACCGCCTGCGGGTGTCGATCGTCACGGCGCGCAACGCACCTTCACACGAGCGGGCGCTCAATACCCTGAAAAGCTGGGGGGTAATGGCCAATGATGCGTTCTTCCTGGGTGGTATCGAGAAGCGCAGGGTATTGCAGGTGCTAAAGCCGCACATCTTCTTCGATGACCAGTCCGGGCACCTTAAGAGCACCAGCACGGTGGTGCCGTCGGTGCATATCCCGTTCGGTGTGACCAACCGCCCGGGCTGACCGGCGCCGCGCAAGCGGCGCCAGGTCGCCCTGGTCCGTCAGTGATCCGCCAGCCTGTCATCCTGTGACAGCAGCGCCTGGGCCAGCTCTTCGTCACTGGCCTGCAGCCCCGGATTGGCCTGGCGCACCTCGGCCAGCGCCGCTTCCAGATAGGCCCCGCGAATGGCACCTCCACTGGCGACGAAGGCCGACAGCTCGTCGCGGGCCGGGATGATCCGTTTGTCATCCTTGAAGGTCGAGTACAGCGAGGCGGAGACCCCCGCCGAGGTGGCGACGTCCCCAGCATCGACGCGGGCCAGGGCGGCACCGGCAGGGAGCAGGAGCAGCAGCGAGGGAACGAGCAGTAAGTGGCGCATGGCGAGTCCTCCGGAAAGGTGATGCCCAAGGGTGTTACTGCATGCAGTTAAGAGCACTTGAGGTATCAGGGAGTTCCGCTATGTTTGCGAACGTAATGCGTCAGGGGCTACTCATGCGTGGCTCTGACAGTCTCCGTCGAGGTTGAAGGCTCATGCATCGTGGGAGGCCTTGGTTGCTCCTGAAAACCGGATGAGCTCAAGTCACCCCTAGGATTCATGTTGTTGCGGGCGCTGTAGTTACGGTTAGTGAGTGTGTTTGCGACTTGTTCAATGTAGCTTTGTTGAACCGGGTGGATGTTTTGTTTTTGAGTGGGGTTGTCGGGTGTTGGTGAACTGTAAAACGGCTGTGGTTCAAATTTTTTGCTGGCGAAACCGCTTTTACTCGCTTCTACGCTGGCGTTCACATGATGAGGCAGTGGCGTGGGCCGCCGGCTTGGTGCAGGAGAGTTCGGCGGCGTCGAGTCGGTGGAGGTCGTTGAAGATGATCGCCTCATCATATGCCCGGATGGATCAACATTGTTGACTGGATCATTCTGGCAGTAGGCATAGGCATTGGCGTCACCCTCACCAAATGGACTCAAGTCATCGGTCGAGAGAAACCGCATCAGCACAGGGCTGTAGGCACGGTATCCGTTGCCGAGCAGGTAACACCCAGTAAACTCTCGCAACTGTGCCGTGAAGCGCAGTAGCGATGACTTGGGATCCGAGCCGGGGTCGTGGCCGAATATGCTGTAGCTGATTGTCTCGGGGTGCTGACTGAACGGGTGCCACAGGGTCGAGCCTTGGGTGTCAGCGGCCAGTATCGCGATCCACTGCTTACCTGTTTTGAGCCGGGCCATGGTGTTTTCCTTGTCAGGGGACCATGTGACTTTGGAGTTTCCCGTGATGCTCGGCAACTGACAGATTTGCCAGGTACGCGCCAGCAATTGCCAGCCATGGCGACATTGACCCATAACCCTTGCTCATGATCTGCTCGCTGTCCTGCAGCCTGCCAATCAAAGGAACCGGATGCCATGGCCGAATATACGCTCCACTGCTTTGCCGAGTCGGGAAATGCCTACAAGGCCGCGCTGATGCTGGAACTCACCGGCCAGGACTGGGCGCCGGTGTTCGTCGACTTCTTCCATGGCCAGACCCGTGGGCAGGACTGGCGTGACGCGGTCAACGAGCAAGGGGAGGTGCCGGTGTTGGAGCATGCCGGCGAGAAGCTTACCCAATCGGCGCTGATCCTCGACTACCTGGCCGAGCGCAGCGGCCAGTTCGGCCCGCGGGACGATCACGAGAAGCGCGAGATCTGGCGCTGGATGCTGTTCGACAACCACAAGTTCACCAGCTACTACGCGGCGTTGCGCTTCATCTACTGCCTGAAGCAGATGGGCGAGTCGGATGTCACCCGCTTCCTGCGCGAGCGGGCCAGGGCGGCCTACCAGATCGTCGATGCGCACCTGGCGAAGACGCCGTTCATGGTGGGTGGACGGCTGACCATCGCCGATCTTTCGCTGGCGGGCTATGTGTACATGCCCGAGGATACCGGCCTGGCGGTTGCCGAGTTCGGGCATATCGAAGCCTGGAAGCAGCGAATCCAGGACATGCCAGGGTGGAAACACCCCTATGACCTGATGCCGAAAGCCGCTGGTTGAGGCAACGCCAGACCAGCAGATACAGGCTTGCCTTGCGATAGGGCACACGGCATGCAGGTTGGCAGGCCTGGCATTTTTGTCAGTTGCGGGCTAATGAAAGTTGCCTGCACAGTCATGCAGACAGGAACCTTGTTCAGGAGTCTGCATGTCAGTATCAACCTTTAGCTCGAAAATGGCCCTGCTGGCCACCGACCGGCACGGTTCGGTGCTGCACCTGCATGCATTGCCGGTTATTCCCCAAATGCCCTATACCGCTTTTGGTTATCGGCTGCCTGCCATTGGGCTGTCCTCGGTAATGGGTTTCAATGGTCAGTTGCAGGAGCAGACGCTACTGGGGTATTTACTCGGAAATGGCTATCGGCTGTACAGCCCAGTGTTAATGAGGTTTATGTCGCCCGATAGTTTAAGTCCTTTTCGCGCAGGTGGTTGCAATGCATATGCTTACTGTGGCAATGATCCCGTGAATACTATTGATCCGTCAGGTCACAGGCGGCTACAGGCAAAAAAGGCAATGTTGATAGATACTCGGAAATCCACCTCGCGATCTATTGAGGGCGAAGATTTTTCCCCACGTAATCAGGAAGCTTGGGATAAGCCCGGAAATACGGCGAATTTTTCTCTTGGGCCAAAACGGGATACTACCGCTATCGAAAGAAGTAAGCTGTTGGTGTATGTAGTTTCTGGCGAAGAATTTTATGTAAGAGGAGTTGATCTCAAAGAATTTGACACGATTGTACGGGAAGTCTCGGCGCGCGGTAAGGCTACATACCGGCCCGCTAGCGAAGCTGAGGTGAAGAATTATAATGAGCCGTTCGATAGGCTTGGCGATATCTTTGAGGCTGGTGAGAATCAATATCGTGATGCCTTTGATGTTGATAATGAGTTGGTCAGTCTTGTTCCGGGTAGTGCAAGAATTCGAACAGGTAAAAATTATCGTCCCCGAAAGTGAATCAAAAAGTAATGAGAATTACGCTCGTGAGAAGTGGCCTGTTTCAATAAGCCTATATTTGCAGCTTTGGTGTCGTACAATTGAGGGTGCACTTTCTGAACGCGGCGGCCTGGGCTTTACAGTCACAAGGTATGCGCAACCGTCTTGGCCAACCTCACATATTGCGCCTTCAAATGCCCCTGCTCATCCAGCAGGTAGGCATCCATCACCTCGCGCACCACCGGTCCCGCCACGCGGCCACCGGCCTCGCCGTTCTCGATCATCACCGCCACCACCAGCGCGGGGTGATCGGCTGGGGCAAAGCCGACGAACAGGGCATTGTCGCGGTGGCGCTCGAGGGTCTTGTCGCGGTTATAGCGCTCACCCTGCTTGATCGCCACCACCTGCGCGGTGCCGCTCTTGCCGGCGATGCGGTACTGGGCGCCGGCGGCGGATGCGCGGGCGATGCCGCGCGGGTCGTGCATGACCATCTGCATGCCCTGGCTGACCTGGTCCCAGGCATGCTTGTCGTGCAGCACGATATCCGCCATCGGATGCGGGTCGACCGGCGCCTGGCCACCGATGGTCAGGGCCAGGTGCGGGCGGTGCCACACGCCCTTGCTGGCCAGCAGGCTGGTGGCCTGGGCCAGTTGCAGCGGGGTCACCTGCATGTAGCCCTGGCCAATGCCGAGAATCAGCGTTTCGCCGGGGAACCAGGCCTGGCGCCGGGTGGCGCGCTTCCACGCCTGGGACGGCATCAGCCCCGGCGCTTCCTCGAACATGTCAAGCGAGACCTTCTGGCCGAGGCCGAACTCGGCCATGTAGTCGTGCAGGCGGTCGATGCCCAGCTTGTGCGCCAGGTCGTAGAAGTAGGTGTCGTTGGAGCGCATGATCGCGCTGTACAGGTCCACCCAGCCATCGCCCGTGCGGTTCCAGTTGCGGTACTTGTGCTCGTAGTTGGGCAACTCGTAGTAGCCAGGGTCGAACACCCGGCTGCCGGGGGTGATCACGCCGCTGTCGAGGCCGGCGATGGCCACCTCGGGCTTGACCGTCGAACCTGGGGCGTACAGCCCGCGCAGCACGCGGTTGAACAGCGGCCGGTCGATGGAATCGCGCAGGGCAGCGTATTGCTTGAAGCTGATGCCCTTGACGAACAGGTTGGGGTCGAACGCCGGGTTGCTGACCATCGCCAGCACGTCGCCGTTGGCCGGGTCGAGCACCACCACCGCGCCGCGCCGATCGCCCAGGGCCTTCTCGGCGGCTTGCTGCAGGTGGGCGTCGAGGCTCAGCACGATGTCCTTGCCCGGCACCGGGTCGTGATGATTGAGCACGCGCATCACCCGGCCCTGGGCGTTGGTCTCGACTTCCTCGTAGCCCACCTGGCCGTGCAACTGGTCCTCGTAGAAACGCTCGATACCGGTCTTGCCGATCGACTGGGTGCCGCGGTAGGCAGTGCTGTCGAGGCTCTTGGCTTCCTTCTCGTTGATGCGTCCGACGTAGCCGACCGAATGGGCGAAGTGTTCGGCCAAGGGGTACTCGCGAATGAATTGCGGCTCTACCTCCAGCCCCGGCAGGCGGAACTGGTTGACCGCGATCAGGGCGATCTGCTCCTCGCTCAGGCCGACCAGCAGGGTCACCGGCTCGAACGGCTTGCGGCCGCGGCGCAGGTCCTTGTCGAACTGCTGGCGGTCGTCATCGGACAGTCCCAGGACTTGCGCCAGGTTGTCGAGCACCTTCTTCGAATCGCCGGCCCGCTCGCGGGTCATGGTCAGGTTGAAGCTGGGCTTGTTGTCGGCCAGCACCACGCCGTTGCGATCATAGATCAGGCCGCGTTCGGGCGGGATCGGCAGCACGTGCACGCGGTTGTTTTCCGACACCGCCGACTGCTGGTCATGCTGCAACACCTGCAGCACGTAGAGCCGACCTACCAGCACCGCCACCAGGCCGAGCACCAGCAGGGCGCAGGCCAGCAGCCGGCGGTTGACCAGGTGCTTTTCCTTTTCGTGGTCCTTGAGGGGAATGGGTTGCGGCATGAGCACAGGAGAGCGGCGGGTGGGGCGGCGATGCTACGCGGGCAGGCGGTGGGGCTCAAGACGGGAGCGCCGCCCTGCGCAGCCCAGGCATGGGCCTGGCCCGCAGGCAAGGGTGCTGCGGCGATCATGAAGTTTCCTTCATGTGAGCTGCGGGAAACACCTGACGCCACAACTAGGCAATGAATTCAGTTTCTCCGGTGACGTCAGCACCTTCACCTTCATCCTGGCGAACGCTGAGCACCACGGCACCTGCGCACAAGCCCAGCAGCCCGACGCTGGCCACCACGATATCCCCCATTCCCATGCCGGCGAGCATTAGCACCAGGCTGATACGAAACAGAGCGGTCATGGCGATCTCCAGGGCAGGGCGAGCGAAGTCCGAAGTATCACCATACCGCTCTGAAGGCCGAGGTACAGGGCAGGAGGGAGGGTTTGGCAGTGTATGCGCCTGCTTTGGCACAAAGCCCGCCACTTGACGGCATGGGCCATCCCTGATTTCATTGAAACCGGTTTCATCAACCCTGCACAAACACCTACAAGAAGGGCTCAGGGGTGGATAAAGACGCAGTTCCCGTCCGCGGGCGGGTCACTATCAGCGAGGTCGCGAAGGCGGCCGGCGTCTCCAAGGCAACCGTCTCGCGCTATATGGGCGAGGATCGGCAACTGCTCGCCGAGGCTACCGCGCAGCGGATCGAAGCCGTCGTCGAGCGCCTGGGCTATCGCCCCAACCGCATGGCCAGTGCCCTCAAGCGCGGCCGCACCGGGCTGATCGGCATGCTCCTGGCGGATATCCGCAACCCCTATTCCGTGGCAGTGATGCACGCTGTCGAGACGGCCTGTCGGCAGCACGGCTACAGCCTGGTGGTGTGCAACACCGACTGTGACGACGCCCAGGAGCGCAGCCAGCTGCAGGCCCTGCAGTCGTACAACGTCGACGGCCTGATCGTGAACACCCTGGGCCACCGCGCCGGGGAACTGGCCAGCCTGGCCCGCGACCTGCCCATGGTGCTGGTCGACCGGCAACTGGCGGGCCTGCCGGTCGATCTGGTGGGCCTGGACAACAGCGACGCCGTCGAGCAGGCGCTGGATCACCTTGAACACAACGGTTATCGCGACATCCTCGCCGTCACCGAGCCACTCGATGGCACCAGCTCGCGGCAGGAGCGCGTGGATGCCTTCCAGGCCTCCATCGCCCGGCGTCGTGGGTTGCGCGGGCAGGTGCTGGAGGTGGGGGCGGGCCTCGCCGAGCAGCTGGGCGCGTTCATCGCCGGGGCAGGGCACGGCCCGCAGGCGCTGTTCAGTTGCAACGGTGTCGCCACCCTGGAGCTGGTGCGGGTGCTACACGCCAGGGGCGGGCCGCTGTTCCAGGACCTGGGCCTGCTGGCGCTGGACGACCTGGACTGGTACCCGCTGGTGGGCGACGGCATCAGCGCATTGGCGCAACCCACCGGGCGCATCGGCGCTGCGGCGTTCCAGTGCCTGCTGGAGCGCTTGCAAGGCAGCCCTCTGCCGGCCCGGCGCCTGGATTTGCGCGCGCAGCTCATTGCGCGGGGCTCTACCCGATCACACCACTGACGGCGTCCCGGACGCCGTTGTTGCCGGGAAAAAATGAAACCGGTTTCATCTACAAGAACAAGGACTACCACGATGCGCACGCACACTGTCTCCATCAGCTTGTCGAGTTTCGGTGCCGATGCCGTGAGGCGGTTCGGTCAGGCCAGTTACCTGCCGTTGCTCGCCGCGGCCGGGGCACGGCGGGTGGAGTGGCGCGAGGAGCTGTTCGACGCCGCGCCTGATGCCGCTACCTTGGCTAACCTGGCCGCCGAGCATGGCCTGCAGAGTCTCTACTCCACGCCTCTGGAACTGTGGCGCGAGGACGGCAGCCTGGAGCCCGCGATTGTCCAGCGCCTGCAGCTGGCGGGTGAGATCGGTGCGGTGGCGCTCAAGGTGTCGCTGGGTCATTACCAGGATGGCTGCGATTTGCCGGCGCTGGCGCCACTGTTGCAGCACAAGACGGCGCTGTTCGTGGAAAACGACCAGACGCCCTACGGCGGGCGGCTGCAGACCTTGGTGAAGTTTTTTCGCGAGGCTCAGGCCCAGGGCGTGGCGCCGGGCATGACCTTCGACATCGGCAACTGGTACTGGCACGACGAGTCGCCGCTGCTGGCCGCGCAATTGCTGGGGCATTGGGTGCGCTACGTGCACTGCAAGGCGGTGGCGCGCCGCGCCGACGGGCGCCTGGTGGCCGTGGTGCCCGAGGACCTCGACCTGGCCCAGTGGCGCGAATTGATGACGCATTTCGCCCCTGGCCTGCCGCGTGCCATCGAGTACCCCCTGGCCGGCGAGGACCTGCTGGCACTGACGGCGCGCCAGGTCGCGCAACTGGCCGAGCTGGAAGGGCAGGTGTGCCATGGCTGAGCATGACGTGCTGTGCTTCGGAGAAACCATGGCCATGTTCGTGGCGGCGCAGCCGGGCAACCTGGCCCAGGTCGAGGGCTTCGGCAAACGCATCGCCGGTGCCGACAGCAACGTGGCCATCGGCTTGTCACGCCTGGGCCTGCGGGTGCAATGGCTGAGCCGGGTCGGTGACGACTCGCTCGGTGCCTTCGTGCTCGACAGCCTGCGCCGCGAAGGCCTGGACTGTTCCAGTGTCGAGATCGATGCCGGGCACCCCACGGGGTTCCAGCTCAAGGAGCGCTGCGACGATGGCAGCGATCCGAAAGTCGAGTATTTCCGCCGTGGCTCGGCGGCCAGCCGGCTGTCGCCCGCGCTGCTGCGGCCGGTGTTGTTGCAGGCCCGGCACCTGCATGCCACGGGCATTCCGGCGGCGCTTTCAGCCAGTTGCCGCGAACTCTGCCACCAGTTGCTGGACGGCATGCGCGCCAATGGCCGCAGCATCTCCTTCGACCCCAACCTGCGTCCCTCGCTGTGGCCCGACCGCCAGACCATGGTGCGCGAGGTCAACGCCCTGGCGGCCAAGGCCGACTGGGTGCTGCCAGGGCTGGAGGAGGGGCGCCTGCTCACCGGTCGGCAGTCGCCGCAGGCCATCGCCGAGTTCTACCTAGAGCAGGGCGCGCAATACGTGGCCATCAAGCTGGGGGCCGAAGGCGCCTACTGGCGCGATGCCCAGGGTGCCCATGGCGTGGTGCCCGGCCAGCCTGTCGCCCGGGTAGTGGACACCGTGGGTGCGGGCGATGCCTTCGCCGTCGGGGTGATCAGCGCCTTGCTCGAAGGCTTGCCGCTGCGCCGCGCCGTGGCCCGCGGCAACTGGTGCGGCAGCCGCGCGGTGCAGAGCCGCGGCGACATGGAAGGCCTGCCGCAACGTCATGAACTGGACCACCACGAAAACCCTGCGCGCGAAGCACGCTGAAGCGCCGGCCTGTGCGCAACCTGATGTGACAAGAACAACAAGACCAGGAGAACACCCATGCAGATCGATCGACTCGCACCCAGACGCTGGTGGTACATCATGCCCATCGTCTTCATTACCTACAGCCTGGCCTACCTCGACCGGGCCAACTACGGCTTCGCCGCGGCCTCGGGCATGGCCGACGACCTGAAGATCACCCCGGCGCTGTCGTCGCTGCTCGGCGCGCTGTTCTTCCTCGGCTACTTCTTCTTCCAGGTGCCGGGCGCCCTGTACGCGCAGAAGCGCAGCGTGAAGAAGCTGATCTTCGCCAGCCTGATCCTCTGGGGCGGGCTGGCCACGCTGACCGGGATCGTCCACGACGTCTATTGGCTGATCGCCATCCGCTTTCTCCTGGGCGTGGTCGAGGCGGCGGTGATGCCGGCCATGCTCATCTACCTCTGCCACTGGTTCACCCGCGCCGAGCGCTCGCGGGCCAACACCTTCCTGATCCTCGGCAACCCGGTGACCATCCTGTGGATGTCGGTGGTCTCGGGCTACCTGGTGCAGCAGTTCGACTGGCGCTGGATGTTCATCATCGAGGGCGCGCCGGCCATTCTCTGGGCGTTCATCTGGTGGCGCCTGGTCGATGACCGACCGGAGCAGGCCAAGTGGCTCGATGCCCGGGAGAAGGCCGCGCTGCGCGAGGCGCTGGATGCCGAGCAGCAGGGCATCAAGCCGGTGAAGAACTATGCCGAGGCGTTTCGCTCGCCCACGGTGATCATCCTGTCGCTGCAGTATTTCTGCTGGAGCATCGGCGTGTATGGCTTCGTCCTCTGGCTACCGTCGATCCTCAAGCAGGCCGCCGCGCTGGACATCGTCACCGCCGGCTGGCTGTCGGCGGTGCCCTACCTGGGGGCGGTGCTGGCCATGCTCGGGGTGTCGTGGGCCTCGGACCGCCTGCAGAAGCGCAAGCGCTTCGTCTGGCCGCCGCTGCTGATCGCCGCGCTGGCGTTCTACGGCTCCTATGCCCTGGGCACCGAGCACTTCTGGTGGTCATACGCCTTGCTGGTGATCGCCGGGGCCTGCATGTACGCGCCCTACGGGCCGTTTTTCGCGATCGTTCCCGAACTGTTGCCGGCCAACGTCGCCGGGGGCGCCATGGCGCTGATCAACAGCATGGGCGCGCTGGGCTCGTTCTCAGGCTCGTACCTGGTCGGCTACCTCAATGGTGTCACCGGCGGCCCCGGCGTCTCGTACCTGTTCATGTGCGGTGCACTGCTGCTGGCCGTGGCCCTGACCGCCGTCCTCAACCCCTTGCAACAGGCGCGCCGGCACAGCCTGGCGCCGAGCCGATAGGAGCCTCAGCATGAAAAAGCGCATCGTCGCCTACAAACGCCTGTCCGATGAACTGATGGCGCGCCTGCACGCGCAGGCCGAGGTGACCCTGGTGGAAGCGCCGGCCGCCGATGGCCTGGCGCGCTTGCGCGCGGCGCTGCCGGGCGCCCATGGCCTGCTGGGCGCCAGCCTGCGCCTGGACCGCCCGCTGCTCGACCTGGCGCCGCAGCTGGAGGTGATCTCCAGCGTGTCGGTGGGCGTGGACAACTACGATATCGAGGCGCTGGATCAGCGCGGGGTGCTGCTGACCAACACCCCCGACGTGCTCACCGAAACCACCGCCGACACCGGTTTCGCGCTGATCCTGGCCTGTGCCCGGCGCGTGGTCGAGCTCGATGGCTGGATTCGCGCCGGCCACTGGCGGGCCGGGATCGGGCCGGCGCAGTTCGGCTGCGACGTGCAGGGCAAGACCTTGGGCATCGTCGGCATGGGCCGTATCGGCGAGGCCCTGGCCCGGCGCGCGCATGCCGGTTTCGGCATGCGCGTGCTGTACCACACCCGCAGCCCGCGGCCCGAGGTGGAGGCGCGGTACGGCGCTGGCTATCGCAGCCTTGACGCGTTGCTGGCCGAGTCCGATTTCGTCTGCCTGTGCCTGCCGCTGACCGGCGCTACGCAAAACCTGATCGGCGCGCGCGAGCTGGCCCTGATGAAACCCTCGGCGATCCTGGTGAACATTTCCCGCGGCCGCGTGCTCGACGAGGCGGCACTGTTGCAGGCGCTGGCCGAGCGGCGCATTCGTGGCGCCGGGCTGGACGTGTTCGTGCAGGAGCCGCTGGCGGCCGATTCGCCGCTGCTGCAACTGGACAACCTGGTGGTCACCCCGCATATCGGCTCGGCCACGCTGGAGACCCGCGAAGCCATGGCCCGCTGCGCGGTGGACAACCTGCTGGCCGCGCTGGCCGGCGAGCGGCCGGCGAACCTGGTCAACCCTGTGGCCTGGGAGCGGCGAAACAACTGAACCTGGTGAGCGTCGCGCTTGCCTCATGTCTACCAAAACAACAGCCTTTGTCTGGTTCGAGATCCCGGGGTCGCACTGCGACCCCTTGGCAATTCAAGGCCGGGGGGGGCCCCGGCCCCGGCGGGGGGGGGCGGGGCGCCGGGGGCGGCCCTGGGGCCGACGGGGGCCTTAACAGCACTACCGGGTAAAACAAAGCCAAACAG